>NZ_JBEXNN010000004.1:336373-343796 GCF_040611115.1 Streptomyces sp. NPDC003038
CGACCGCCCGTCCGGTGGTGGTTTCCGCTCCGGTGGTGACCGTCCCTCCGGTGGTGGCTTCCGTCGCGACGACCGCCCCTCGGGTGGCTTCAACCGCGATGACCGTGGTGGTGACCGTCCGTCCGGTGGTTTCCGCTCTGGTGGCGACCGCCCGTCCGGTGGTGGTTTCCGCTCCGGTGGTGACCGTCCCTCCGGTGGTGGCTTCCGTCGCGACGACCGCCCCTCGGGTGGCTTCAACCGTGACGACCGTGGTGGCGACCGTCCGTCCGGTGGTTTCCGCTCCGGTGGCGACCGCCCGACCGGCGGCAGCTACAACCGCGACGACCGTCCGGCCACCGGCAACGGCACGTACAACCGTGACGACCGCACCTCGGGCAGCGGCTTCCGCTCTGGTGGCGGCGACCGTCCGTTCAACCGCGACCGTCGTGACGACCGTCCGTCCGGTGGCTTCCGCTCCGGTGGCGCCGGCGACCGTCCGTACGGCCGCCGTGACGACCACCGCCCGTCCGGTTCCGGTTCCACCGGTTCCTTCGGCGGCCGCCGCGACGACAAGCCGCGCTGGAAGCGCAACGGCTGACCGCTCGCTGAACTGAGTGCCTGACAGGGCCCGTACGACACCCGCGTGTCGTACGGGCCCTGTCGGCTTCCCGGGGTCCAGAGGGCGACGACGGGGCCGGTCAGTCGATATCCGATCGGCCCACGGGCGCTGTCCGGCTATGCTCTGGGGTGAGCACGTGGAGGGCCATTAGCTCAATTGGCAGAGCAGCGGACTTTTAATCCGTTGGTTGTCGGTTCGAGTCCGACATGGCCTACGGCTTGTGGAGCGCCCCGTCTGGTTTCGGCCAGGCGGGGCGCTCTGGCGTCCGCCCGCGGTTCCCGCTCCCCAGGTTCACGTAAGCAGGGCCGCAAATCCGGCTTCACCAAGGCCGGTTGGAGGCCCCCTTCGGATGGGTTTAAGGCCTCTGACCTGCGGCGATGAGGGTCCGAGGGGGAGTGGGGAAGGTAATTGGCGGAGGGTTCCCCCCGGATGGCGTAGAGTTGGGTTTACCGACGCGGGGTGGAGCAGCTCGGTAGCTCGCTGGGCTCATAACCCAGAGGTCGTAGGTTCAAATCCTGCCCCCGCTACTCAATACGAAGGCCCGGTTCCCCTTGGGGAGCCGGGCCTTCGTCATGTCCCGGGATGCCTACCGGACGCCTTCGGTCCTCTCCGCGCCCTTCTTCACCCGGTCGGCCGCCGCCGGGTCGCCGTACGCAGGCCCCTGCCGCGAGCCTTGAGGGGGCGAGGCGGCAGCGGCCCGCACCCGTGCGCGGGACCGGGCGGCAGGAGAGCGGTGTGGTGGGGCTGGACGTGCGGCAGGACGGCGAGCACGCGGACGCGGCCGGGAACGGTGCGGCCCGGCGCGTGGTCCGGTTGCTGCCGGCCACGCTGATCTCCCTCGGGACGGTCTTCGACCTGCTGAGCCCGCCCAGCTTCACCGGGTCCCCCTTCTTCTCCGCGGCCCCGCTGATCGCCGCCCCGCTGTTCAGCCTCAGGGCCACGGTCCTGACCAGCGTCCTGGCCTCGCTCGCCGTGTTCGTGCTGCACATCCACCACGGCACCAGCTGGAAGGCCGAGGCACTGACCGAGCTGGCCACCGTCGTGACGGTCTCCGGACTGGCGGCCTTGATCAACCGGGTGGTGCGGCGCAGCGGTGCGCAGCTCGCCTCGGCGCGCGGGATCGCCGAGGCCGCGCAGCGGGCGGTGCTGCCGACGCCCGCCGAGCAGGTCGGGGGCCTGAACGTCTGCGCCCGGTACGAGGCCGCGCAGGCCGACGCCTTCATCGGCGGGGACCTGTACGCCGTCCAGGACACCCCCCACGGCGTGCGGCTGGCGGTCGGTGACGTACGGGGCAAGGGGCTGGGGGCGGTCGAGGCCGTCGCGGTGGTCCTCGGGGCCTTCCGGGAGGCGGCGGAGAGCGAGCCGACGCTGGAGGGCGTTGCGCGGCGGCTGGAGCGCGCGCTGGCCCGGGAGGGCACCCGGCGCGGCAGCCTGGACGCGGTGGAAGGGTTCACGACGTGTGTGCTCGGGGAGATCCCGCCGGACGGCGAGGGGCTGCGGCTGCTCAACCGGGGGCACCCCGAGCCGCTGCTGCTGCGCGGAGACGGGGAGCTGACGGTCCTCGCCCCGGCGGAAGCCGCTCTGCCGCTCGGTATGGGCGAGCTGGGAACGTGGCCCGACCGGCCCGACGAGTGGGCCTTCCCGGCCGGGAGCATCCTGCTCCTCTATACGGACGGGCTGACCGAGGCCCGGGACCGGTCGGGCGTCTTCTACGACCCAGTGGACCGGCTGCGCGGGCGGGTCTTCGCCGGGCCGCAGGCGCTGCTCGGCGCGCTCAGCGGCGACGTGCGCCGGCATACGGGCGGCGGGACGACGGACGACATGGCGCTGCTCGCGGTGGGCCGGCCGGGGCGGGGCCGGCCGGGGCGGGGGCTGACCGTGCCGGTGGTACGTCGCGACGAGGGGCCGGGTGACGGTGCGTAGCTGAAGCCGTGCTCTGCGCAATTCGATTGACGGGGCGTCATGGGCGGGTGTGGCTGAAGAGCATGGGGTGGTGCCTGATCTTTGCCCCTGTTGCGCCCTTTTTCATAGGGAAAGCGCAGGCCAAAGCCCGTCAGGGAGTGGCGGATTGGCCGGAACGATCAATCGCAACAGCTTGGAATCATTCCCCCGCGTCTATTACCTTTTGATAACGCAGAGCGGTCGTCCCAGCCGTCGCAAGAGATGGCGCCGCGCGCGTGCGCGTCAATGAGGAGTGTGCCCAGGTGGCCTCTAACTTGCCTGCCCCTGAAGGCACCGAGATCCAGGAACCGCCCACCGCGGGGGCCTGGGGCGAGTGGAATCCCACCGAGGATTCGGTCCGACCGGTCCGCGGGAAGCACCGGGTGGCCAAGCAGCGCGGAGGGCTCGCCCGCAGCTCCACCGTGCTCGGCGTCGGCGTGATCGCCGCGGTCGGCGCGGGCGGCATCGCCAACGCGCAGGACCGGCCTCAAGTCACCATCTCCATGCCCTCGTTGCCCGATCTGCTCGGCGGTGACACTTCCGGCGGTGACCCTTCCGGTGGCGGGACCGTCGGGGAGCAGGCGGACGGCGCCGGCACGGCCGCGAAGACCGGGATCATCCCGCAGCAGGCCGACCGGAGGGCCGACGCCGGCGAGGTGCTGCTCAACCGCATCCTCCAGCAGGCCGAGTCACAGCAGGACGCCGCCACGGCTCAGGCCCAGGCGGAGGACGAGCGGATCGCGCGGGAAGCCGCGGCCCAGGAGGCCAAGGAGAAGCGGGAGGCGGCGCTCAAGGCGGCCGAGGAAGCCGCGGCGGCCGCGGCGAAGGCCGAGGAGGTGGCCGCACAGGAGGCGAAGGCGGCCCAGGAGGCGGCCGAGGCCAAGGCCGGGCAGGAACGCCTCGCCCAACGGGCCGGGAGCTACTCGCTGCCCACCTCCGCCTACACCCTCACCTCCCACTACGGCGTCTCCGGCTCCATGTGGTCCTCCGGCCACCACACCGGCCTCGACTTCGCCGCGCCGACCGGCACCCCGGTCAAGGCCGTGGCCGCGGGCAAGATCACCTCGGCCGGCTGGTCCGGTGCGTACGGCTACCGGATCGTCCTGGAGCTCGAGGACGGTACGGAGATCTGGTACTGCCACCTGTCCTCGATGTCGGTGACCTCCGGCTCGGTCGGGGCGGGCGACACCATCGGCCGCGTCGGCGCCACCGGCAATGTCACCGGCCCCCACCTGCACCTGGAAGTGCGCAAGGGCGGCTCGACGGTGGATCCGCTGGCGTGGCTGACCTCCAAGGGCCTCAACGTCTGAGGTCCGCCAGGCCGGGGCCGACCTGCCTGGGGACGGGTACGCCGGCCACGGTGGCGGCCTGTGCGGGGGCCGTCGCCGGTGCGTGCGGCGCGTGTGATGCGTGTGGTGCGGCCGCGGTGTCGGCGGTTCGGCCGGGCCCGCGGGGCAAGGGGTCGAACCACGGCGGAAGCAGCTCCTCCATGACCGCCGCCCGGGCCAGCGCGGGCCCCGCGGTCGCCCGGCGCAGCCAGAGCCGGCGCAGCAACTCCCGCTCCCGCCCCACGAAGTCCGGCTCCCGCGCCGGGCCGCCGCGGCGCGCCCGGTGGCGCAGCAGAGCCAGCGCCGCCGCGTCCGCCGCGTACAGGGCGACCGCCCGCCCCGCCGCCCGGCCTCCGCTGCGGCGGGCCAGGGCGCGGGCCAGTGACCGCGCCGGCGGCGACGCCAGGGCCGGCACCTCGGCCGGCGCGAACCAGCCCGCGGCCGCGTACTTCGCCAGCTCGGCGGCGACGGCCCGCAGCATGCGCCGCCGTATCCGCACCGCCAGCCACAGCAGCAGCCCGAACACCGGGACCATCACGCAGCCGTAGACCGCGTAGAACCCGTACTCCCCGCGCCGCGAGGAGCCGTTCCACAGCGCGTGCATGCCCATGGCGAGCGCGAGGCCGAGCAGCGGCAGGCCGATCCTGCGCGAACGGCGGGCGCTGCGCGCGGCCGCGCCCAGGGCGAGGCCGGTGAACACCGTGAACAGCGGGTGCGCGAACGGCGAAAGCACTATCCGTACGAAGAAGGTCGCCGCCGTTACCGAGTCGAGTACGCCGGTGCCTTCGGCCAGGTCCTCGTCGAAGGCATTGCCGAGATAGAGGATGTTCTCGGTGAAGGCGAAGCCCGTGGCGGTGAAGCCGGCCGCGACGAAACCGTCGGCGGGGCCGGTGAAGTGGCGTCCTCGGAAGACGAACACCAGCAGCAGGGCGGCTGCCTTGGCGCTCTCCTCCACCACCGGGGCGATCGCCACCGAGCCGAGCTGGTCGGCCTCGGAGGGGTCGGCGGTGGCCGCGGCTATCCAGTCGGTGGCGAAGTTGTTGGCCAGTATGGCGATCAGCGCGGCCGTGCAGGCGCCCCAGCCGAAGCAGAACAACAGCTGCGGCCAGGGCGCGGGCGCGGCCCGGCCCAGCCACCGGAAGACCGCCATGAGGGGCGGCACTGGCAGCAGGGCCAGACCGAGGCCGACGAAGAAGCCGGGGGTGCCGGTCTGCTCCCGTACCAGTTCGAGGATGGACAGCCCGGAAACGGTCAGGACGGCGAGCAGAGCGACGAGCACGCCAGTGCGGACCGTGCCCGACGGGCGTGCGAGCACGAAGGGAAGCGCTCGGAACACATCATGACCCTACAGAGTGGGTCTGACACAGGCAGTGACGTTGTCAGTTCTCGATGCGACGGAAGAGCAAGTCGTGTACGCGGTGGCCCTTGTCGAGACCCTGGCCCTCGAAGCGGGTGAGAGGCCGGAAGTCGGGGCGGGGCGAATAACCGCCCTCGGGCCGCGTGTTCTCGAAGTCCGGGTGAGCGGTCAGCACGTCGAGCATCTGCTCGGCGTACGGCTCCCAGTCGGTCGCGCAGTGCAGCACGGCCCCGGGGGCCAGGCGGGTCGCAGCCAGCGTGAGGAACTCGGGCTGGATCAGGCGCCGCTTGTGGTGGCGGGCCTTGGGCCACGGGTCCGGGAAGTACACGCGGATCCCGGCCAGCGAATCGGGCGGCAGCATCTCGCGCAGCAGGATGATCGCGTCGCCGTTCGCCACGCGGATGTTGTCGAGGCCGCCGCGCTCCGCGAGGGCGAGGAGGTTCCCCTGCCCGGGAGTGTGCACGTCGGCCGCGAGGATCCCGGTGCCGGGGTCGGCGGCGGCCATCTGAGCGGTGGCCTCGCCCATGCCGAAGCCGATCTCCAGGACAACGGGAAGGCCGCCGAAGAGCGCCTTGAGGTCGATGACCTCAAGGCCGTCGATGTCCAGGCCCCAGGTGCTCCAGAGGCGCTTGAGGGCCTCGCCCTGGCCGGTGGTCACCCGGCTGCGCCGGGGCTGGAAGCTCCGGATCCGCCGCTCATGGTGCGACCCGGCCGGATCGGGCGCGGGCCCGTCGGGGAACCTGGGCTCGGTCCGCCACTTGGGCGGCACGTACGAATGCGCCTCCGGCGCGGCGTCCGGGAGGCTGGGCGGCTGGGGGTTTCGGGACTCAGACACAATGCGCCAATTCTACGCGGCGGGGTCCGGGGGCCGACCGCTCGGCGGCGAGGGGCCGCGGCGTACCCCGTGGATCACGGCGGGGCCGGGTCCCGGCTCTGAACCGGGTCTGGGCCCGTTCTGGGTCCGGGTCCGGGTCCGGGTCCGTTCTGGGTCCGTTCTGGGTCCGGGTCCGGTCGGGGCCTGCTCTGGTCTGCGGCTGGGCCGGTCGGGACCCGGCTCCGCGTCTCGGCGCGGCTCCGCGTCTCGGCGCGGCTCCGGCTCTCGGCGCGGCTCCGGCTCTCGGCCCGGCTCCGCGTCTCGGCGCGGCTCCGGCTCTCGGCGCGGCTCCGGCTCTCGGCCCGACCCGCGGGTCCACCGGTCACCCCCTAAGCCGAGCGCAGGCTCCGCAGGGCCCGGCCCGCGATCTCGCGGCCGATCGGCAGCGAGGCGGTCGCCGCGGGCGAGGGGGCGTTGAGGACGTGGACCGTGCGCGGGGCCTCCCGGATCAGGAAGTCGTCCACCAGGGTCCCGTCCCGCAGTACGGCCTGAGCCCGCACCCCGGCCGCGGCGGGGTGCAGGTCCGCCGCCGCGACGGCCGGCAGGAGGCGTCGTACGGCCCGGGTGAAGGCCTGCTTCGACAGGGAGCGGTGGATCTCGCCCGCCCCGTACCGCCAGTGCCGCGCGGCCATCCGCCAGGCTCCCGGCCAGGCCAGCTCGTCGGCGAGGTCGCGGGGCCGGACCGTCCCCCGGCGGTATCCCTCGCGGGCCAGCGCCGGCACCGCATTCGGCCCGACGTGGACGCCGCCGCCGATGCCCCGGGTCAGGTGCACGCCCAGGAAGGGGAACGCCGGGTCGGGCACCGGGTACACCAGCCCGCGGACCAGCTCCGGCCGCGCCAGGTCGTAGTACTCGCCCCGGAACGGCACGATCCGCATCCCTGGATCGTCCCCCGTCAGCCGCGCGATCCGGTCGCACTGCAGGCCCGCGCAGTTCACCAGCACCCGCGCCTTCACCACCGCGCCCGAGGTGGTCCGCACCGCCACTCCCGACGCGCGCCGCGCGATGAGGTCCACCGCGCCGCCGTAGACGATCTCCGCCCCCGACGACTCCGCCAGCTGGGCCGCCACCTGCCCGTAGTCGACGATCCCGGTGGTCCCCACGTGGATCGCCGCCAGGCCGCGCACCTCGGGCTCGTACTCCGTGATCTGGGCCGGGCCCAGCTCCCGCACCGGAATGCCGTTCTCCCGGCCCCGCTGTACGAGCGCGTGCAGGCGCGGCAACTCCTCCCGCTCCGTGGCGACGATCAACTTGCCCGTCACCTCGTGCGCGATCCCGTGTTCCGCGCAGAACTTGACCATCTCGGCGGCGCCGCGCACCGCGAA
>NZ_JBEXNN010000005.1:0-27615 GCF_040611115.1 Streptomyces sp. NPDC003038
GGGTTGGGGGTGACGGTGAGGATCATACGAGCGCAACTTCCGTACCGGCGGCCTCGATCGCCGCCTTGTGAGCGGGGGCGAGCCCCGCGTCCGTGATGAGCAGGTCGACGTCCGCGAAGGAGCCGAAGCACGCGAACTGCTCCCGGCCGGCCTTGGCGGAATCGGCGAGGAGGACGACGCGGCGGGCGGCGGCGATCGCGGCGCGCTTGACGGCCGCCTCGGCGAGGTCGGGGGTGGTCAGGCCGCCCTCGGCCGTGAAGCCGTTCGTCGCCAGGAAGAGGACGTCGGCGCGGATCTCGGCGTAGGCGCGCAGCGCCCAGGCGTCGACGGCGGCCCGGGTGCGGTGGCGGACGCGGCCGCCGACCAGGTGGAGGTCGATGCCGGCGTGGTCGGCGAGGCGGGCGGCGACGGGCAGCGCGTGAGTGACCACGGTGAGCGCGGTGTCGACCGGGATCGCGGCCGCGAGGCGGGCGATGGTGCTGCCGGCGTCGAGGACGACGCTGCCGCCGTCGGGGAATTCGGCCAGGGCCGCGGCCGCGATGCGGTCCTTCTCGTCGGCGGCGGTGGCCTCGCGCTCGGTGAGGTCCGGCTCGAAGTTGAGGCGGCCGGCCGGTATGGCCCCGCCGTGCACGCGGCGGACCAGGCCCGCCCGGTCGAGGGCCGTGAGGTCACGGCGTACGGTCTCGGCGGTGACCTGGAACTGGTCGGCCAGGGACAGGACGTCGACCCGGCCCGCCTCGCGGGCGAGGCGGAGGATCTCCTGTTGGCGCTCCGGTGCGTACATGTGGATTTACGTCCGTTTCGTGCCCGACTCTGTGGTTTCACCTCTACCGTACGCCCAGTTTCGAGTGAAGCAAAGAGAAACGGACACACCCGCCAACAAAAGCGGGCATGTCCGTGAGGCGGGCCGGAGGCCCTCGGGTCACTGGGACCTCAGACCACGGGGACCTTCTCGGCGGCCGGGCCTACGGCGGCGGTGGCGCCCGAGGCGTCCGGGGCGCCCGCGTCGGCCGAGGGCTTCCCGCCGCCCGGTGCCTCCTCGTGCCGCCCGGCCGGAGCCTGCTTGCGCGGCAGCATGAACATCACCGCGAAGATCACGACCAGCACGGCCACGACCCACCACAGCGCGGTGCGGAAGGCGTCGACGTACGGCGATCCGAGGACCATGTCGTCGTCGATCACCCCGAAGAAGACGACGGAGGTGAGGCCGAGACCCAGGGCGTTGCCCATCTGGCCGGTGGTGTTGATCAGGCCGGAGGCCGAGCCGGCGTGCTCGCGCGGCACCTCGGACAGCACGGTGTCCGTGAGCGGCGCCACGATCAGGCCCATGCCGAGGCCCATGACGACCAGCGGGGCGGCCATCTGCCAGGAGGTGATCCCCATGCCGTAGTGCTGCGACTCCCAGATGTAGAGGAGCAGTCCCGCGGCCATGGTCAGGGCGCCGGCCTGGAGCACCTTGCGGCCGAAGCGCGGCACCAGCTTCTGGACCGACAGGCCCGCGGCGGCCGAGACGGCGATGGAGAACGGGATGCCGGTGGTCCCGGCGCGCAGGGCGCTCCAGCCGAGGCCCATCTGCATGTACAGCGTCCAGACCAGGAAGAAGATGCCGGTGGCGATGCCGAAGGTCAGCTGGACGGCGATACCGCCGGCGAAGCTCTTGACCTTGAAGAGGGAGAGCTCGACGAGCGGGGAGCCGTCCTTCTTGATCTTGTACTTCTCGTACGCGATGAAGCCGATGAAGACGAGCGGCGCCATGACCATGCAGACGAAGCCCCACACCGGCCAGCCGTTCTCACGACCCTGGGTGAGCGGGAAGATCAGCATGACCAGGGCGAGGGTGGCGAGGACGACACCGACGAGGTCGAGGCGCAGCGCCTGGGGGGCCTTCGACTCGGTGATGTACTTGCGGCCCAGGATCACGCCCGCGATACCGACCGGCAGGTTGATCAGGAAGATCGGGCGCCATTCGAGGCCGAAGAGGTTCCACTGGGTGAGCAGCGCGCCGAGCATCGGGCCCGAGACGGCGCCGAGGCCCACGATCGCGCCGAACATACCGAAGACCTTGCCGCGCTCGTGGGGCGGGAAGGTGACGTGGATGATCGCCAGGACCTGCGGGACCATCAGCGCCGCCATGGCGCCCTGGAGCAGGCGGGAGGCGACGAGCATGCCCGGGTTCGCGGCGATGCCGCAGAGCAGCGAGGCGGCCGTGAAGCCGGCGATGCCGACGAGGAAGAGGCGCTTGCGGCCGTAGATGTCACCGAGACGACCGCCGGTGATCAGGCCCGCGGCGAAGGCGAGGGCGTAGCCGGCGGTGATCCACTGGATCGCGCTGGTGGATGCGCCGAAGTCCTGGCGCATGGCGGGTATCGCGATGTTGACGATCGTGACGTCGACCAGGTCCATGAAGGCCGCGGTCATCACGATGGCGAGCGCGAGCCAGCGGCGGCGGTCGGCGCGCGAACCGGGGGCGCTGGACGCGCCGGGGGCGCCGGGTATGTCGCCCGGCGCTTCTGCGGGAGTGTCGTTCCGCTCTTCTCGTACGGGCCCGTTCTTTCTCTCGGGCGATGTCTTGGGCGTCTCGGTGCTCATGGAGAGAAACGTAGACGGCATGTAGGTCAGGTGGTGTCCTATTTCGCTGGCAGCCTGGTTCTCATGACCGACACACCGGCACGGCTCCTGTCCTTGCTGTCCCTCCTGCAGACTCCCCGGGAATGGCCCGGGCGCGAACTGGCGGACCGGTTGCGGGTGAGCGCCCGGACCATCCGGCGCGACATCGACCGGCTGCGGGAGCTCGGGTATCCGGTGGAGGCCACGCTGGGTGCGGAGGGCGGCTACCGGCTGGTGGCGGGCGCCGCGATGCCGCCGCTGCTCCTGGACGACGAGGAGGCGGTGGCGATCGCGGTGGGGCTGCGGGCGGGGGCCGGGCATGCGATCGAGGGGGTCGAGGAGGCCTCCGTACGGGCCCTGGCCAAGCTGGAGCAGGTCCTGCCGGCACGGCTGCGGCACCGGGTGAGCGCGCTGCAGACGGCGACGACCGCGCTGACGCGGGGGGACGGGGCGAGCGTGGACCCGCGGACGCTGACCACGATGGCGTCGGCGGTGGCGGGGCCGGAGCGGCTGCGGTTCGCGTACCGGGCGGGGGACGGGGTGGGCACGAAGCGGCTGGTGGAGCCGTACCGGCTGGTGAGCACGGGGAGCCGCTGGTACCTGGTGGCCTACGACCTGGAGCGGGAGGACTGGCGGACCTTCCGGGTGGACCGGGTGGCCGAGGCCTTCGCGACGGGGGCCCGGTTCGCGCCGCGGGAGCTGCCGATGGACGCGGAGGCGTTCGTGCGGCGCGGGCTCGGCGGGCGGGAGACGTACGGGGTGGAGGTGACCTTCGCGGCGGTCCCGGCGGAGCTGCCGGCGTGGCTGGAGGGCGAGGTGGTCGCAGTCGTCGGGGCGGGGACCGGCGAAGGCGAGCGTGAAGGCGGGGGCAAGGGCGCGAGCGGGGGCAAGGCCTCGGGCTCGGGCAAGGGCGGGGGCGGGGGCACGCGGGTCCGGTTCGAGAGCGGGGACGCGCCCGAGTGGCTGGCGGCCCGGCTGGCCATGACGGGGCTGCCGTTCACCGTCCACGCCCCGGAGTCGCTCGCGGCCGGGGCGCGGGCCCTGGCCGGGCGGCTGATGCGGGCGGCGGACGGCGCGTAGCCCTGCGGTGGGCAGAGTGACGGGGGCAGGGCCAGGGGGAAGGACGCGGCACCGGCGCAAGGGGGAGCCCCGGCACCTGGGGGGGGATAGGTGCCGGGGCTCGTACGGGGGGCTTCGCCGCGGGCCGGTCAGGCCACGGCGTCGAAGCCGGTGTCGCGCGCCATGCGCTTCAGTTCCAGCAGGGCGTGCTTCTCGATCTGCCGGATCCGCTCACGGGTCAGGCCGTGCTGCTTGCCGACCTCCGTGAGGGTCCGCTCGCGGCCGTCGTCGATCCCGTACCGCATCTTGATGATCGAAGCGGTGCGCTGATCGAGCTTGCCGAGCAGTTCCTCCAGCTCCTCGCTGCGCAGCAGCGAGAGGACGGACTGCTCGGGCGAGATCGCGGAGGTGTCCTCGAGGAGGTCGCCGAACTGCGTCTCACCCTCGTCGTCGATGCCCATGTTGAGGCTGACGGGGTCGCGCGCCCAGTCCAGTACGTCGCCGACGCGCTTCTCCGTCGTGTCGAGCTCGGCGGCGATCTCGGCGTGCTCCGGGTCCCGGCCGTTCTCACGGTTGAACTCGCGCTGCACGCGGCGGATCCGGCCGAGCTCCTCGACCAGGTGGACGGGGAGGCGGATGGTGCGGGACTGATCGGCGATGGAACGGGTGATGGCCTGGCGGATCCACCACGTGGCGTACGTGGAGAACTTGAATCCCTTGGCGTAGTCGAACTTCTCCACGGCGCGGACCAGGCCGGCGTTGCCCTCCTGGATCAGGTCGAGGAGGGGCAGTCCGCTGCGGGGGTAGCGGCGGGCGACGGCCACGACGAGGCGGAGGTTGGAGCGGATGAAGACTTCCTTGGCGCGCTCGCCTTCGGCGGCCAGCGCCTCCAGCTCCTCGCGCGACGACGTCTTGCCCTCGCGCTCTATGAGTCCGTCGAGGATCTGCCGTGCGTACACGCCGGCCTCGATGATCTGGGAAAGTTCCACTTCCTTGGCGGCGTCGAGCAGCGGTGTACGCGCGATCTCGTCCAGGTACATGCCGACCAGGTCGCGGTCTGCTATCTCCCCGCCCACAGCGCGGGCGCTGCTCGTGGACTGACGACGGGCGGCGGCGCGGGTTGCCATGCGTGCTCCCTTGCGAAGACTTCGGTCGCGATGCGGCTGCTGGACGTCACTGCTCTGCGGTGGTAATCACCGGACACTCTTGCGAGTGCCCGCTTCCGAAGGAAACAACGACTGGAATCGGGACAGAATTCCCCCGTTGCTCTCTGTTTTTCGAGATCTTGCAGTATCCTGCCCCGCCACGAAGGGGGAACGAATGCCGCCAGAACTCGTAGAGGTGCAGGTCAGGACCGGAACGGAGGCCGATCTGGCCGCGCTCACGGATGTGTACAACCACTACATCCGTGAGACCGCCGTCACATTCGACACGGCCGTCTTCACTCCCGAACAGCGCCGCCCCTGGCTGCACTCCCACCCTGTAGACGGCCCGCACCGGCTTCTGGTTGCCTGGACGGGTGATCGAATAGCCGGATACGCCACAAGTAGCCCGTTCCGCCCGAAACCGGCCTACGCCACGTCGGTGGAGGTCAGCGTGTACCTCGCCCCGCACGCGGTCGGCCGGGGCATCGGCACGCTGCTGTACGAGGCGCTCTTCGCGGCGCTGGCGGACGAGCCGGTGCACCGCGCGTTCGCCGGGATCGCCCTCCCGAACGAGGCTTCCGTACGCCTGCACGAGCGCTTCGGCTTCCGCCGGATCGGGGAGTTCACGGAGGCCGGCTGGAAGTTCGGCCGCTACTGGGATGTCCGCTGGTACGAGAGGCGGCTGCGTCAGCGCCACCCGTCCGGGTGAGGGTCGGGCCTATCCCGGTCGCGTCGGAGGTGCGCATGCCCTACGGGACCGAGGTGGTCGTTCCCGTAGGGCCCGCCAAGGGCTTCGCGATCGACGAGACGATCACCGGGGCGCTCCGCACCTCGCAGGCGTACGCGACCCCCTAGCCGAACTGGAGGGAGCGCTTCGAGAGGCCCATCCAGAAGCCGTCCACCGCATCGCGGCGGGTGGTGAGGTCCCCTGCGGCGTCCGCCGCGCCGAGGGTGACGAAGAGCGGGGCGAAGTGTTCCGTACGGGGGTGGGCCAGGCGGCCCGACGGGGACTTGGTCCCGAAGTCGAGGAGCGAGTCCAGGTCGCCGGAGGCCAGCGCCTCGTGGCCCCAGGCGTCGAATTCGGCGGACCAGGACGGGACGCCCGGGCCGGTGTGCCGCAGCGCGGCCAGGTTGTGGGTGAAGAACCCGGAGCCGACGATCAGGACCCCCTCGTCGCGCAGGGGCGCCAGCTTGCGCCCGAGGTCCATCAGGCGGCGCGGGTCCAGGGTCGGCATGGAGATCTGCAGGACCGGGATGTCGGCCTCGGGGAACATCTCCACCAGCGGGACGTACGCGCCGTGGTCGAGGCCGCGGTCGGGTATGTCCTGGACCGGGGTGCCGGGGGCCCGGAGCAGTGCGCGGACCGAGGCGGCGAGGTGCGGGGCGCCCGGGGCCTCGTAGCGGACCCGGTAGTAGCGCTCGGGGAAACCCCAGAAGTCGTAGAGGAGCGGCGCCGTTTCCGTTGCGCCGAGGGCGAGCGGGGCCTCCTCCCAGTGGGCGGAGACCATCAGGATCGCCCGCGGGCGGGGCAGGTCCGCGGACCAGGCGGCCAGCTCGCCCGGCCAGATCGGGTCGTCCGCGAGCGGAGGCGCTCCGTGGCTGAGGTAGAGCGCCGGCATACGGGCCCCCTGCGGGAGCGCGGCCGTCGCGGCCCTCGCGGCCGTCACGGTCGTGGGCGCGGGGGTCGGCGGGGTCGGGTTCGAGGTCACGGGACTCTCCTCCTCCACGGCGGGGCCGGGCCGGGCCGCCGGACAAAAGACCGACCCCGCTTCGTTCAAACTTGAACGAAGCGGGGTCGTCAGTCATTCCCGGGCGGGCGGAGCCCCGTACCGCGTCAGTGGGCGATCACCGGGATCTTGACCTCGGCCTCGGCACCCGAACCCGAGGCGCCCGAGCCCGAGGCGACCGGGCCGCCCGCCCCCGGGCGGCCCGTGTTGATCAGGCCGACGGCGATGGCCGAGCTGGCGACCAGGATGCCGACCGCCCACCAGATCGCGGAGGTGTACCCCTCGACCATGGCCTGCGCCTGGATCAGCCGTGCACCCGCGCCGCCCGCCGCGGCCCCGGCCGCGTGGTCGGTCAGGTACGCGGTGGTCGCCGAGGCGGCGATCGTGTTCAGCAGCGCGGTGCCGATGGCGCCGCCCACCTGCTGCGAGGTGTTGACCATGGCGGAGGCGACACCGGCGTCGGCCGGGTTCACCCCGTGCGTGGCCAGGGACATGGCCGGCATGAACGCCGTACCCATGCCGAGGCCGAGCAGCAGCTGCGCCGGCAGGATCAGCGCCGGGTACGAGGAGTCGACCTCCAGCTGGGTCAGCAGCAGCATGCCGGTGGCGGCGAGCAGGAAACCCGGGCCCATCAGCAGGCGCGGCGCGACCCGGGTCATCAGGCGGGCGCCGATCTGGGTGGAGCCGGCGATCATGCCCACGATCATCGGGAGGAAGGCGAAGCCGGTCTTGACGGGCGAGAAGCCCTTCACGATCTGGAGGTAGTAGGTGAGGAAGAGGAACAGGCCGAACATCGAGATGACGGCCAGGCCGAGCGAGAGGTAGACACCGCCGCGGTTGCGCTCCAGCAGGACGCGCAGCGGCAGCAGCGGGGACTTCACCAGGGCCTCGGTGAGGACGAAGGACGCCAGCAGCACGACCGAGGCGATGAACATGCCCACGGTCACCGGGTCCGACCAGCCCTCGGACTCGGCGCGGGTGAAGCCGTACACCAGCGCGACGAGACCGAGCGTGGACAGGACCACGCCGGGGATGTCGAGCGGCGCGCGGTTGCGGGAGCCGACGGGCTCGCGGATGACCAGCCAGGCACCCACGGCCGCGGCGATCGCGAAGGGGATGTTGACGAAGAAGGTCCAGCGCCAGTTGAGGTACTCGGTGAGGAAGCCGCCGAGGATCAGGCCGACGGCGCCGCCACCGCCCGCGATCGCACCGTAGATGCCGAACGCCTTGGCGCGTTCCTTGGCGTCGGTGAACATGACCGCGAGCAGCGAGAGGGCCGCCGGCGCGAGCAGCGCGCCGAAGGCGCCCTGGAGGGCGCGGGCTCCCAGCATCATGGCCTCGCCGGTGGCGGCGCCGCCGAGGGCGGAGGCCAGGGCGAAGCCGATGAGACCGACGATGAAGGCGTTCTTACGGCCCCACTTGTCGGCGATGCGGCCGCCGAAGAGGAGCAGTCCGCCGAAGGCCAGAGCGTACGCGGTGATGACCCACTGGCGGTTGCCGTCCGAGATGCCGAGGTCGGTCTGGGCGGACGGGAGGGCGATGTTCACGATGGTGGCGTCGAGGACGACCATCAGCTGGGCCAGGGCTATGAAGACGAGCGCCTTCCAGCGGCTGGGGTCGGCAGCCAGCGGCGGTGTCGCGGCTGTTTTGGACATGAGGGTACCCACTTCACTGTGCGGAATGACTGGAAAAGGATATTTAAGGCGGGCTTGCGAGTCACATGGTTTTACGGCTCAGCCCCTCCAGCGTGGCCGCGGAACCCGGCAGCACGGAGCGGGCGGGAGCCCTCAACCCGTCGAGGAACAACTGGAGATGACGGTGGGCGAAGCGATCGATGTCGAGGCAGGCGGTGCCGGGCAGGGGACGGCTGAGCTGGGACAGGGCGACCATCAGATCACCGGAGCCGATGTCCGTACGGACGAGGCCGGCGCCCTGGCCGGCGGACATCAGAGTCTGGACGGCGCCCTCCAAGGCGGCGCGGGCCGCAAGGAGTTCGGGGTGGTCGCGGTCGAAGTCACCGGCGAGCATGGGGCAGAGGGCGCCGATCCGCTCGTCCGCGGCGGCGTGCGTGAAACGGCACAGCGCGGCGAAGGCGTCGGGCTCCTCGGCGAGCGAGGCCTCGGCCTGGGCGGTGACCCGGTCCATGACGAAGAGCACGACGTGGTGGACGAGGGTGGCCCGGTCGGGGAAGTGCCGGTAGAGGGTGGCGTTGCCGATGCCGGCCCGGCGGGCGACCTCGTCGAAGGGGGCGCTGCAGCCGAGCTCGACGAGCACCTCCCGGGCGGCCGTCAGGATGCGCTCGCGGTTGCGGACGGCGTCGGCGCGCGGGCGCGGCACGCGCGTCTGCGGGGTGGCCGCGGAAGCGGCTGAGGTCGCTGAAGATGCCGCCGGGGCCGCCGGGGCGGTGGTGGGGCTGGGGCTCTTCATCCGGGGCCTCTCTGGCGCGGTGACGCGTACGACGCCTCCCCCAAACGGGGAGCCGATCCCCACTTCGCGGGACTCACGTACAAACGGGGATCCAATCCCCGGTTATTTCACTCCTCCGTGTGACCTGAGTCACGGTCGTCTCCACGTTCGGCCTCCTCCGGCGCGCGGCCGCGCCGCAGCCGTCGGAGGGTGATCGAACAGAGTGCAGACCGGGCCCGGCCGGCTGCCGCGGACCCGAAGGCGATCTCCATGCCGCAGACCCGCCACCGGATACGCAGACCGCGCCGCACCAGTGCGTGCATCGGCCTCACCGCGCTGGCCCTCGGCGTCACGGCGACCGCGAGCGACGGGATATCCCACCGCGGCCACTCGACGGCCGGACCCGTGGCCGCGACCGCCGAATCGGCGCTCGCGCCCTGCCGGATCGCCGGCACGATGGGCGTGCAGATGTCCGAGGGCCTGCCGACCCCGCCCGGGTACTCGCGCTCGACCGGCGAGGTCAGGGCCCTGAACCTGATGATCGACTTCCCGGACGCCAAGGGTGAGGGCACGGCCCTGGACCGCCTGGCGGAGTTCTTCCCCCAGACCTCCGAGTGGTTCCGCGTCAGCTCCTACGGCAGGCTCAGCTACCGGGCGGAGTCACCGGTAAGGACCTGGCTGCGGATGCCGATGCCCTTCGCGGCGTACGGAATCGAGCGCGGGTCCCCCTACGAGCCGGGCTACCGCCAGCTCGTCGAGCACATCGCCAAGGCCGCCGACTCCGAGGTGGACTTCAGCCGCTACGACCTCGTCAACGTCCTGGTCACGCCGAACGCCGGACCCTCCGCCCTCGACACCGTCCTGTCGGTGACCTTCTCGGGCAACGGCGAGGCCCCGACCGCCGACGGGGTCCCGCTCTCCAACACGTCCTTCGTCTACAGCCGGCAGGACGACGGCTCCGGCTCCTACCGGGAAACCGGCTACCGGGTGCTCCCGCACGAGAACGGTCACGTCTTCGGACTGCCCGACCTGTACACCTCCGACGGCGGAGGCGCGGTCGGGCACTGGGACATCATGAGCGAGGACTGGGGCGCCAACAACGACCTGCTGGGCTGGCACAAGTGGAAGCTGGGCTGGCTGGACGGTACGCAGATCAGCTGCGCGGCGAAGGCGGGGGTCAGTGACCACGTGCTCTCTCCGCTGGCGGTGCGGGGCGGCACGAAACTGGCCTTCGTCCCGCTGTCCGAGAGCGCCGGTTACGCGGTGGAGGTGCGGACTCAGGCAGGCAACGACGAGGCCGTCTGCAAACCGGGCGTCCTCGTCTACAAGGTGGACTCCGAGGTGGACACCGGGCACGGGCCGGTGACGGTGTCGGACAGTACGGACGCGAGCGGCGGCTGCACCCGGCGGCCCAACGTCCACGCCGAACTCTCGGACGCGCCGTTCCGGCCGGGCGAGACCTTCACCGACGAGAAGGCGGGCATCAGCATCTCGGTGGTGGGCGAACTGCGCAACGGCAGCTACCAGGTCCGGATCACGCGTCCCTGACTCCCCATCAGGTATGCCCGCCTGCCCGCCTGCGCGCGTCGGCCTCCGTCGGCCCCCGCACGCCCGGCGGCTCAGCCCGTCAGTTCTCTTGCGCGTCGGCCGGCATCGCGGGGGTGCGCTGATAGATGTCCGGGATGCCGTCGGCGTCGGCGTCGAGGTTCTCTTCCTCGTACAGGCGCTTGTAGACGGTGTTGCGGCGCCGGAGCAGTACGGCCGCCAGCACGGCGGCGCTCACCGAGGCGATGAGGACGGCCGCCTTGACGTGCTCGCCGACGGCTGCGCCGGGGAAGGCCAGTTCGCCGATGAGGAGGGCCACGGTGAAGCCGATCCCCGCCAGGACGGACAGGCCCAGGACGTCGGCCCACGCCAGTTCGGGGTTGAGTTCCGCTTTCGTGAAGCGGGCGGCGAGGTAGGTGCCGAGGAAGATGCCGAGGATCTTGCCCAGGACGAGGCCGATGACGACGCCGAGCGGTTCGGGGCTGGTGAACACCTCGGCCAGCGCGTTCCCGGAGATGGTGACGCCGGCCGCGAAGAGGGCGAAGAGGGGGACCGCGACACCGGCGGAGAAGGGGTGCATCAGGTGCGATACGCGGCTTGCGGGTGAGGTCTTCTCGCCCTTGTCGCGGGTGGTGCGCAGGATGAGGCCCATGGCGACGCCGGCGACGGTGGCGTGGACGCCGGCGTTGTACATCAGCGCCCAGACGGCGAGGCCGAGCGGTACGTACCACCACCAGCCGTGCACGCGGAAGCGCTGCAGGAGGTAGAAGACGACGAGTCCGGCGAAGGCTCCGCCGAGTGCCCAGAAGTTGAGGTCGGAGGTGAAGAAGACGGCGATGATGAGGATCGCGCCGAGGTCGTCGACCACGGCGAGCGTGAGCAGGAAAGCGCGCAGTGCGGACGGCAGGTGGGTGGAGATGACCGCGAGCACGGCCAGCGCGAAGGCGATATCGGTCGCCATCGGCACGGCCCAGCCCTCCAGGCTGCCGCCTCCGGCCCAGGCGGTGGCGGCGTAGAGGCCGGCGGGGACGGCCATGCCGCAGACGGCGGCGATGACCGGCAGGGCGGCGGTGGCGGGGGTGCGCAGCTCTCCGACGACGAGTTCGCGTTTGAGCTCGATGCCCGCGACGAGGAAGAAGACGGCGAGGAGCCCGTCAGCGGTCCAGTGCCCCACGGAGAGGTCCAGGCCGAGGGCGGGGATGCCGAAGTGGAAGTCGCGGATCGCCTCGTACGCGCCGCTGAAGGGGGTGTTGGCCCAGATCAGCGCGATGACGGCGGCGGCCAGGAGGACCAGTCCACCGACGGTCTCCGTGCGCAGGGCCGAGGCGATGGCCTGGCGCTCGGGCCAGGGCATGAGCCCGAAGACGATGCGCGGGCGCGGGCTGGTCATGGTGGTGGCCTTCCGGGGCGTCGGCGAAAAACGGGCACACGGCCCCAAGGACGCCGACCAGACTTCCCGGCACACCCCGCGCCACTGAATGGTGACAAGTACTTGACGCGTTCTTTACACCCTATCGGCGATTCCCGGATCTCACCAGCACCCCCTCTCGCCTGCGAAAACACAGGTGAGAGGGGCCGCCGGGAACGGGGAGCCAGGGGCGGTCAGACGGTGGCCTTGACCAGCTTCTGGTCGTCGCCGTCGTCCTCGACGCCGTCCTCGTCGGTGATCTCTCCGGCATCGCGGGCCCGGACGTATGCGAGGAAGCTGTTCAGCTCCCGCTTGACGACCGGGGCCAGCAGGTAGAGGCCGATGATGTTGATGACGGCGAGCATGAACAGGACCGCGTCGGCCATGTCGATCAGCGTCTGGAGGGTGAGCAGCGAACCGGCGACGGCGAACAGGGTGTAGAGGACCTTGTAGACCGTCTCGCTGGTCTTGGAGCGGCCGAACAGGTGGGACCAGGCCTTGAGGCCGTAGTAACCCCAGGTCAGCACGGTGGAGATGGCGAACAGCATCACCGCGATGGTGAGGACGTACGGGAACCACGGCAGGACCGTGCCGAAGGCGTCGGAGGTGATCGTCACGCCGCCGATGGACTCACCGGCGCGCGCCTCGGCCCAGCTGGCCGGGTTGGCGATCACGATCGTCAGGGCGGTCATGGTGCAGATCACGACGGTGTCGATGAACGGCTCCAGCAGGGCGACCAGGCCCTCGCTCGCGGGGTGCTTGGTCTTGACCGCGGAGTGCGCGATCGGCGCGGAGCCGAGACCGGCCTCGTTGGAGAACGCGGCCCGCTTGAAACCGATGATCAGGGCACCGAGGACACCGCCGGCGACACCCTCGGGGTTGAAGGCGCCCTCGAAGATCGTGGTGATCGCGGCCGGGAGGGCCGAGACGTTGACCAGGATGACGACCAGGCAGGCGACGATGTAGATGCCGGCCATGGCCGGGACCAGCTTGCTGGTGACGGAGGCGATGGAGCGGATGCCGCCGATGAGCACGATGCCGACGAGCGCGGCGACCAGGATGCCGAAGAACAGGGCGCCGGCGGAGGAGCCGACCATGCCGTCCTCGCCACCGGTGACCGAGACCAGCTGGGCGTAGGACTGGTTGACCTGGAACAGGTTGCCACCGAAGAGGCCGAAGAAGAGGATCATCGCGGAGGCGAGGATTCCCAGGACCTTGCCCAGCTTCTTGCCGTTGGCGCCGAAGCGCTCGGCGAGGCCCTTGGGCAGGTAGTGCATCGGGCCACCGGAGACGGTGCCGTCGGCGTGCACCTCGCGGTACTTCACGCCCAGCGTCACCTCGACGAACTTCGTCGCCATGCCGAGCACGCCGCAGAGGATCATCCAGAAGGTCGCCCCCGGGCCACCGATGGAGACGGCCACGGCCACACCGGCGATGTTGCCCAGACCCACGGTGCCGGAGACGGCCGCCGTCAGTGCCTGGAAGTGGTTGACCTCGCCGGCCGATCCCTTTTCGTCGTACTTGCCGCGCACAACGGCCACCGCGAGGCGGAACTTGCGCACCTGCACCAGGCCGAACCAGCCGGTGAAGACGAGGCCGGCGACGACCAGCCAGGCGACGATGAGCGGCAGCTGGGTACCGCCCACGGGGACGGAGTAGAAGACGACGTCTCCGAGCCACTTGGCTATGGGCTCGAAGAATCCGCTGACGGCGTCGTCAACGGAGCTGGTGATGGAGTCGAGTGACATCAGGCTTTACCTCGATGGCGCAGAACCGGCGCAGTGCGGTGCGCAGGTGCGGGTGCGGTGCGGGCTGTGAGCGAATGCCGTAATCCGGTCGGCGACCCTGGGCATCCCGGTCCTCGGACTCGGACCGTGATCTCCCTGGCCGTGTAAAGCGAAGCCGGTGCGTGCCGGCGCCCCGCCGTCCGGCAAGGGGTGGGCCGGAAACGGAGTTGCGCATTCATAGCACGCTCTTTACATGATCTTTAGTGATGCACATCACACAACCGGACCGGTGCCCCCAGAACCCCAGGGGCGGTGATGGGATCGTTATCCGGATTTGAGGTTCCACTGAGCGAACACCACTCCAGGGCAGACCGAGCCAAAGTGGGCAGACCTACGGGAGAGACGTAGGGGAGGAAGCCGGATGAGCTGGCTGTTCAACATCGCGGGCGCGGTCCTCGTGCTGTTCGTCCTGCGGGACCTGTTCCACACCCTGTGGCACCCCACACGCCACGGCGGGCTGAGCCGGCTGGTCATGACGGGCCTGTGGCGGCTGTCCGCCTCGCTGACCGGGCACCGCCGGGCCTCCGGACTGGCCGGACCCGTCGCCATGGTGGCCGTGGTCGCGGTGTGGGCCCTCACCGTGGTCCTCGGGTGGGCGCTGATCTACTGGCCGCACATGCCGGACTCCTTCACCTACGCCACCGGACTGCGCCCCGGCGACCACGCGGGGTTCATCGACGCGCTGTACGTCTCCCTGGTCCACCTCTCGACCCTCGGCCTCGGCGACATCGCGCCCGCCGAGGGATGGCTGCGGATCCTGGCCCCGCTGGAGTCCCTGGTGGGTTTCGTCCTGCTGACGGCGACCGTCTCCTGGACCCTCGGCGTCTACCCGGCCCTGGCCCGCCGCCGGGCGCTGGCGCTGCGCCTCTCCCACCTCTCGCGCACTCATCCCACCGAGAACCGGATCAGCGCGGACGCGGGCGCGGGCGCGGGCGCGGCGATCCTCGACAGCGTGGCCGCCGGCATCTCGGTGATCTCGGTCGACCTCATGCAGTACGCCGAGTCGTACTACTTCTACGACGGCGACGACCGCACCTCGCTGGCCCGCCACATCGCGTACGCCGCCGACCTCGCCGATCAGGCGACGGAGGCCCGCCAACCCGAGGTCCGACTCTCCGCGGCCGCCCTGCGTGCCGCGCTGGACGACCTCGCCGCCATCCTCGACCAGCGCTTCCTGCACACCGGGGGCACGCCACGGCAGGTCCTGGACGCCTTCGCCCGCGACCACGGACGCCTCGCCGGCGCCTGAGGACCGTGCATCCTTGGGTCGTGACTTCGACCACCGCGTCTTCCCAACTCGCAGACCCGCCGGGCCGGATGGTCGTATGCGGCGACGACGGGCTCGCCCACCGGCTGGCCGCCGAGCTGCGCGACGTCTACCGGGAGCGGGTGACCCTCGTGGTGCCCACGGCCGGTGAGACACCCCCCGGCTCGACTCGCCGGCACGGCCGCGGGCCGGGCTTCGGGCTGCTGAGCCGGGTGCCGGCCGCGCGGCACCGGGCGCCGACGCCCGCCGACCGTCTCGCCGGAGCGCGGGAGCTGCGCGTACTGGAGGCCGCCGAGCCCGTCGAGGAGGTGCTGGTCGCCGCGGGGGTCGCCGGGGCCGCCGCCCTGGCACTCGTCTACGAGGACGACGACACCAACGTACGGGCCGCCCTGCTGGCACGGCGGCTCAACCCGCGCCTGCGCCTGGTCATCCGGCTCTACAACCGCAAGCTCGGCCAGTACCTGGAGGAGCTCCTGGACCAGGCGGCGATCGTCGCGGAGCCGGGCATCGACCTGCGGGAGCTGGACTCTTCGACGACCGTGCTGTCGGACGCCGACACCGCCGCTCCCGCGCTCGCCGCGACGGCGGTCGCCGGGACCAGCAAGGTGGTCCAGGCCGACGGTCTGCTGCTGCGCGCGGTGGAGCGTACGCCGCCACGGCGCGGGGAGACGGCCGGTCCGGGCCTGTGCACCCTGGCCCTGCTGTCGGCGACCACCAGCGACCCGGCGGGCAGTGAAGGTTCGGAGCTGAGCGGCGAGCAGGGTCCGCAACTGCTGCCCGACGACCGGGCGGTGGCCGCCGCGACCGACCGGGGCATCGTCGTACTGGAGGCGGTCTCCCACCCGGGCCCCCTTCCAACGGCCCCGCGGCTCGGTGCGGCCGCGCTGCCCGTCGCCTCGCTGTTCTCCCGCAGGCTGCGCTGGTCGCTGGCGGCCATCGTGGCCGCCGTGGCCGCGCTCGCGGTGGCGTCGTGGCTGACGACCGGCGACCACTTCGCGCACGCCGCCTACATCACCCTCCTCGACGTCTTCGCCATCAACGACCCGGCGCTGCAGGAGCCTCCCCAGCGGCAAGTGCTCCAGCTCCTGGCCGGGTTCGTCGGCCTGCTCCTGCTGCCGGTCCTGGTCGCCGCCGCCCTGGAGGCGCTGGGCGCGTTCCGTACGGCGACCGCCCTGCGGCGGCCCCCGCGCGGCCTGTCGGGGCACGTGGTGCTGCTGGGCCTCGGGAAGATCGGGACACGCGTCCTGGCCCGGCTCCACGAGCTGGAGATCCCGGTGGTGTGCGTCGAGACCGACCCCGAGGCCCGCGGCTCGGCGCTCGCCCGGCGCCTGCGGGTTCCGGTCGTCCTCGGTGACGTCACCGAGGAAGGCGTCCTGGAGTCCGCCCGCATCCACCGCGCGCACGCCCTGCTCGCGCTGACCAGCTCCGACACCACCAACCTGGAGGCCTCGCTCTACGCCCGCTCGGTCAACCCGGAGGTACGGGTGGCCCTGCGCCTGTACGACGACGCCTTCGCCACCGCCGTCTACCGCACCCTGCGCGCCGCGCACCCGGCGGCCCTCACCCGCAGCCGCAGCGTCACCCACCTCGCCGCCCCGGCCTTCGCCGGGGCGATGATGGGCCGCCAGATCCTCGGCGCGATCCCGGTGGAGCGCCGCGTCCTGCTCTTCGCCGCCGTCGACGTGGCGGGGCACCCGCAGCTGGAGGGCCGCACCATCGCCGAGTCCTTCCGGCCCGGGGCCTGGCGGGTGATCGCCATGGACACCGCCGCCCCCGAGGAGCGCCGGCCCGACCTGGCCTCCTCCCCCGCCGACGACGAGGGCAGGCACCCCGGGCTGGTGTGGGACCTGCACCCCGGTTACGTGCTGAGGCCGCAGGACCGGGTCGTCGTGGCCGCCACCCGGCGCGGCCTCGCCCAGCTCCTCGGCCGCAGGGGCGGCCGTACGGCGCAGCGCCCGCGCACCCCCGGCACTCTCGGCTGAGCTCGGCGAACGCCTCGACGCCGCGGGCGCGGGGACTGCCGTGTCAGGAGACCGGTGGCGTCGCCTCCGCCACGGGCAGGGTCAGCACCATCGTCAGGCCGCCGCCGGGGGTGTCCTCGGCGGTCAGGGTGCCGCCGACGGCCTCGGTGAAGCCCCGGGCGACCGCGAGCCCGAGGCCGACCCCGGTGCCCGCGGGTGCGTCTCCGTAGCGCTGGAAGGGTTCGAAGATACGGGTCTTCGCCACGTCGGGGACGCCGGGGCCGCGGTCGACGACGCGCAGTTCGACGCGGTGGGCGAGCGCGCTGGCGGATACGAGCACCCGCTCGCCGTGCGGGCTGTACTTGACGGCGTTCTCGACGATGTTGGCGACGGCGCGTTCCAGGAGGCCGCGGTCCACCGCGACCATCGGCAGTGTTTCCGGGATGTCCAGTTCGACGCTGTCCTCGGGTACGCCGCCCAGCGCCATCGGGACGACCTCGTCGAGGTCGGTCACGCGGATCAGGGGCGTGACGGTGCCGGTCTGGAGCCGGGACATGTCGAGGAGGTTGCCGACCAGCGCGTCGAGCCGGTCGGCGCCGTCCTCGATGCCTTCGAGCAGTTCGGCCCGGTCGCTCTCGGACCATTCGACGTCGTCGGAGCGCAGGGAGGACACCGCGGCCTTGATGCCCGCGAGGGGGGTCCGCAGGTCGTGGCTGACGGCGGCGAGGAGCGCCGTGCGGATCTGGTTGCCCTCGGTGAGGCGGCGGGCCTCCTCGGCCTCGCCGACCAGGCGCTGGCGGTCGAGTACGACGGCGGCCTGCGCGGCGAAGGCGCCGAGTACGCGGCGGTCTTCGGCGGGCAGGACCCGGCCGTGCAGCGCCAGGGCCATGTGTTCGCCGATCGGCATGTCCACATCGGCTTCTTCGGGGCGGGCGACGGGGTGGGGACCGACGCTCGCGGCGGTCGACCAGGGGTCGACGTCGCTGTCGCGTTCGAGCAGGGCCACGGAGTCCATGGCGAACGTCTCGCGGACCCGCTCCAGGAGCGCTTCGAGGGAGTCCTCGCCGCGCAGGACACTGCCCGCGAGGACGGAGAGGATCTCCGACTCGGCCCGCAGCCGGGCGGCCTGATGGGTGCGGCGGGCGGCCAGGTCGACGACGGAGGCCACGGACGCCGCGACCCCGAGGAAGATCACGAGGGCGACGATGTTCTTCGGGTCGGCGATGGTCCACGTACGCATGGGCGGCGTGAAGAACCAGTTGAGCAGCAGCGAGCCGAAGGCCGCCGAGGCCAGGGCCGGCAGCAGTCCGCCCAGCAGGGCGGCCGCCACGGTGAAGGTCAGGAACAGCAGCATGTCGTTGGCGAGGCCCAGATCGGGAAGGACCGTGAGGAGGAGCACGGTGAGGAGCGCCGGCCCGACGGTGGCGGTGAGCCAGCCCCAGAGGGTCCGGGGACGGCCGAGGCGCGGGCCCCGGGCCGCGGGCAGTCCCCGCCCCCGGCCCTTGGCGGCCTCGTCGTGCGTGACGATGTGGACGTCGAGGTCGGGTCCGGACTCGCGGGCGACGGTCGCGCTGACCCCCGGCCCGAAGACGTACTGCCAGGACCGTCTGCGGCTGACGCCGAGGACGATCTGGGTGGCGTTGACCCCGCGGGCGAATTCCAGCAGGGCCTGGGGAACGTCGTCGCCGATGACGTGGTGGAAGGTGCCGCCGAGGTCCTCGGCCAGGTTCCGCTGGACGGCCAGCTCCTTGGGCGAGGCGGAGGTCAGGCCGTCGCTGCGGGCGATGTAGACGGCGAGGACCTCGCCGCCCGCGCCCTTCTCGGCGAGTCGGGCGGCGCGGCGGATGAGGGTGCGGCCCTCGGGGCCGCCTGTGAGCCCGACGACGATGCGCTCGCGCGCCTGCCAGGTGGAGCGGATGTCGTGCTCGCCCCGGTACTCGTTCAGGTACTCGTCCACGCGGTCCGCGACCCACAGCAGCGCCAGCTCGCGCAGGGCGGTGAGGTTGCCGGGCCGGAAGTAGTTCGAGAGGGCCGCGTCGACCTTCTCGGGCTTGTATATGTTGCCGTGCGCCATCCGGCGCCGCAGGGACTGCGGGGACATGTCGACCAGCTCGATCTGGTCGGCGCGCCGGACCACCTCGTCGGGCACGGTCTCGCGCTGGCGCACCCCGGTGATGGCCTCGACGACGTCGCCCAGCGACTCCAGATGCTGGATGTTGACGGTGGAGATGACGTCGATGCCCGCCCGGAGCAGTTCCTCGACGTCCTGCCAGCGCTTGGCGTTGCGCGAGCCGGGGACGTTGGTGTGCGCGAGCTCGTCCACCAGGGCCACGGCGGGGCGGCGCGCGAGGATCGCCTCGACGTCCATCTCGGTGAAGGTGGCGCCCCGGTACTCCAGTGCGCGGCGCTCGATGAGTTCGAGGCCGTGCAGCATCACCTCGGTGCGCGGGCGGTCGTGGTGCTCGACGAAGCCGACGACGCAGTCGGTGCCGCGCTCGGTCCTGCGGTGCCCTTCGGAGAGCATCGCGTACGTCTTGCCCACGCCGGGCGCGGCGCCGAGGTAGATGCGAAAGGTGCCGCGTCCCATGTGGTTCAGCCTTCGAAGCGGTAGCCCGTGCCGGGCTCGGTGATCAGGCCCCGGGGCGGGAGGGGTCGGTCTCCGGCGTGCGCCGGAGCTGCGCCGTGCGGCGCGCGGGGAGGTGCTCTGGTCACCGTACGTCCGAAGGGCGCGCCGACGCCGCCGATGACACTGCCGACGCTGCCGCCGGAGCGGGCATGCCACTCTGGTCCG
The DNA here is from genome assembly GCF_040611115.1 of Streptomyces sp. NPDC003038. Lineage (NCBI taxonomy): Bacteria > Bacillati > Actinomycetota > Actinomycetes > Kitasatosporales > Streptomycetaceae > Streptomyces > Streptomyces sp. NPDC003038. Next base: position 19,704 of record NZ_JBEXNN010000005.1, read on the forward strand.
GCACTAAAGGCACGTCAGGGCGCGTCAGGAGTGGGGTGGGGTCATGGCGGGGCTGACGGCTTCCGGGCAGTATCTGACCGGATATGCGCGCATCCTGCGGGATGCCTGTGCCACCGGTCGGCGGCTGAGCCGCAGCGAACTGGATGCCCGCCGGTCGCAGGGCGAACGGGCGGCGGAGGAAGGCGCGGGTCTGCGAGAACTCGTGCGCGCTCACCTGGCCGAGGCCCAGACCGTGCAGAGCACGCTGACGGCTTCCGGCGCGCGGCAGTTGCTCGCTGCCGTGGAGCAGGCGGTGGATGCCTTCGCCGAGGGCTTCGAGCGGGCCCAGCGCCTCGCCGTGCGCCATGAGAAGCCCACGAGCCGTCGGCCGGAGTTCGCTGAACCAGCGGCGCGTCGCCGGCCTGGCCAAAGCCCTCGCTGACCAGGTGCAGTAGGCCAAGCCGGTCACGGGCTCTTCGGTCGAACCGGCGTCCTGCCGTGCCACGCTGACGATCGGCGCCCCCGGCAGGCGGCAGCGGCGACTGCTGACCTGGAGTGACCGACCTCGCCCGGCCTCCCCGCCGGCCATCCCAGACGCCCAGAACCCCCAGGTCACAGCCACGCCGTCACCACGGCCCCGCCCCCACGGCAATCCAGGCGACCAGTGCCAGCACGATCCGCTAGGCTGTCGGTGGTCAGTCGGCTACTGCGCGCGCGATTGGGGAACGTGTCCACTTGGGCACCTCGTCCGACGCCTGCCGATACCAGCTGACCAGGGCGTTTGGCTCGCCGGGATGGCGAACCCCACGGGGTTTTCCAGCACGGTTACCGTCAAGCCCCCGCCTTCGTAGCTCAGGGGATAGAGCACGGCTCTCCTAAAGCCGGTGTCGCAGGTTCGAATCCTGCCGAGGGCACGAGCTGGATAGCAGGTCGGAGCACCAGAGAGGCCCCCGTTCGTTCGAACGAGGGGCCTCGCTCATGATCAGAATCCGCAAAGAATCCACCTCCCCGCAGTGCCCGGCCGGGTCATCACCCGTCCGATGGTGCGAAGGGGCCGCCCCCGTCGGGGACCGATGGTTCATCCCGGCAGGTGCGGGTTCTCAGTGGGTGCCGACGACGATCGCGGCGAGTATGCCGAGCACGATGACGACGTACAGGACCTGCCGCTGGAGCTCGGTCACTGGCCGGCTGCCTCGATGTTGCCTACGGCGGTCGAGATCTCCCGACCGTTCGAGCAGCGGATGTACGCCAACTCGACCCAACGCTCTCGGGCGGCGTCATCCGACACGTTCTCGTTCATCACGGCCATCAACGTGCCTTCGGCGCCTGACGCGATGTCGCGCACATGCCGATTCAGCAGCCAGTGCGGCACGTTCTCGTACCGCTCAGACATCGGACGACTCCTCGTCGGCACCGGTGAACCGGATCCAACCGGCGTACGCACGGTCCAGGAGGTCCTGACTTGGCTCGCCCACGGTGAAGACGCCCCAGCGAACGCTGTCCGGGGTGTCGAGGCTGAGCACGCCATGGGTGCAGCGAGGTGTGGTGGCGCTGGTCACGGGTCACTCCCTACGGTCGTCAGCGGGTGGCCCGGCGTTTGTGCCGGGAGACACAGCGTCGTCGTTAAGAGGACTCCCTGCGAGGACTTGTGCCGGTCTTCTGGACGCACTTAAGAGGACTTCTGTAGATCCAAAAGGGTGATTGGTGGCCTCAGTGCGGACTTGCTGAGACAGTGGGCATCTATCCACCGTCGCCCGGAGGTTGAGAGTGTCAAGGTCGCCCGGAAACATCCGCTTCAAGGCCGCCCGCCTGGCCGCCGGGTACGTCTCCCAACAGGCGCTCGTCAAAGCCCTCGCGGAAAGGAACCTGTCCGTTGATGTCCGGCAGGTCCGACGCTGGGAATCCGACACGCCGCCCTGGCCCTACTCTGCCGCACAACAGGCTCTGACCGAGCTCCTCGGGCAGGACATCGAAGCCCTCGGGTTCACCCCGCCAGCCGGACATGATCGGGCAGTCACTGGGAGGCGGGCACAGATCAAGCCGGCCGTCATTCCCGCGCGCCTGTCCATGCAGAACGCGACGTCCACACAGCCCGCCAGCGCAGCAGTCGACTACCTCGCCGTAACACGCGCCCACCGACGTCTGTACTGGACCGTCGCGCCCGCCACCCTCCACCCCGCCGCCCTCGCCCACGGCACGCTCGGCGGCGCCCTCCTGACAGCAACCGCAGGCGTCACCCGGCAGACCATCGCGGCAGCCCTCGCAGAGTCCCAGCTCCTTGCCGGACGCATCGAGTTCTTTGACCTGCGTGAGCCTCAGCAGGCCACGGACACTTGGCTGCGGGCACTCCAAGCCGCGGGCGAGGCAGATGACGCGCTCCTCGGTGCGGCCGTCCTTGCGCATATGGCGTTCGCCCCCGGGTGGGCCTGCGACCGGGAAGGCGCCGTCGAGCGGATGGTGATGGCGCGGACGTACGCGCGCCGAGGACCGGCCTCGGCCGAGTTTCTGGCGTGGCTCGACGCCGTCGAGGCGGAGTGCGAGACGCGGTGCGGGCAACCCCGTACCGCCCTGAACCTGATCGCCCACGGAGAGAGCGTCCTGACCACGGGGGGCGAGCACCAGAACCCCGAGTGGATGGACTGGTTCAGCCCCGTTCGGCTGGCGGCGTTCAAGGGGAACACCCAGCTCATGGCCGGGCACCTGCCGCAGGCCCGGGAGACACTCCTCGGTGTCCTCGATCAACTCCCGGCGGACGCCGACAAACAGCGCACCGTGGTCCTCGCGGACATTGCCGCCGTGGAGGCCGCCGCGGGTCAGCCTGAGGCCGCGTGCGGCTACGCCCTGCGAGCCCTGGAGCAGTTGGAAACGCACTGGTACGCCACCGGCATGGAACGGGTCCGGGAGGTGCGGCGCACGCTCACGCGGTGGCAGCACGAGCAGTACGTCCGCGACCTAGACGACCGGCTGTACGGGTGGGGTGTGACGCTCAGCGCGTTGACGCGTTGAACTCTTTGATGAGGCCCGGCAGTTCCTGGAGGCTTTCCACACGGAAGGTCGGGAGCGTCCGGGCTTCTTCGCTGTTCCACTGGATGGTGGCCCAGGGGCCGCGGCGGACGAGTGCGGTCTGCATGCCGGCGGCGGACCCCGGCCGGAGGTCGTTGTCGATGCGGTCACCCACGTAGAGGATCTCCTCCGGGGCGAACGGGACGACCTTGGCGACGCGGTGGAAGAACTCCGGGTCAGGCTTGCTGGCGCCCCAGTCGTCCGAGGTACCGATCAGCTCCACGTCCTCGATGAACAGAGAGCGGAGGATCCCGCCCGCCCGTACGGTCTGATTTCCCGCGATGCCGAGCCACAGGCCGTCAGCCCGCAGGGCTGCCAGCGTCGGGCGGACGTCGGCGTACAGGTCCGACTCGTCGAAGTGCTCGGGCTGGCCGGCGGCTGCGCGGGCCTCGCGCTCCTCGGTCAGGTCGAAGCCTGGCCGGAAGACCTGGAAGGTCTCGCGGTAGTCCAGGCCCTGCGCGATGACGGCGCCGAACGCTGCGGCGAAGGTATGGCGCGGGACACCGAGCCAGTCGGCCCACGTGCCGTACTCGCGGGTCTCGTCTACGAGGCACTCGCCTACGTCGAAAACTACAGCGCGAATCGTCATGCGGGCAGCCTAGCTACGGGCATGGACGCACGAACGGCCGACGCACCACAGCCTGGACGCGCGACGGCCCTCCCGGCCGAAGCCGGGAGGGCCGTCGGCCTTCACCATCGCATCACGGCGGGGCTAGCTGAGGCCTCTGCTGCGCTCGCCGATCCGGTCGCCCTGGGGCGTGCCGGCCCGCTTGAGGGCCGCCTTCGTGTGCGCTCCGCCCTTGACCTTGCTCCGTACCGGACCTTCGAAGCCGTGACCCGGCATGCGCGGCAGCTGTACCTGCTCCTGCGCCTTCGCCATGGCCATGGCCGCCTGGACGTCCTGCCTCTGCTGTTTGCTCATCCCGCCGTCAACTCCCTCGGGCAGCACCCAATCGGACTAAGGGGATCGTATGCAGATATACGGACCAACGCACCCGGACCGGGCGTAAAGAATTCGGGACCGCGAGTGGATCAAGGCTGGGACGGCCGCGGCGGAGCTGGTCGCTCCGGCGTTCCGAGCGTGCGGTGGATCAGTTCCTCCGGGCAGGGCGTCCCCCGCGGGAGCTGGTACTTCGCGGCCACCCGGTACTGCCCCGGCGCCGGGGCCAGCAGCTCCGTCCACACATCGCCGACCGTGTCCGGAGCGGCCTTGAAGAGGCACCCGGCCGTGTTCGCGTACTCCTTCGGCAGGATGCTCCCGCCCCCGACCCCCGCCTCTCCGCGCGCCTTCGACGCGAAGGTCTCCTGCGGCGGCGCCACCGGCTTGCCGGCTCCGTCCAGCAGCCCCAGCCAGGGCGAGTGCGGGATCCGCACCAGCACCCGCCCGGCCGCCTTGACGTCGATGACCAGCTCGTCGGCGCCGGCGCGCACCACGCCGGCCGGTCCGGCCACCAGGTCCGTCGGCTCGTGCACCTTGAAGAGCTGCCAGTTCTTGTCGCCCCACACCTGCTGGAGGTACGGGAGTCCCCCGCGCACCAGTTTCGCCTCGTCCTCGCCGCCCGAGTCGGGTTTGTCGGCGGGCAGCACCACGTAGTGCACGGCCCAGCGCTCCAGCCAGGCCCGGTAGCTGTCGGCGGTGAGGGTGTCGTCGTAGAAGAGGGGGTTCCGCTCCAGGTCGGCCTGCCGGTTCCAGCCGCGCGCGAGGTTCACGTACGAGGGGAAGGCGGAGGACTCGCGGTGACTGCTGGCCGGGACCACCTCGACCCGGCCGCGGTCGGCGCCCGCCTTCCGCAGCTGGTCGACGAGCGGAGCCAGCTCGCGGTTCCAGGCGGCCACCGGGGTGGTGCGGACGACGTCCGTGATGCTGTTGGTGGTGATCCACGCGGTCAGCCCGGCGAAGGCGAGCAGCAGCGCGTACCAGCGCCGCGAGCGCGGGACCGCGTACGGGAGGGCCGCGAGCAGGACGGCCCCGCCGAACAGCATGATCATCCGGGTGACGTTCGAGCCGATCTGGGAGTCGATGGCCCAGGTCAGGAAGGTCCCGAAGGCGTAGACGGCCGAGGCGATCCGGACCGTCTTCCACCGCTGGGGCACGAGGAACAGGATCGCCAGCGCGAACATGAACGGCAGCCACGCCGAACCGAGCTTCATCGGCTGCGTGCCGGAGAACGGGAACAGCCAGGCCGACAGCCCCACGACGGCCACCGGCGCCAGGCCCAGCGCGTACGCACCCGGCCGCCGCCGACTCAGGAAGAGCGCGGCCGCGATCATGCCGAGGAAGAGCCCGGCGACGGGGCTGGCGGCGGTCGCGAGCGCGGCCAGCGGGGCCGCGACGGCGGCCTTGGCCCAGCGCCGCTCGGCCCATTTGCGGGGCCAGCAGAAGACGGCGGCGACCGCGGCGAGCGCGAACATCGCGCCGAGGCCGAAGGTGACGCGGCCCGACAGGGCGTTGCACAGCAGCCCGTACACCCCGGCGAGGGCGGGCCACAGCGGCTCGCGGACGGTGCCTCGGGAACGGGTCAGGATCAGCGCGAGCAGACCGGCCGAGACGGTGCCGGCGATCATCATCGTGGTCCGGACGCCGAGCATGTGCATGAGGTACGGCGAGACCACGCTGTACGAGACGGGGTGCATGCCGCCGTACCAGGCGAGGTTGTACGCCGAGTCGGGATGGCGGCCGACGAACTCGGCCCAGGCGTCCTGCGCGGCGAGATCGCCGCCGCTGTTGGCGAAGGTGAAGAACCAGAGGACGTGCAGGACGGCGGCGAGCACGGTGGCGACGGCCACCGGATGACGCCGCGCCGGGTCGAGGCCCCGCATACCCCGCATGCTCCGTACGCCCAGTACGCCCCGTATGCCGGAGGGCTTCTCGGGCGCGCCGGAGCCGTCGCTGCCGTCGGCGTCGCAGCCGTCCCGGCTGTCGGCCGACACGGTCCGCGCGGCCCTGCCCGGGCCGCTGCCCGGTCTCTGGCCCTGCTGCTCAGCAGTGGTCACTGCCGCACTCTCCAACACCCGAGTCAACGCCTGAGTCGATGCCTGAGCCAACGCTTGAGGCCACGTACGCGTCCCAGGCCCCAAGACGCGCACCGGTGCCCCAGGGTTGCCCGGGGCACCGGTTCCACGGTCTCACCTGCGGTCAGCCGACGCGCGTCAGCTTGCTGCCGATGCCCGGTGCGGCGAGGTCGCTCTGCAGCGCCACCGGCACCTTCACCTGGCTCGCGCCCTCGCCGACGGTCAGCACACCGATCTCGGTACCGGCCTTCGCCGTCTGCGGGATCTTGCTGCCGCCGTCCGCCAGCTTGACGTGGACGGTCAGCGTGGCCCAGCCGACCGCCTGCACGTCGGCGGTCGCGACGACCGGCGTCCGGCCGCCGAGGCCGTCGTCCACGTACCCCACGACCTCGCCCTTCTTCACGACGGGCGCGCCTTCGAGGGACTTCTGGGTGGCGATCATCAGCTGCTTGCTCGCCGCGAGCACGCTGTCGATGATCGGCGGCTTGTGCTGGCCGAGGACGGCTCCGACGATCAGCTGGTTGGTGTTGCCGATCTTCTTCTGGGCGGCGAAGAGAAGGTTTCCGCCGGCCTTGGTCGTCGTACCGGTCTTGATGCCGAGCGAGTCGTTGTACGGGACGAGGCCGTTCCAGTTCCGCCAGTTCTTGCCCGACGGGTCGACCCAGCTCGGCTTCTTGGTGATGTCGAGCAGCGTCTCGATCTCGACGAGCTTCAGGCCCAGCTTGACCTGGTCCTCGGCCGTGCTGACCGTGGTCGCGTCCAGACCCGAGGGGTCCGTGTACGTGGTGTTGGTCATGCCGAGTTCCTTGGCGGTGTCGTTCATCTTCTTGACGAACGCCTCCTGGGAACCGGCGTCCCAGCGCGCGAGCAGCCGCGCGATGTTGTTGGCCGACGGGATCATGAGGGCCGCGATCGCGTCGTACTCCGAGATCTTGTCGCCCTCCTTGACCGTGTCGAGCGTGGACTCGTTGTCGGTCGAGTTGTTCTTCTTGCCCTCGGTCTCGGCCGTCTTGTCGATCTCGATCATCTGGCCCTGCTCCCCCTTCTTGATGGGGTGGTCGCGCAGGATGATGTACGCCGTCATCGACTTGGTGACGCTGGCGATCGGCACGGGCTTCTGCTCGCCGGACTGGCCGAGCGTGCCGAGGCCGGCGGCGGCCATGTAGGCCTGACCCTCGCTGGGCCAGGGCAGCGAGGGCTTGGAGCCGCCGAAGGTGTACGAGCTCTTCGCGCTCATGACGAGCTTCGGCTCGGGCAGCGGACGCACCAGCTGCACGACGCCGAGGATGATCGCCAGGACCGCGACGAGCGGGGCGTAGATCTTGAACCGCCGCACGGCGGTACGCAGGGGGCTCGGCGGCGGGGGCGGGTTGTTGGTGAGGTCCGCCAGCATGTCGAGCGGCGGCTTCGGGGGCAGGGGCTGCTGGGTGGTCCGCTCGGGGGAGTCGAAGGCGGGTGCGGACGCCGGCGCGGGTGCGGGCTTCGGGGCGGCGGGCTTCGGCTCCTGCCCGGCCTCGGGCTTCGCGGGCTTCGGGGGCTTCGCGGGAACGTCATCCGTACGCAGCGGCACGAAGGTACTGGCCTTGGGCGGCGCCACCGCCCCCGGCTTCACGGCGCGGAAGACGGCCGTGCGCTCACTGTCGCCGTCCGACCCCTCCGTATCCGCCGTCCGCTCGGCTGCGGCCTTCCCCGCACCGGCGGAAGCGGAATCCCGAACCGCTGACCGAGCGCCTGCAGCGGGCTCGGCAGGCTTCTCAGCGGCGTCGGTCGGCTTCACGGCGCGGAACACGGCGGTGCGCTCACTGTCGCCCGAACCCTCCGCATCCGGCGACCGGTCGGCAGCAGGCTTGCCCGAACC
>NZ_JBEXNN010000005.1:27709-317165 GCF_040611115.1 Streptomyces sp. NPDC003038
CGAACCGACCGAAGCGGAATCCCGGCGCGCGTCCTCGGGGGCAGCCGAACCGGCCTTCCCCGCGGAACCAACACCAGGCGCCCCGGCCGCCGGCTTCACGGCGCGGAACACGGCGGTGCGCTCACTGTCGCCCGAACCCTCCGCATCCGGCGACCGGTCGGCAGCAGGCTTGCCCGAACCGACCGAAGCGGAATCCCGGCGCGCGTCCTCGGGGGCAGCCGAACCGGCCTTCCCCGCGGAACCAACACCAGGCGCCCCGGCCGCCGGCTTCACCGCACGGAACACAGCCGTGCGCTCACTGTCGCCCTGCTTCGCCGCGTCCTGGGCAGGCTTCTCAGCGGCGTCGGTCGGCTTCACGGCGCGGAACACGGCGGTGCGCTCACTGTCGTCCGAACCCTCCGCATCCGGCGACCGATCGGCAACGGGCTTGCCCGCACCGACCGAAGCGGAATCCCGGCGCGCGTCCTCGGGGGCAGCCGAACCGGCCTTCCCGGCGGAACCAGCACCAGGCGCCCCGGCCGCCGGCTTCACCGCACGGAACACAGCCGTGCGCTCGCTGTCGCCCGAACCCTCCCCGTCCGACGACCGATCGGCAACGGGCTTGTCCACGCCCGCCGAAGCGGAATCCCGAACCACCGGCCGAGCACCCCCAGCAGGGGCACCGGCCGGCTTCGCGGGATCCACCCGCCCGGAAGGCCCGGCAGGGGCCCCCGGCTCCTCGTCGGAGACGGGGTCGTCGGCAGTGGCGACCCACGCCGCCACCGCCTCCCGCAGCGGATCCCGCTGCGCGGAATCGGACTCGGGCTCGGGCTCCCGCTCCGGGCCCGGGTCCGGCTCGGCGGCGGCGCCGTCGGCGCGGCCGCCTGAACCGCCCTCAGGATCCCTAGGCCGGAACACCGAAAGCCTGGGATCGCGCTCCGCGGAGGTCTCCGCCGCCCCCGGCGCTGCTTCATCTACCGACTTGTCGGGGGACTCGCCCGCCACCAGTTCCTCCTCGATCGCCGCCACGTCCGGCTGTCCGAATGTCTAACAGTGTCCCGTCTAGGGGGCATCGCCCCCGTGCTAGACGAGAACGACATAGCTGCGGGTTCCCCCACAAAGCGGCCAGGCGCTCTCGACAGATGAATGTGAGAGGCGTCACCCTGTCACTCATCCACGCGGGGAGGCATGGATGGGCAGGAGCCGCAGAACAATTCCGGAGGAGCTTCTGCTGCTCGCTTTGGACCCGGCCACGGGTACCACGGCGCAGCCGCAGTCGCTCGACCTCGGCCTGGCCGGGGCACAGCTAGTGGAGCTGGCTCTGGCAGGACGGATAGCCCCTGACGGGGATCGTATCGCCGTGGTGATGCCACGGCCGACAGGAGATCCGACATTGGACTCCGCACTGGAACTGCTGCGCAGGCGCGGCAGCCCGGTACGGGCCGTCCACTGGATTGGTGGACCCCGACTGGGGCTCCGCCAGATTTACCTCGCCCACCTGGAGCGTTGCGGCATGGTTCATGCCGTCGCGGGACAGATGTGCGGGGTGCTGCCGACGACTCGCTACCAGGCGACGGACACGGCGATCAGCCGGGAGATCCGTAACCGGCTGGACAGTGCGATCCGCACCGGCGTACCGCCGGACCCGCGGACCGCGGCGCTTGCCGCACTGGCCCACGCGGTCGGACTCGGCAAGCACCTGTACCCCGGCAACGAAGGGCGTTCGTCCAGGTCCCGGCTGCGGGATCTGATCCGGCACGACCCGATGGGCGGTCTCGTGGCGCATGCCGTGATGGACGTCCAGAACGGCGTGGGTGCACAGCCACGCCGTGACCGCGCCCCAGTACCGCCCACCGCCCGGGCCACGACCACGGCCACCGCCACCGCAAGCGGTGTTCCGCTACAGCCACGCCGGACGGGTGCGATGGCCCGCGTGGCCGCACACTGATCGACCCGCAGCACCGCAGCACCGCAGCACCGCAGCACCAGTCTCGGATTCACAGCTCCACAGCTCCACAGCAACGCCATCGCCGCAACCGACGTCCGCAATGACCCGGTTCGGGAGCCGCCAGTGCGCGGGGTGGCGAGGCCGGTTCGCCGGTCTCGCCACCCCGCGCGTCTGTTTTCCCGGCCGTTCCCGAGCGGCGGCCCGTGCTTCGGTGGCAGTCTGCTCATCATCAAGCACGCAGAGAGACAGAAACAAAAGAAGGCGGAGGTGCCGTTCACGTGGCGTCCAATGTCAATCCCACCGTCCGACGCCGCCGACTGGGCATGGAGTTGCGCAAGCTCCGCGAGGACAAAGGCATGACGGCCGAGCAGGTCGCCGAACGCCTGCTGGTCTCCCAGTCGAAGATCAGCCGACTGGAGAACGGTCGCCGTTCCATCAGCCAGCGCGATGTCCGCGACCTGTGCGACGTGTACGAGGTCGAGGACCGCCGGCTCGTCGACTCCCTCATGCAGATGGCCAAGGATTCCCGCCAGCAGGGCTGGTGGCACGCCTTCGGCGACATCCCGTACAGCGTCTACATCGGCTTGGAAACGGACGCCGCCAGCCTGCGTACGTACGAGCCCCAGATGGTGCCCGGACTGCTCCAGACCCCGGAGTACGCCCATGCCCTCATCCGCGGCGCGCAGCCCGAGACGGCGGCGGCCGACGTGGACAAGCGGGTCCAGGTCCGGATGCACCGCCAGAAGCGGCTGTCGGAGACGGACAACAACAACGCGGAAGTCGGTCCGCTGCGCCTGTGGGCGGTCATCGACGAGGCGGCGCTGCGGCGGCACGTCGGCAACGCGCAGTTGATGATCCAGCAGTTGGAGTACCTGATAGAGCAGTCCGAGCAGCCGTACATCACCGTGCAGGTGATGCCTTTCTCGATGGGCGCGCACCCGGGCGTGAACGGCCAGTACTCCATTCTGGAATTCCCGGACGCCTCGGACTCGACCGTGGTCTACATCGAGGGCGTAACGAGCGATTTGTACCTGGAGAAGGCAAATGATGTTCAGAAATACAGTGTGATGTACGAGCATCTGCGGGCCCAGGCCCTCAACGTCGATCAGACCCGGCAGTTCATCGCCGAGATCATCGCCGCCTACGCGGGCAAGGACCAGTAGGCGGAGAAAGCGGGGAACAGGACAGTCGGCGAGGAGGGCCGGTACGGTACACCGCCGCCCCCCAGCCGCAGAAGGCCTGAATGGAATATGCCACTCGGTCGGGTGAATGAGTCCTTCACCCATCGGGCGGTGCGGGTAGCGTCGATCACGTCGGCGGGAAAACACAGAATTTTTGCCGACGCCCCCCTCGCACTCGCACCACTCGCTGAACCGGAGAGAAACATGGCAATTCGTCAGGGCGCTACGGAAAACTGGACCAAGTCCTCCTACTCCGGCCCCAACGGCGCCTGCGTCGAGGTCAAGTCCCCCGCCGTGGAAGCCATCGCGGTCCGCGACTCGAAGGTGCAGGACGGCCCGTCCCTCACGTTCGCGCCGGGCTCCTGGACCTCGTTCGTCGCCGATGTCGTCGCCGAGGGCCGACTGGGGCGCCTCGTCTGAACGTCACCATGTGCGCCCCAACCGACCGATCTGCACGACCCGCTCAGCCCGCACCAGCACCACCAGCACCACTGACTGGAGCCCTCTCGACCGGCCCGCCGTCTTGGCCGAGGGGGCTCGGCCATGTCCGCGTCCGGTCACCGCACTCCGGCATCACCGCATTCCGGCATCACCGCGTCACCGCAGCTGGTCGACGTAGCGATCCGTCCCCGGAACCGTCGGAATGAACGGCGCCACCAGCTCCACCCGCCCCCTCCCGGCCCCCGCGACCTCCGCGTCCAGCCCCTCGAAGCGCTCCCAGCACCCCCGCGGGTCCTCCTCCAGGAACCAGAGCAGGGTGAGGCGGGTGTCGACCCCCTCCACCTGCTTGACGTACGTCATCCGATCACCGGGCAGCGGCGTCGGCCGGAAGACCGTCACCATCGCGGCGGGCGAGCCGTCGAGCCGCTTCGGCAGGGCGCGTGAGCGCAGCCACTCCAGCAGCTCGGAACGCTGCTCCGGCCCGTCGGCGTCGATGACCTGGACGACGAGCCCGGCGTACGGGTGGTCGAGCGCGTGGAAGTCCCGCGGGCCGGCGGCTCCGTCGCGGTAGACCGTGGCCTCGTGGTCCTGGAAGGCCGTGAAGACGTGGGTGCGGTCCTGGTAGACCCGGCCGTCACGGTTGAGACGCTTGTTGATGCCGACGGTCCACTTCATGTGTTCGTCGTAGCGCCCCTCGGTCACCCAGTACGTCGAGAGGTAGCACCCGGCGGTGACCGGCTGGGCGACGGCCGACTTCTCGGGGTAGCGCAGCTCCTGGAGTTCGCGGGTGGCTACCCAGCGGCGGCCCGCGTACATCCAGGGCATGGCCATGGCACCGGCGTAGTAGTGGTCGTCCTCGTACCAGCGGTTGTACGCGTACTCGTGGCCCGGGTGCGGTTCCACCATGGTGATCAGCGCATGGCCGGGCCGGACACCGTACGGACCGACGGCCGCGAGCGCGGCGTAGTCGTCCACGAGGGTGTCCTGCTGCCGCTCCCCCTGTCGTTCCTGCTGTCGTTCCTGCTGCCGTTCCCACTGCTGCTCTCGCTGCTGCTGCTGCTCCTGCTCTCCTGTCGTCATGGGTACGGTCTAGCTGATGTGGCGTCAGATCGGGAGGGCCGGAACGGAGTCGGGAAGGTGGCAGGTACCGCCGTCCACGACCTGACACATACGTGCTGTCTGCATCTTTCTGCGGTTAGGATGCGCGCACCCACCTCCCGGAGGAGCCCCCCGTGTCCGCTGCCGCCGTCCTCACGTCGCCGCCACCCGCGTTCGCCGTCCGTGCCGCCTCGGTCGGAAGTTCGCCCGTACGCGAGATCCTCGCCCTCACCGAGCGCCCCGGGCTGATCTCCTTCGCCGGCGGACTGCCCGCGCCGGAGCTCTTCGACACCGAGGGGCTGCGCGCCGCGTACGACGCCGCCTTCGCCGTGTCGGCGCGTCGTGCGCTCCAGTACTCGACCACCGAAGGCGTACCGGAACTCCGCGCGGCGATAGCGGCCCGGGCGACCGCCCGCGCCCTGCCGACCTGCGCGGACGACGTACTGATCACCTCGGGCTCCCAGCAGGGCCTCACCCTCATCACGGCCGCGCTGGTCGAGCCCGGGGACGTGGTCCTGGTCGAGAACCCGACGTACCTCGCGGCGTTGCAGTGCTTCGGGCTCGCCGGAGCGCGGGTCGTGGCCGTGCCGTGCGACGAGGAGGGCATCATCCCCGACGCCCTCGCCGACCTCGTCGCGCGCGAACGCCCCAAGCTGCTCTACTCCGTCCCCACCTTCCAGAACCCGACCGGACGCACCCTGCCGGGAGCTCGTCGGGCGGCGGTTGCGGACATCGCGGCGCGCCTCGGGCTGTGGCTGGTGGAGGACGACCCGTACGGAGACCTCCGCTACGAGGGGTACGAGGTCCCCTGGCTCGCCGCCCACCCGGGAGCGGAGGACCGTACGGCTCTGCTCGGCAGCTTCTCGAAGGTCATGGCGCCCGGGCTGCGGCTCGGCTGGCTCCGGGCCCCGGCGGCGCTGCGCCGGGCGGCGGTCGTCGCGAAGCAGGCGGCCGACCTGCACACCTCCACGGTGGACCAGCTGGCCGCCGCGCACTACCTCGGCGCGGTGGACCTGGACGCCCACATCGCCACCGTCCGCACGGCGTACCGGGCGCGCCGGGACGCCCTGCTGGCGGGCCTGGGCGAAGCCCTCCCGCCGGGCTCTTCCTGGAACCGCCCGGAGGGCGGCATGTTCGTCTGGGCCCGCCTCCCCGAGGGCCACGACGCGACGGCCCTCCTCACCTCGGCGATCGCCCACGACGTGGCCTTCGTCCCGGGAGCCCCCTTCTTCACGGGCCCCCCGGACCCCCGTACCCTGCGCCTCTCCTTCACGACGCACACCCCGCGGGACATCACGGAGGGCCTGGCCAGACTGGGCCGCGCGGTGGGCTGAGAGAGGGCGGGGGGCGGGGTCGAGGGTCGGGGACCAGGGACCGGGACGGAATCGGCGCACATCGGTGGCCGTCAGCGGTCACACTTCCGCGACGCGGCGGGTCAGAGGAGTAACGAACGTACGACCCCGGCCGGAGCGAGCCCGCACCGGCAAGCCGATGGGAGCACCCCTGATGTCCACCGCCCACGTCATCGTCACCGTCCTTGCCGCCGCCATGGTGGGCTTCTCGGCCGCCTCCGTCTTCCTGCGCGCCAAGTGGGTCGTGGAGCCCATGGCCGACTACCGCATCCCCCTGCCTTGGCTGCCCTGGCTCGGCACGGCCAAGGCCGCGGGGGCGGCGGGCCTGCTGATCGGCCTGTTCGTGCCGGTCATCGGCGTCATGGCCGGTATCGCCCTCGTCCTCTACTTCGCCGGCGCGGTCGTCGCCGTCATCCGGGCGCGCTGGTACACCCACATCCCGTTCCCCCTGGTGTACGCCGCGCCCGTGATCGGCGCCCTGGCACTGGGCTTCAACTCCTGAGCCCCACCCCGCGGGGAGAGGAGTCGGGCGGTTCACCTGCGCCCCCGGCACCCATGGCCTCACCCCTTCACAACCCGGTCCCCCTCCCCTACCCTGACCCGCCTGACGCATAGTCAGATCACCAGGCCCGCCAGGTCCCCCCGCCCCCGGAGGCCGCCATGCTGCTGCAAGGGAAGACCGTCATCGTCTCCGGCGTCGGGGCCGGGCTCGGGCATCAGGTCGCCGCCGCCGTCGTGCGGGACGGCGGGAACGCCGTTCTCGGGGCGCGGACCGAGGCGAATCTCGCCAAGTCCGCCGCCGAGATCGATCCCGACGGCGCGCGCACCGCCTACCTCCCCACCGACATCACCGACGAGCAGCAGTGCGAGGCTCTCGCGGCGCTCGCCGCCGAGCGGTTCGGGGGTGTGGACGCGGTCGTGCACGTGGCCGCCTGGGACTCCTACTTCGGCGGGCTCGAAGACGCCGACTTCGGGACCTGGCTCCAGATCATCGACGTCAATCTGCTCGGCACCCTGCGGATGACGCGCGCCTGCCTCCCCGCCCTCAAGGCGGCCGGCGGCTCCGTCGTCATCATCGGCACCCAGTCCGCCGTCGCCTCGCCCTCCCAGGTGCGGCAGGCCGCCTACGCCGCCTCCAAGGGCGCTCTGACCTCGGCCATGTACTCCATGGCCCGAGAACTCGGCCCCCACCGGATCCGCGTCAACACCGTGCTGCCCGGCTGGATGTGGGGCCCGCCGGTGCAGGCCTTCGTCACCTTCACCGCCCACTCCGAGGGCGTCCCCGAAGCCGAGGTCCACGCCCGCCTCACCGAGCGCATGGCGCTGCCCGACCTCGCCACCGACGGGGACGTCGCCGACGCCGCCGTCTTCCTCGCCTCCGACCGGGCGCGGGCGATAACCGGCCAGTCACTGCTGGTCAACGCCGGTGAGCTGATGCGATGAGTCATCCCGTGCAGCGACCACCGGATCGTATGCTCACCGCATGACCACTCCGAGTGACGCTCCGACCGAAAACGCGACGCGCCGCGCTCTCCGGCGGGCCCGCGACGGCGTCGCGCTCGACGCGACCGAGGCGGCCGTACTCCTCCAGGCGCGCGGTGAAGCGCTGCGGGACCTCGCCGCCTCCGCCGCCCGGGTCCGCGACGCCGGCCTCGCCGCCGCCGGCCGCCCCGGCGTCATCACCTACTCGCGCAAGGTCTTCGTCCCCCTCACCCGTCTTTGCCGCGACAAGTGCCACTACTGCACCTTCGTCACCGTCCCCGGCAAGCTCCGCCGCGCCGGCCACGGCTTGTACCTGTCCCCCGACGAGGTCCTCGACATCGCCCGCCAGGGCGCGGCGATGGGCTGCAAGGAAGCCCTGTTCACGCTCGGCGACCGTCCCGAGGACCGCTGGCCCGAGGCGCGCGAGTGGCTGGACGCGCACGGCTACGACGACACCCTCGCCTACGTACGGGCCATGGCGATCAGGGTCCTGGAGGAGACGGGCCTGCTCCCCCACCTCAACCCCGGGGTCATGAGCTGGTCGGACCTCCAGCGCCTCAAGCCCGTCGCGCCGTCCATGGGCATGATGCTGGAGACCACCGCCACCCGCCTGTGGTCCGAGCCCGGTGGCCCCCACCACGGCTCCCCCGACAAGGAACCGGCCGTGCGGCTGCGCGTGCTGGAGGACGCGGGCCGTTCCAACGTGCCCTTCACCACCGGTGTCCTCATCGGCATCGGCGAGTCCTACGAGGAGCGCGCGGACGCCTTCTTCGAGCTGCGCCGGATCCAGCGCAGCTATCACGGCATCCAGGAGGTCATCGTCCAGAACTTCCGCGCCAAGCCGGACACCGCCATGCGCGGCATGCCGGACGCGGAGCTGGAGGAGCTGGCCGCCGCCGTCGCCGTCGCCCGGCACATCCTGGGCCCGAGTGCCCGGATCCAGGCGCCGCCGAATCTGGTGGACGCCGAGTACGCGCTGCTCATCGGCGCGGGCATCGACGACTGGGGCGGCGTCTCGCCGCTCACCCCCGACCACGTCAACCCCGAGCGCCCCTGGCCGCACATCGAGGAGCTGGCCGCGCGCACCGCCGCCGCCGGTTTCGAACTGCGCGAACGCCTCACCGTCTACCCGGAGTTCCTGCGGCGCGGCGAACCGTGGCTGGATCCCCGGCTGCTGCCGCACGTCCGCGCGCTGGCCGACGCGGAGAGCGGGCTCGCGGACGAGGGCGCGACGGTCGAGGGCAGGCCCTGGCAGGAGCCGGACGAGGGTTTCACCGCGTACGGGCGGACCGATCTGCACGCGACCATCGACACCGAGGGCCGCACCGGGGACCGGCGTGACGACTTCGACCACGTCTATGGCGACTGGGAGGCCCTGCGCGAGGCCGCCGTGCCCGGTATGGTCCCGGAGCGCATCGACACGGACGTGCGTGCCGCCCTCGCGCGGGCCGCCGACGACCCGACCGCTCTCACCGACGCGCAGGCGCTGGCGCTGCTGCACGCGGACGGGCCGGCGCTGGACGCCCTGTGCCGCGTCGCGGACGACCTGCGCAAGTCGGTGGTGGGCGAGGACGTCACGTACATCGTCACGCGGAACATCAACTTCACCAACGTCTGCTACACCGGCTGCCGCTTCTGCGCGTTCGCGCAGCGCCGCACGGACGCCGACGCGTACACGCTCTCCCTGGACCAGGTCGCGGACCGCGCCGCGCAGGCGTGGGACGTCGGCGCGGTCGAGGTGTGCATGCAGGGCGGCATCCACCCCGACCTGCCCGGGACGGCGTACTTCGACATCGCGCGGGCGGTGAAGGAGCGGGTCCCCGGCATGCACGTGCACGCCTTCTCGCCGATGGAGGTCGTCAACGGCGCGACCCGCACCGGAATGTCCGTACGGGACTGGCTGACGGCGGCCAAGGAGGCCGGGCTGGACTCGATTCCCGGGACGGCGGCGGAGATCCTGGACGACGAGGTCCGCTGGATCCTCACCAAGGGCAAACTCCCGACGGCGGACTGGATCGACGTGATCACCACTGCCCACGAACTCGGGATCCGGTCCTCGTCCACGATGATGTACGGCCATGTGGACCAGCCCCGGCACTGGCTCGGCCACTTCCGCACGCTGGCCCGGATCCAGCGGGCCGCGCGGGCGAAGGACGTGGCCGGCTTCACGGAGTTCGTGACGCTGCCGTTCATCCACACCAACGCGCCCGTGTACCTGGCGGGCATCGCCCGGCCCGGCCCGACCGTCCGCGACAACCGGGCCGTGACGGCGATGGCCCGGCTCCTGCTCCACCCGCACATCACCAACATTCAGACGAGCTGGGTGAAGCTGGGCGCGGAGGGTGCGGCCGAGATGCTGCGGTCCGGGGCGAACGATCTGGGCGGCACCCTGATGGAGGAGACCATCTCCCGTATGGCGGGGTCGAGTTACGGCTCGTACAAGTCGGTGCGGGACCTGATCGCGGTCGCGGAGGCGGCCGGGCGGCCCGCGAAGGCCCGTACGACGCTGTACGGGGAGGTGCCGCGGGAGCGCCAGGAGGCGGCCCGCGCCTCGGACGGGCACCTGCCGGAGCTGCTCCCCGTACTGGACTAGCGGTAGGGGGCCAGCCGTACGGGACGGCGCCGGGTCTGGCCGAAACCGGCCGACTCGAAGTCGACCGACAAAACGCGCCACTTGCCAGGTCCAGGGCGGTTCCCGGCCGGGGGCAGGCTGGAAGTGTTCGTTTTCCGGCCGATGTGCGCCTCCTTACAGCCCGCTTGGCGCACTCCTTCCGCTTCTGACCGAACCTGTCCACTACAGTGCGCGCCAGAGTCGGCGGGGGGAACAGCATGGACATGACGAGGTCTACGGGGGCCGCCGCGGGCCCGGCCATGCCGCCCGCACCCCCGTTCGCGATGGCGGGCCCCGCCGCGGCGGCCGAATCCCAGGAGTTGGGGTCGGTCGGCCTGCCCGCCGGGACCGCACCGGGCCCGGCCGCAGGCCAGGCGTCGGGGTCCACCGGCCTGCCTGCCGGGACGGCGGAGCCCGGGCCCGCCGCAGGCCGTCCGGACGCGGTCCCGGCGAAGCCGATGCCCGCCGCAGGCCGGGCGGTGGTCACCGGGCTGTGGGGGCGCGTCGAGCAGCAGGACTTTCGCAGCCGGGTCCGCGGGACGCTCCTCGGCTCCGCCCTCGGTGACGCCCTCGGCGCGCCCCTCGCCGCCCTCTCCCTCGACCGCATACGCGAGACCCACGGCCCGGACGGCCTCACCGCCCCCGCCCCCGCGTTCGGCCGCCGCGGCGCGGTCACCGCCTCCACCCAGCTCACCCTCTTCACCGTGGACGGGCTGATACGGGCCCACGTACGCCGGGACACCGGCGCCTGGCACCCGCCCACCGACGTCCACCGCGCGTACCTGCGCTGGGCCGCCACCCAGCGCGACTGGGGTCCCGACGAGCGCCGCAAGGACAACGGCTGGCTCGCGCAGGAGGAGTGGCTCTACGCCCGCCGCGCCCCCCGCCGCGCCTGCATGACCGGCTTCGGCGACGACGTCCTCGGCACCCTCGACCAGCCCAAGAACCCCGCCGCCCAGGACGCGGCCGCCGCCGCCCGCTCGGCTCCCTTCGGGCTGCTGGTCGGCTGGGATCCCGCCCTCGTGCTCCAACTCGCCGTCGAGTGCGCCGCGCAGAGCCACGGGCACCCCACCGCGTACCTTTCGGCGGGTGCCTTCGCCGTCATCGTCCACGGCCTGACGCGCGGCGACTCCCTGGATTCCGCCGTGCAGCGCACCCTCGGCCTGCTGGGTTCCCGCCCGGCCCACCAGCCCGTCACGGACGCCCTGCAGCGCGCGTTGTCGGCCGTCACCCTCGGCTCACCCGGCCCCGCGGCCGTGGAGGCCCTCGCCCCGAGCGACGGCCACGACGGCGCGGACGGCCCCGGCGGCCCCGACGGCCGCACCGCCGAGGACGCTCTCGCCGTCGCCCTGTACTGCGCCCTGGTCGCCGAGGACGTCGCGCACGGCCTGCGCCTGGCCGTCAACCACGGCGGCGACTCCGCCGCCACCGGCGCCCTGTGCGGGGCCCTGCTCGGCGCCCTGCACGGCGAGACCGCCCTCCCGGCCGCCTGGCTCGCCGACCTCGAAGGGCGTGCCACGCTGCTGGAGCTCTGCGACGACTTCGCCCTGGAGATGACCCAGGGCCCCTCCCTCCACGGCCCGGCCGGCGCGGCCCCGGGCTGGCTGGCCCGCTACCCGCGCGGCTGAAAGCGCGCACCCGGTTCGCGTACGGCGCCGCGACGCGGCGGGACGCCCCCTGCCACCGGCGCGCGGAACGCCGTACGTTGGCCGTCCCACACACCGGAGGTGCCCACGCATGCGGATCGCCACGACCGTCTTCCTCACCGACCGCACCATCGCCCCGGTCCGTCTGGCCCGCGCCCTGGAAGAGCGCGGGTTCTCCGGCCTCTACCTCCCGGAGCACACCCACATCCCGGTCAGCCGCGACACGGCCGCCCCCATGGGCGGGGAACTTCCCGAGATGTACGGGCACACCCTGGACCCCTTCGTGGCCCTCGGCCAGGCCTCCGCCGTGACCGAGCGGCTGCACCTCGGCACCGGCATCACCCTGGTCGCCCAGCACGATCCGATCGACCTCGCGAAGCAGATCGCCACCCTGGACCACCTCTCCGCCGGCCGCCTGACCCTCGGCATCGGCTACGGCTGGAACGTCGAGGAGGCCGCCGACCACGGCGTCGAGTGGAGCACCCGCCGCGAACTGGTCCGCGACCGGATGGGCTTGATGCGTGCGCTGTGGGCCCCCGAGCCGACGGCGTACGTCGGCCAGTACTGCTCCGTCCAGGCCAGCGCGGCCCACCCGAAGCCGGTCCAGGTCCCCCGCGAGCTCGGCCCCAGCGTCCCCCTCTACGGCCCCCGCACCCTCATCGGCGGCGCGGCCGGCCCGAAGCTCTTCGCGGCCATCGCCGACCACGCCGACGGCTGGCTCCCGATCGGCGGCCGCGGCCTCTCCGAGTCCCTCCCGGTCCTGCGCCAGGTCTGGGAGACCGCGGGCCGCGACCCGAAATCCCTCCAGGTGGTCCCGTACGCCGTCCACCCGAGCCCCGGAAAGCTCGCCCACTACGCCGACCTGGGCATCGAGGAGGTCGTCCTCCAGCTCCCCTCGGCGCCGGAACCGGAGATCCTGCGGGCACTGGACGACTTCGCGCAGTACCTGTGAGCTACGCACCGGCCTCTGCGCATCTGGTACGCATAGGGCATGAACGAGCCCGCCGACGAGGCCGAGAGCGCATGGCTGAACCGCCTGGCCGACGAAGCCGAGAGGGAGGGGACCGACGGCTCCGTGTCGGTATTCGGTCCGGATCACCGCGCACGGGGTCCAGTCACCCGTCGGCGGCCAGGCGGTGCCGAAGCTCCTCCTGCGAGACGTCTTCCAAGTGGGTCAGAAATACCCATACGTGACCTGAAGGGTCCTTGAGGATGACGGTGCGGTCACCGTGGAACATGTCCTTCGGCGGCTGGAGGATCTCAGCGCCGGCCGCCTCTGCGCGCTCAGCCAGGCTGTCGACGTCCGGCACGAAGACATGCAGCGTGACGGACGTGCCTCCGCCGAGTGAGCTCGGCGCGGCGAAAGAGGCGGCCTCCGCCTCGTCCACCCTGGCATCGCCCAGCATCAAGGCCGACCGCCCGATGGTGATCTCGGCGTGCAGAATCCCACCGCCCGGAGCGTCGATCCTGAAGTCCTCACGGGCGCCGAACGCCCGCTGGTAGAAATCGATCGCCGCGGCGGCGTCGCCGACCATGATGTGTGGGATCACGGCATAGCGGTAGCGGTCGGGGATCTCGATGTGGGCTGTGTGCTCGGTCACGGCGAACCTCCATGAACACCGCAGGGCGGTTCCTGCGGCTCTGGAAGGAACCTAGAAGCTCAAGTTTGGTTGAGGTCAAGCGTCGATGTGGTCCTGCAAGTGCCTGCCTGCAGGCGCCTGTAGGACCTGTCCGACCCATCGGAAGGCACAGCTCGCCTACTCGAGCGCTCGTCCGCCAACAGAAGCGTTGAGCCACATCAGGCATGCAGATCACGATCTACGGCTGGAGTACTAGGCAGGCCGCGCAAGCACCCCGGACGGCGAGGCCCCGCCCGGCGTGCCCGGCCGGCTGGTCGGGAGCTCGGCCCAGACCGTCTTGCCGATCAGGCGGTCCGTGACACCCCAGTCCGCGGCGATGCCCTCCACGATGCGCAGCCCGTAGCCCGACTCGGCCTGGTACTCCTGCGGCCGCACCGCGGGCCGGCGGTCGCGGCGGGCGTCGGACACCTCCACCCGCAGGACGCCCTCCAGCAGGGTCAGCTTCAGCTCGAAGTCCCGGCCGAGGACGCGGCCATGGGTCACCGCGTTGGCGGCGAGCTCGGAAACGAGCAGCCCCGCGTCGGCGGAGAGCGCGGTGGACTCGGGGATGCCCCAGTCGTGCAGCTCGACCAGGGTCAGCTGCCGGGCGAGGCGGGCCCCGCGCCGGGTGCAGCTGAAACGCTGCGTGAACATGCGTACGAGGGTCCGGGCGGAGCCGGAAGGTGCGGTCATGGCACCCAACGTCCCGTGTGGCCAGGCACGTTCCCAGCAGAACGACCGCTACTTTCCAAACTGTACGAGTCAACGCTCTGGACAGTAGCGGTCACCGTCCGTAAGCCTGTCTGCGGGAGGTGACCGCGATGGCGCATGCCGATGAGAGCGGTGACGGCGAGGTCGAGCCGGACAACGACCTGAGGAACTTCGGCGAGATGGTGAAGGCCTCACGCAAACGGGCCGGTTTGACCCAGGAGCAGATGGGCTCCGAGATCCGCTACTCGGTGCAGTACATCGGTTCGGTGGAACAGGGCCGCCGCCATCCGTCCACGAAGTTCGTGGACCGGGTAGAGGTGGCGCTGGATGCGTACGGGGTCATCCGCATCGCGGCGAAGCAGCTGACCCGGCGGCGGGGGCTGGCGAAGTGGTTCGTGCGGTGGGCAGAGCTGGAGGAGGAGGCGGTCACTCTCAATACGTACGAGTGCAGGTCGATTCCCGGGCTGTTACAGACCGAGGCCTACGCCCGCGCGTTGATCGAGAGCGTCTTGCCGCCGCCGACGCCGGAAGAGGTGGAGTCGCGCATCGTGGCCCGCCTGGCGCGTCAACGGCTGCTCTTCCGCACCCCCTTCACCGTCTTCAGCTTCATCGTCGACGAGTCGGTGCTGGAGAGGCAGACCGGCAGCCCGGAGGTGATGCGCGAACTTATCGACCACCTGTTGGAGATCGCGAAGCTGCCCAATGTCGATCTCCAGATCATGCCGAAGGTCAGCCCGCAGCACGCGGGCCTCGGCGGCCCCTTCCAACTCCTCGAAACCAGGGAGCACGAGTGGCTGGGCTACAGCGAGGGCCAACAGACAGGCCGCGTCATTCCCGACCCGAAAGACGTCAGCGTTCTCCACCAGCGGTATGCCAAACTTCGCATCCAGGCCCTCAATCCTGCGGACAGTGCGGGCCTGTTGATGCGAATGCGAGGATCCCTGTGAACAGCTCCCAGCTGCGGTGGTTCAAGAGCAGTTACAGCAGCGGCGACGGCGACAGCTGTGTCGAGGTCGCCCTCTCCTGGCGCAAGTCCACGTACAGCGGCAGCGAGGGCGACAGCTGCGTCGAAGTCGCCCTGCCCTGGCACAAGTCGACGTACAGCGGCAGCCAAGGCGACGACTGCGTCGAGGTCGCCACCTGCGCCGACACCATCCACATCCGGGACTCCAAGGTGACGGCCGGTCCCGAGCTGGCCGTGGCCTCCGCCAGCTGGACCGTCTTCCTGGACGGGATCACGGCCGGCCGCTGACCCGAAGCAAACCATCAGCTTCAGGCCATAGTTGTCGCGGGCGCCCACAAACGGGCGCCCCTCGGGCGGAGACGGTCCGCCCTGTCCGGCAGGGCGTGCGCTCCGGCGTGCGCCCCGGTCCGGTCCCTTCGCGACGGTCCATGACGGCCCGCGCGGTCGCAGGACCCCTGCTCGCGTCCCTGCGGCCGCCGCACCCGCCGCCCCGCGAACAGATGACCGGTAGTCGCCTGCGAGTCCGCCGCCCGACCGGCACCCGCACGCCGGTCCCGCACGCCCACCAGCGCATGTATGCGCCGTGTGAGAGAACGGTCGCCGCCGGTTCGTATACAAAACCGGGCCGCTTTTCCGCCGATTGCACGCAGCTGTTACTCGCACGCGCTCCTGGACAGGGATCAAGGCCGGGATCAGCCCCTCTCCGCCCGCCTGGACGATCTTTACCCCGTGCGTTCATCCAATCCCCGCCTCTTGGCCACCCGTACCGATCCGGCCAGGACCGCAAACGGCAAGCCACGTCCCCCAGGGCGTCCTTGACGCCAACAAGTGGGCCCCACCATGCTGTTGACGTCCGAAATCCAGGACACAGGTCTTCACTTTCCCAAGAAATGGGGTGACAAAAAATGAAGGTCAAGGTTGCCGAGAAGCAGGACACCGTGCGCACCACCACGCCTTACGTCGCCGGCTAAGGCGAATTCGGTGGGGGGTCCGTTCATTCGGGCCCCCCACTCCCTTCGGTGAGACACATTGCGAACATTGCGACACGGGAGAATCCGGCATGACCGCTCTTTATTCGCGCGTGCGCCCCGCCCTCTTCGCGGAGCTCGACCATGCAAGCAGCCGACTGGATTCCGGGGACCCGGAGGGCCCGGTATTCCTTCTGGTCACCTCACCGGACGGCGGCGGCAAGGCGGACACCGTGCGCGCCTGGCTCGACTCCGAGCGCGGCGGTCGGCAGGGACCCGTGATCGTGGGGAACGGCGACAAGCTGGCCCACGGCTACCTCGCCGGGCTGCAGCCGCTCGTGGACCATGCGATCGCGGTCGCGGAGGCGGACGCTCCGGAGCTGGTCACCGCCGCCGAGCAGTCCCTCAAGCGGATCTTCCCGCACCTGGAGTCCCCGACTTTCCGCGTGCCGAAGGACCTCACGGGAGTCGCGAGCCGGGACGAGCGGACCCGTTTCTACTTCCACGAGTACCAGGGCAAGCTGCTCAACGGCGTGTACGAGTTCCTCGAAGCCTTCCTCGCCTCCGCCGACCGGCCGCCCTACACCCTGGTCATCGACAACGCCGAACGCCTGTCGCCCACGGTGATGCAGTTCCTCGACATCGTCGCCCGCCGCCGCGGCCTGTGCCGCCGGCTGACGATCGTGCTCCTGGTCAACGGGGAGCCGGACGTCGCCCTCGCCGAGCACGGGATCCAGGTCGCTCTGCCGCCGCTGACCAGGCGCGAAGCCCGGGAGCTGATCGAGTCCTGGGGATGCGCGCCCTTGGCGGCCAAGCAGCTCGACAACCTGTGGCGGCTCTCGCAGGGCAGGCCGGCCCGGCTCTCGGCGCTGATGCGCTGCGCCGACGCGAAGGTGTCGCTGCCCGACTACCTGACCTTCGAGACGCATCTCGACCTCTACCTCAGCCTGCTCGGCGAGCGGCCCCGGTACGACCTGCTGGAGCAGTACGTACGGGCCCACTGCTCGGATGACGACCCGGTGACGGTGCGGAACTACGAGACCTACGACGCGGGCGTCAAGGAGCGCGTCCACCGCGAGGTGCTCGCCGGCCTCGCCGGTACGCCCGAGGAGGTCTTCCACCCGGTCCACCACCTCGCCCTGCCGACGGCGTCGGACCGGATGGTGGCGCTGGCGCCGCTGTCCATCTCCCTCCAGGAGATCGGGCTCTACGACACCTGGTTCGACCTGTTCTCCCGCTTCTGGGCGGACCCGCAGCTGCGCACTGTCCCCGGCGGCGGGCAGACCCACAACCTGGTCTACCTGCGCATGTCCTTCGTGCTGTACTCGCTCGGACTGGCGCACGTGTCCATTCCCTATCTGGACACGTTCTACCAGCATTTCCCGCAGAGCCTCTACACGCCCACGGTGCTGTATTCGCAGAGCATGGCGCACGGCCGTTACCAGTCGCCGCCGGACCTCGTCACCGCCGAGCGATTCGCCCTGCTCAACCTGGAGAAGCTCGGCACGGAATTCCAGGACCACCCGAAGTTCGAGTACATCAAGGTCTTCGCCGAAAACGCACTCGCCTACATCCGGGCCCGGCAGGGGCGGATGGACGAGGCGCTCAAACTCTGCACCGAGGGCATGGACCGGATGCAGAAGATTTACGGCGACGAGAAGTACGCGCTCCACCAGTCGATCCTCGTCTACAACACGGCGCAGATCTACGAAATGGTCAAGGACTTCCCGAAGGCGTACGAGATCTACCAGCGGACCATATCCCTGGACCCGAACTACGGGGAATACGCCAACGACCTGGCCAACATGCTCCAGCGCACCGGGCAATTCGATGAGGCGCTGGAATGCTACGAGCGGGCCATCGCCCTCTGCCCGCCCTATTACGAAGCGCATCTCAACCGCGCCCGGCTCCATCTGCAAAGGGGGGACTCGGCAGCCGCCGAGCAGGACTTCCGGCGCGTGGTGGAGCTCAAGCCGGGCGAGGCGCGGGCCCACTTGGGGCTCGGGACGCTCCGGCTCAAGCAGGGCCGGGCGGCCGAGGCGCTGGAGAGCCTGGACGCCGCCGTCTACCACGACCCGAAGAACGCGCAGGCATGGAGCAACCGGGGCCTGGCCCTGTCCGAGCTCGGGCGCGCCGAGGAGGCGGAGGAGAGCCTGCGCACCGCGGTGGCCCGCAACCCGAAGCTGACCGAGGCCTGGAACAACCTCGCGCACGTCCTCCACGGAAGCGGGCGCCCCCAGGAGTCCCTGGCCTGCCTGGACAGCGCCGTACAGCTGTCCGACGACCCGGACTACGTCTACAACCGGGCGGTGCTGCGGCTCGAACTGGCCGACGTGGACGGCGCTTCGGCGGACATCGAGCTCGCCGCCGAGCGCGGCGCCGACACCGCGGAGCTGGACGACCTGCGCGCCCAGCTGGCCGAGGCGCGCGGCTGAACCGCTCGATCCGCTCGTACGTCGAGCATCCACAAGGAGCAGGAGCACCTCGTGCCACCCACTGAGCGCCGCGATACAGCCGAGCGCCGTTCCCTCCGTTCGCTGTTGTCGGCGTATGCGGTGAGCCAGTTCGGCAACTGGCTGTTCCGCACGGGCGTCGTCTACTACGCCTACAACCAGAGCCACGGCTCGACCGCGTTGCTCACCACGGCGATCGTGCTGGTGTACCTGCCGATCCTGTTCGGCTCGCGGCTGCTGGCTCCGCTGGCCGACCGCTACGAGACCCGGCGGATGCTGATCGGGCTGGACGCGTTGCGCGCCGTGGTGCTCGCGGTGCTCCTCGCCGCGGTCTGGGGCGGCATCGGCTTCGTCTCCGCCGCCACCATCGGCGTGATGGGGTTCCTCTCCCTGCTCACCCCCTTCTTCACCGCTTCGCAGACGGCCTACATGCGGCGGGTCCTGCCGACCGACCGGATGCCTTCGGCGCTGGCGGCGGTGTCGAAGGTCGACTGGTCGATGTTCATCCTGGGCACCGCGGCCGCGCCCGTGATGCTTCAGGTCAGCAACCTGCCCGTGCTGATCTCCCTGGACATCGCCAGCTTCGTGGTGTCCGGGCTGCTGCTGGTCCGGCTGGTGCCGGCCCCCGCGCCGCGGGACGGCCGGCCAGGGGGCACTGCGGCCGGCTCCGGAAAGCCGCGGCTGACCGCGAGCAGCAAATGGCTGCTGGGCAGCGTCTTCGCGCTGAACGCCGGCGCCGGGATCATCAACGTCTACCCGAACGTCGTCGCCCGGGACTTCCTGGGCGGCGGCGCCGTGTGGCTGAGCGTGATCAACCTGGCCAACGGGGCCGGGGCGGTGCTCGGCGCCACCCTCGCGGCGCGGCTGCGCAAACAGCGGGGACTGCGCCCGGGCGTGCTCGCCGCGCTGGCCGTGGCCGTGTCCCTGGTGTGCATGACCTTCGTGACGACCGCCTGGGTGGCGGTCCTCGCCAGCTCCACCATGCTGATGGCGGGCCAGGTGTTCGCGGTGGTCTTTCAGGCCCGGATCCTGGAGAACGAACCGGTGGCGGTGGCCGGCCGGGTGTCCGGCCTCTTCACGCTCGGGACCTTCGCCGGCGTGACGCTCAGCATCCTGCTGTTCATGGGGCTCACCAGCGTCGGTCCGATGCGGAGCTCCTTCACCGTGCTGCTGCTCATCGCCGCGGCCTCGGCGCTGGTGTCGGCCTGGATCGGGCATGCCGCCGCGCGCCGTCACGGGGTCACGGCGCCCGAGCCGGCCGCAGCGGAGGTCCTCGACGCTGACCTCGGCACCGACCTGGGCACAGACCTCCACCCGGACCTGGACCTGGACGCCGAGGCGGTCGCGCTGCTGGTGCGGCAGGCCGGGCGGGCCTTCGCGACCGGTGTCACGGTCGCGTCGACCGTCAACGCCCGCGTCCCGCACGCCACCACGGTGAACTCCTTCGTCACCGTCTCCCTCGACCCGGCGCTCGTGCTGATCTGCGTCGCGCACGGCTCGCACCTCGCTTCGCTGATCACCGAGGGCTCTCCCCTGGGGATCACGGTCCTCTCGGCGCGGCAGCGGGACACCGCCGTGTACTTCGCCCGCGCCGACCGCCCGGTGGGCGAGACCCAGTTCGAGGGGCACCCGTGGCGGCCCGGCAAGGAGACCGGCGCCCCCCTGCTGGAGGCGGGCGCCGCATGGCTCGAATGCCGGGTGCAGACGCTGCTGCCCGCCGGGGACCACGCGATCGTGCTGGCCCGCGTCCTGGCCTTCACCCCGTCGGAGGAGACCGGGGACGGGCCCCTGGTCTTCTTCGGCGGCGCGTTCCACGCGCTGGGCGACTCCCCGTCCGTCCCGCCGGTCCCGGCCGGCCTCCAGAAAGCGGACCAATGAGCCGACCGATGAACGAGCCGATGAACGGCCCCATGAACGGCCCGCTGACCTTCACCTATCCGGCCGCACGCCGCGATCCCCGGCAGGAGAAACTGCACGGTCACGTGGTGGAGGACCCGTACCGGTGGCTGGAGGATCCGCACAGCGAGGAGACCCGGCGCTGGACGGCGCAGCAGCGCGAGGTGTGCGACCGCGTCCTGGACGGGCTGCCCGGGCGGGCCGGCTTGCGTGAGCGCGTCGCCGAACTGCTGGGGACCGGCAGTGTGGGCGCTCCCGTATGGAGGGGGCAGCGGCAGTTCTTCACCCGCCGCCTGCCCGGCGAGGAGCGCGCCGTCCTGCTGACGGTGCAGCCCTCCGGAGAGGTACGCGTCCTCCTCGATCCGATGCGCCTGGACCCCTCCGGCGCCACCACCCTCGACTCCTGGCATCCGGACCTGGAGGGGCGCCGCCTCGCCTACAAGACCTCCCGGGGCGGGAACGAGGAGTCCCACCTCCACGTACTGGACGTCGAGACCGGCGCCCTGCTGGAAGGCCCGATCCCCCGCACCCGGCATTCGGCCATCGCCTGGCTTCCGGGCGGCCGCGCCTTCTACTACGTCCGCCTGCTGCCCGGCTCCGGGCCGGGGAGGCGGGTCTACCTGCACCGGGTCGGCTCCGATCCGGAGCTGGAGGACGTCCTGGTCTTCGGCGAGGACATGCCCGACACCACCGACTTCGGCATCCTCGTCAGCCGCGACGGGCGCTGGCTGAGCCTGGGCGCGTCCCGGGGCACCGAGAACCGCAGCGACCTCTGGCTCGGCGACCTGTCGGCGGGTACGCCCCAGGCCCCGCGGTTCCAGCCGGTCCAGGTCGGCGTCGACGCCGACACCGGCCTCTACATGTGGCGCGACGGCCGCGCGTACCTCTTCACGGACCGCGACGCCCCGCGCTCACGCCTGTGCGTCGCCTCCCCCTCCGACCTGTCCTACGGGGCCTGGCGCGACCTGGTGCCCGAGGACCCCGAGGCGGTGCTGACCGACTTCGCCATCCTGGACGGGCCCGAACTGGACCGGCCGCGCCTCCTGGTGGGCTGGACGCGGCACGCCGTCAACGAGGTCACCGTCCACGACCTGGAGACCGGCGAACGGCTCGGCGCCGTACCGACCCCGGGCGTCGGGTCGCTCGGCGGCCTCTTCGAACGGCCGGAGGGCGGCCACGAGGCGTGGTTCTCCTACACCGACAGCACCTCGCCGGGATCGATCCTGCGCTACGACGCCCGCCACGGGACCACCGAAGTCTGGGCGCCGACCCCGGGCATGGTGCCGGTCCCGGAGGTGAAGAGCTCCCAGATCAGCTACCGCTCCACCGACGGAACGACCGTACGCATGCTGGTCGTCGAGCCCCTCGGCCGGACCGGGCCGCGTCCCACGATCCTCTTCGGCTACGGGGGCTTCGGCTCCTCGCAGGTCCCCGCGTACGACCCCTCGGTCCTGGCCTGGGTGGAGGCCGGCGGCGTCTACGTCGTGGCCAACCTGCGCGGTGGCGGCGAGGAGGGCGAGGAATGGCACCGGGCCGGGATGCGGGAGCACAAGCAGCAGGTCTTCGACGACTTCCACCGCGCGGCCGAAACGCTGATCGCCGGCGGCTGGACCACCGCGGACCGGCTCGGCATCCACGGAGGCTCCAACGGCGGCCTGCTCGTGGGCGCCGCGCTGACCCAGCGGCCCGACCTCTACCGGGCGGTGGTGTGCGAGGCGCCGCTGCTGGACATGGTCAGGTACGAGCGCTTCGGAATGGGGCGCCTGTGGTCCGCCGAGTACGGATCGGCGGACGAGCCCGAGGAGCTCGGGTGGCTCCTGGGGTACTCGCCCTACCACCACGTACGAGAGGCGGCGGACTATCCGGCCGTGCTGTTCACCGTGTCCGAGAACGACGCCCGGGTCGATCCGATGCACGCCCGCAAGATGTGCGCGGCGCTCCAGCACGCCACCGGCGGCCGGGCGCCGATCCTCCTGCGCAGTGAGGCCGAGGCAGGGCACAAGGGCCGGTCGATGAGCAGGGTGGCCGCGCTCGCCGCCGACACCCTGGCGTTCCTCGCGTGGCAGACGGGCCTGCCCCTGCCGTGACGGACGAACCGGCCGCACCCCAGCGCGGCGGCCGGACATCCGACTCCCCGACGCCCGGCCAACAGACGTCCCGACAGACAGCCAGACAGCAAGCCTTGAGGTTCGCATGAGTGAAAAGCCCGCCGCCCGCCCCGTCGTCGCGATCGTCGACGCCTACTCCAGCGCCCGGTGCCTCGCGCCGATCTTCCGGGAGCGGGGTTTCGACTGCCTCCATGTCAGGAGCGCCGCCACCGCGCACCCGGTGTACGAACGCAGCTTCCGGCCGGGGGACTTCGTCGCCGACATCGTGCACGACGGCGACGCCGCGCGCACGGCCGAAGCCGTCGCACGGCACGCACCCGTATGCCTTCTGCCGGGCATCGAGAGCGGCGTCGAGCTGGCCGACGTCCTGAGCGAGGCCCTGGGGCTGCGGACCAACGGCACGGAGCTGAGCCCGGCCCGGCGGGACAAGTACCGCATGCTGGAAACGGTGCGTGCCGCCGGAGTTCCCGCCGTGGAACAGATCCTGGTCACCGACCTCGACACCCTGCTCGACTGGCATGCCAAGGCGGAGGGCCGCGTGGTGCTGAAGCCGGTCAAGAGCGCCGGCAACGACGGCATCCACTTCTGCGACGACGCCGACGACGTACGCGTGGCCTTCGCGGCGCTGATCGGCACCGACAGCGCGCTGGGCGCCCGCAACCGGGAGGTGCTCGCCCAGGAGTACCTCGTCGGCGGCGAGTACATCGTCAACACCGTGAGCCTCGACGGCAGGCACCACGTCACCGATCTGTGGCGGATGCAGCACCTCAGCGCCAACGGGGTCCGCGACCTGGGGGCCAGCGCACGGCTGCTGCCCCGGCACGGCGCGGACCAGGACGCGCTGGTCGCGTACACCTGCCGGGTCCTCGACGCCCTGGGGGTGCGCAACGGGCCCGCGCACAGCGAGGTGAAGCTGACGCCGCACGGCCCGCGGCTGATCGAGACGGCCGCGCGCGCCTGCGGCGCCGACCTCCACGTCCCCGTGAAGGCCGCGATCGGCGAGAGCCAGCTGGACTGGACCGTCGACGCGTACGTGGAGCCAGACCGCTTCCTGGACCGCTGGGAGAGCTCCTACGAACTGGTCCGGCACGCCGGGCTCGTGAACATGGTCTCCCCCGCGGACGGCACCCTGCGCGGCTACCCGAACATGGCGCGGCTGCGCGGGCTCGACAGCTTCCACGACCTGGCCCTGAACGTCCGGCCGGGCGGCCGGATCCACCGCTCGGTGGACGACTGGACCTACCCCATGCGCGTGTACCTGGTGCACGAGACGCAGAGCACCGTGCTGCACGACATCCTGACCGCGCACTACCTGGACGGCGACGGCTTCTACGACATCGTCGCCGACGACTGACGGTGAGTTGACGGCGTACCGGCGGCGTCCGGCTGTGTCCGGCGGCGCCCGGTGGCTCGTTCCCGACCTCCGAGACCTGCCGGGCGCGCTCTGGTCGGGCCCCGGGCGCGCCCGTACGCTGCCCCGCATGATCGATTCACGTACCCACATCCGAGTCGCCCGCCCCTCCCTCGACCTGAAGGCCGCCGAGCGGTTCTACGTCGACGGGCTCGGGCTGGAGGTGCAGTGGCGCAGCGCCGAGAGCGTGCCCGGGGAGCACGATCTGCTGATGGTCGGCCCGGCGGGGGGCGGGTGGCATTTCGAGCTGACCCGTGACGCCGGCAACCCGGTCGCGCCCGCCCCCACCGTCGACGATCTCTTCGTGGTCTACCTCGGCAAGGCGCCCGACGAGGCCCTCGTGCGGCGGCTCGTCGAGCACGGCGGGACCCGGGTCCCCGCCCACAACCCGTACTGGGACGAGCACGGGGTCACCGTCGCCGACCCGGACGGCTACCGGCTCGTCCTGTGCTCGCGCACCTGGGGCTGACGACAGGGCCGAGAGGCTGCTGAGGCAGGGACCACGGGCCGGGTCAGCCGGCCTTCGGGCTCTTCGGCAGCCCGGAGTCGAGGGCCGAGCCCGCGCCCGCCAGGGAGGTGTCCGTGGCCTTCGTGGAGCTGCCGACCACCGACGCGGCGGTGCCGACCGCCGTCTTCGTGTCCTCCATGGCCTGTCCCGGGTCGGCGACGATCTCACCGACGCGCTGGGTGATCGGCGGCCCCTCGACCGGGGCCTCGTCGGCGTGCGCGACGACGGGTGTGAGGGCGAGGGCGGCGCCGCCGGAAAGAACCAGGGCGGCAAGGGTGCGCTTCATGGTCTTCTTCATGGCGTGACCAACGACAGCGGGCAGCGGGGGTCACCGCACACGCCGGGGCCACCGCGAACGCCGGCGGCCCCGGACCGAAGGAATTCGGTCCGGGGCCGCCGGAATGACACAGCAGGCAGTGGGTCTGGGTCAGTCCTCGACCACCAGGGCCGGGGTGGACTTCGTCAGGACCTCACCGCGGAAGAAGGCGGGGCTGCGGCGTTCGGTGATCACCATGATGACCACGCCCAGGAGCAGCAGGCCCACTCCGATGATGAACACGCTGCCGATGCCGAAGAGCGAGGAGCCGGAGCCGTAGGCCGGGTCCCACATGTCGTACAGCGTCTGGAAGAAGACCGCGGCGAGCATCAGGCCGCCGATGCCCGGCAGGATGCCCTTGACGAAGAGGTTGCGCACCGAGGCGCGCAGTTCGTCGCGGAAGAACCAGACGCAGGCGAAGGCGGTGATCGAGTAGTAGAAGCAGATCATGAGGCCGAGGGCGTAGATCGTGTCGATCAGTACGTTCTCGCTGACCAGGGTCATCACCGCGTAGAAGACGCCGGTGGCGATGCCCGCCATGACGGTGGCGCGGCCCGGGGTCTTGAAGCGGGGGTGGACCTTGGCGAACGAGGCCGGGAGGGCCTCGTAGGTGCTCATGGACAGGACCGTGCGCGCCACCGGGATGAAGGTGGTCTGCAGGCTGGCGGCGGCGGAGGCCAGGACCGCGACGAAGAGCAGGATCCCGAGGCCGGAGCCCATGATCGGCTCGGCGAGGGTGGCGAAGACGTTGTCCGCGGTCTCCTCGTTGCCGAGGCCGTTGCCCTCGGTGCCGACACCGGCGTACATCTGGGCGGCGATGGCGACGACCAGGTACGAGGCGACGATGACGACCATGGCGAGCATCGCGGCGCGGCCGGGCGTCTTGGCGCTGCCGACGCTCTCCTCGTTGACCGACAGGCAGGCGTCCCAGCCCCAGTAGATGAAGATCGAGAGGGAGAGGCCGGCGGTGAAGGCGGCGAGCGAGTCGACGCCGAAGGGGTTCATCCAGGACCAGGAGAAGGCGAGCGAGCCCGCGACCTCGTCGGACTTGGTGATGGCCATGTAGGCGAACATCGCCAGCACCGCGAGCTGCAGTCCGACCAGGACGTACTGGACCCACTTGGTGGCGGTGATGCCGCGGTAGCTGATCGCGGTGGCGATCGCGATGAAGGCCAGGGTGGTGAGGATGTGGACGTACTTGTTGTCGTCCAGCGCGGCGAGGTCCGCGCTGCCGCTCACCTCGCCCAGGAGGAGGAAGAAGAAGTTGGTGGCCACACCGGCGAGGTTGGAGAGCACGACGATGGTGGCGATGAGGAGGCCCCAGCCGCACATCCAGCCGACGCGGGGGCCGAAGGCCTTGACCGACCAGGTGAAGGAGGTGCCGCAGTCGGGCACTGCCTTGTTCAGTGCGCGGTAGGCGAAGGCCACCAGCAGCATGGGGATGAATCCGGCCAGGAAGATCGCCGGCATCTGCACGCCGACCTCGCTGACCGTGGGGCCGAGGGTGGCCGTAAGACAATAGACGGGGGCGACCGTCGATACGCCGATGACGGCGTTGCCGATGAGCCCGACCGAATTGCCGCCGAGTCCCTTGCCGCGTACGCCCTGGGCGACGCCGTTTACCGTGTCTCCGGCCTGGGGCCGAGCATCCGTCTGTGTCATGGGTCAGGACGTTAGACCCTGCGTTTTCCACATCTGGAGGTCTTACCTCCGGAACGGGAGGTGCTCCGACGCCTTTGAATTTCGAGATCCAGAGACTTCATGAGCATGTAATTCAAGGTTCATCCGGTGATCCGGCCTCGGTTCAGTAGGGCCTGGACAGCGGTTTCCGGTGTACGGAAACCGTAGCCATGTCCGTTTTGGGCCTTTCTAAAGTTTCCCTTACGACTTTCGGGTGACCCCTGGTAACCCGGCGTGAGGGCGGCCGCCGCTCAGCCCGCCCACACGATCGACTGCGTCTCGCTGTAGGCGTGCAGGGCGTACGAACCCACGTCGCGCCCCACCCCGGACTGCTTGAAGCCGCCGAACGGGGCCTCCATGTTGCGCCCGACGGTGTTCACGCCGACCCCGCCCGCCCGCAGCCGCCGCGCCACCCGGAAGCCGCGCGCCGCGTCGCCGGACCACACGTAGCTCAGCAGGCCGTAATCGCTGTCGTTGGCCAGCGCCACCGCCTCGTCCTCGCCGCCGTCGAAGGGGACGACCACGACGACCGGCCCGAAGATCTCCTCGCGGACCACGCGCATGTCGTTCGTACAGTCCACCAGGAGGGTGGGAGCCACGTAGAAACCGCGGCCCTCCCCCACCACCGGGCGCGCGCCGCCGTACGCGATCCGCGCACCCTCCTTCCTCCCCAGCTCCACGTACGACTCCACGCGGTCCCGGTGCGCCCCCGAGATCACCGGGCCGACCACCGTGCCCGCCGCCGCCGGGTGGCCCACCTTCATGTACGCCAGGTAGCCGGTCAGCTTCTCGACCAGCCGGTCGTAGACCGCCCGCTGTGCGATCACCCGGGTCGGTGCCGTGCAGATCTGGCCGGAGTAGAAGGAGAAGGTGGTCCCGATGCCCCTCACCGCCGCGTCCAGACCCGCGTCGTCCAGGTCGTCGAAGACGAGCGCCGCGCCCTTGCCGCCCAGCTCCATCAGCTGCCGCTTCATCGTCCGGCCGCAGACCTCCGCGATGCGCCGGCCGACGCCCGTGGAGCCGGTGAAGGACACCATGTCCACGTACGGGGAGTCGACGGCGGCCTCGCCCACCTCCACCGAGGTGCCCGAGACCACGTTCACCACCCCGGCCGGGACGCCCGCCTCGTGGAGCGCCTCGGCCATCTTGAACACCGACAGCGGGTCCTGCGGGGCCGGCTTGACCACCACCGTGTTGCCCATGGCCAGCGCCGGGGCCACCTTGCCCGCCGCGTTGGCCCACGGATTGTTGTACGAGGTGACGCAGGTGACCACGCCGACCGGCTGGCGCACCTCCAGCGCGCCCAGCACGCTCGCCCTGCCCATCGGCCCCGCCTCGGTGACCTGCGGCGGCAAGCCCCGCTCCACCGGCTCCAGGGCGCCCTTGGCGTACCGCCGGAAGCGGGCGACCCCGACCCCGACCTGCATGCCGCGGGCGATCCCGGTCGGCGCCCCGGTCTCCGCCCGGGCCAGGGCCGACCACGGCTCGGACTCCCGCTGGATGATGTCCGCGGCCCGGTCGAGGATCGCCGCCCGCGCCTCGGGCGGCGTGCGGGACCAGGCCTCGAAGGCCTCGGCCGCGGCGCGCGCCGCCTCTCCCACCTGGCCCCGCGAGGCCTCGGGCGCCAGGCCGGCCACCGACTCGTCCGCCGGGTCGACCACCTCGTAGTGGCCGCCGTCGGGCTCGACCCACTCCCCGCCGATGTAGAGCTTCTGCGGCTCGTCCCGAAGGCTCACCTGGTACTCACCGTCCTCGTGTCCCGGCCCGACCGGAGCACGATGCCCGGGATCGCACCCGTCACCTCGTCGTCGCGGACGGTCTCCACGCCGTTGACCCGTACCGAGACGATGCCGACGGCCCGCGCGTCCAGTCGCGGGCTGTTCCCCGGCAGGTCGTGGACGAGCGTCGCGGGGCCGGCCTCGATCCGCGCCGGGTCGAAGAGGACCAGGTCCGCGTGGAAGCCCTCGGCGATCCGGCCGCGCTCGCGCAGCCCGAACAACTGGGCCGGGTCGTCGGTGAGCATCCGTACGGCCTGCTCCAGCGGCACCAGCTTGCGGCCGCGCAGGCAGTCGCCGAGGAAGCGGGTCGTGTACGGGGCGCCGCACATCCGGTCCAGGTGCGCGCCGGCGTCGGAGCCGCCCAGCATGACGTCCTCGTGCTGCCAGGTCTCCCGGCGCAGGGCCCAGCTCGCCGGGTCGTTGTCGGTGGGCATCGGCCAGAGCACCGTACGCAGGTCGTCGTGGGCGCAGATCTCCACCAGGCAGTGGAAGGGATCCTGGCCACGCTCGGCCGCGATGTCGTTCACGACGCGGCCGCAGAGGCCCTCGTTCTCCTTGCTGTACGTGTCACCGATGACGTAGCGCCCGAAGTCGGCGAGGCGGCGGAAGACACCGGCCTCCTTGCTGTCGGCCCGGCGCAGCATCCGCGTCCGCACGTCCGCGTCGCGCAGCTTCTCGATCCGCTCGGGGACGGGCAGGGCGAGGATCTCGCCCCAGCCAGGAATGAGGTTGAGCGCGCAGAAGGTGCCGAGGGACATGTTCATGGGGGTCAGGATCGGCATCGTCAGCGCCACGATCCGGCCGCCCGCCGCACGGGCCCGCTCGCTGGGTACGAGCTGGCGCGGCACCCGCTCCGGGACGGAGGCGTCGATGGTGAGGACGTTCCAGTTGAGCGGGCGTCCCGCGGCGGCGCTCATCTCCACGAAGAGGTCGATCTCCTCGTCCGAGAACTGGTCGAGGCAGCCCGCGACGATCGCTTCCAGCTGGGTGCCCTCGTGTGCGGCGACGGCTTTCGCCAGGACCAGCAGCTCGGCCGGCTCGGCGTGCCGGGAGGCCACGGGGGATCCGGCGCCGTCGGAGTGGGTGGAGGACTGGGTGGTGGACAGGCCCCAGGCGCCCGCGTTCATGGCGTCGTGGAAGAGGGCGAGCATCTCCTCCATCTGCTCGGGGGTCGGCTGCCCGCCGACGGCCGCCTCGCCCATCACGTACCGGCGCAGCGCGCAGTGGCCGACCATGAAACCGGCGTTGACGGCGATCCGCCCCTCCAGGGCGTCGAGGTACTCGCCGAAGGTGGACCAGGTCCAGTCGACGCCCTCCTCCAGGGCCTTGAGGGCCATGCCCTCGACCTTGCTCATCATGCGGCGCGTGTAATCGGCGTCCTCGGGGCGGGCGGGGTTCAGGGGCGCCAGGGTGAAGCCGCAGTTGCCGCCGGCGACGGTGGTGACGCCGTGGTTCATGGAGGGGGTGGCGTACGGGTCCCAGAAGAGCTGGGCGTCGTAGTGCGTGTGCGGGTCGATGAAACCGGGCGTCAGGACGAGGCCGGTGGCGTCCTCGCTGGTGCGGGCCGGGTCGGTGACGGTGCCGGGCGCGGCGATGACGGCGATGCGGCCGTCCCGGATGCCGATGTCCGCGGTGAACGCGGGGGCGCCCGTGCCGTCCACGACGGTCGCTCCGCGAATGAGGTGGTCGAGCATGGGTTTCCCCTCCTGGGCCATTGCCCTGGCCGGGCCTTGACCGGTCCTGGCCGTTGCCCTGGCCGGGCGATGACCGGGCCGGGCGGGCGGGTCCTGTACGACTGTGTCGAGCGGTCGCTCCGGCGGGTCGGGGGCGGGCCCCGCCCGGCCCGGCTCGGCCCCGTTCCCGCCGGGCGCGACGGTCAGGCGGCTTCGCGGAAGCGCGTCGTGCGGTGCACCGGGTCCGTGTCGATCTCCGGGATCACGTGTTCCCCGATGAGCCGGATGCTGTTCAGCGTGTCCTCGTACGAGACCCCGATCGGCAGGCCGAAGGACAGCTGGTCCGCCCCCGCCGCCTCCCACCGCTTGCACTGCCGGAGGACCTCCGAGGGGTCGCCGCAGATCATCAGCTCCTCGGCGATCAGCAGCTCGATGATCTCCGCGCTGTACTCCGGGAGCAGCTCCGGCCACTCCGGGATGCCCTCGGGACGCGGGAAGGTGTCGTGGTAGCGGAAGACCAGGGACTGGAGCCGGTTCAGCCCGCCGTTGACGGCGATCTCGACGGCCTTGTCGTGGGTTTCCGCACAGATCGCGGTCGAGGTGACCATGACGTTGTCGTTGACGAAGGCGCCGATGGCCTTCGCCTCCTGGATGGCGGTCTTGTACTGCTCCAGGACCCATGACATGTCCGAGACCTTCTGCACGCTGAAGCCGAGGACCCCGAGGCCCTTCTTCGCGGCCATCGCGTACGAGGACGGCGAGCCCGCGGCGTACCACATGGCCGGGTGCGCCTTCCCGTACGGCTTGGGGAAGATCTTCCGCGGCGGGAGCGACCAGTGCTTGCCGGAGAACCCTTCGTACTCCGCCTGGAGGAACATCTTGGGGAACTCCGCGATGGTCTCTTCCCAGATCTCCTTGGTGTGGTTCATGTCCGTGATGCCCGGAAAGAAGCCGAGGATCTCGTGGCTGCCCGCGCCGCGGCCGGTGCCGAATTCGAAGCGGCCCTTGGAGAGGTGGTCGAGCATGGTGACCTTCTCGGCCACCTTGACCGGGTGGTTCACCGGGGCGAGCGGGTTGAAGATGCCCGAGCCGAGGTGGATGCGTTCGGTGGCGTGGGCTAGGTACCCGAGGAAGACCTCGTTCGCCGACAGGTGCGAGTACTCCTCCAGGAAGTGGTGCTCGGAGGCCCAGGCGTACTTGAAGCCGGACTTGTCGGCCTGGATGACGTACTCGGTCTCCTCGATCAGCGCCTTGTGCTCCGCCTCGGGGTCGACCTTGGACCGCGCCTCAGGCACGTATCCCTGCACGAAGAGCCCGAATTCCAAGGGGTTCACCGTCCTTTGGTTTCTGACGAACCGTCAGATCAGATGGGACGACTGTTCCATCGCGAAGGCGCGAGCGTCAAGACCCGGGGCCTCTCCTATCTGACGCCACATCAGGTTTCACTCTCCAGCTCACCTCAGAGGACGCTGACCCCCGCCATCCAGCCGCCGTCGATGACGAACGGCTGGCCGGTGATGTAGGAGGAGTCCTCGCCGGTCAGGAAGAGCGCCAGCCTGGCGATCTCCTCCGGCCGCCCCACCCGCCCCATCGGCACCACGCGCTTGTAGAGCTCCGCCATCGCGTCCCTTGCCTCGTCCGTCATCGCGGCCGGGTCCAACAGCCCCGGATTGGCCATGGGGGTGTCCACCGCGCCCGGGCACATCGCGTTGACGCGGATCCCCTTCGCGGCCAGCTCCAGGGCGGCGACCCGGGTCAGGCCGACGATGGCCGACTTGGTCGCCGCGTACGAGCCGACGTACGCCATGCCCGTCAGGCCGGTGTACGAGGAGGTGTTGACGATCGTGCCGCCGCCCGCCGCCTCGATCTCGGGGGCGACCGACTTGATGCCGAGGAAGGCGCCGACCTGGTTGACCTGGACCACCTGCTGGAACTCCTCCAGCGGGGTCGCGGTCAGTTCGTTGAAGCGCAGGATCCCCGCATTGTTGACCAGCCCGTCGACCCGGCCGAAGGCCTCCTTCGCGGCCGCTATCGCAGCCGCCCAGTCCTCCTCGCGGCTCACGTCCATCCGTACGTACCGGGCCCGGTCCTCGCCGATCTCCTTGGCGACCGCCGCGCCCTGCTCGTCCAGTACGTCGCCGAGCAGCACCTTGGCGCCCTCGGCGGCGAAGAGGCGGGCCTCCTGCTCGCCCTGGCCGCGTGCCGCGCCCGTGATGATGACGACGCGTCCGTCCAGCTTGCCCATGCCGGTCCCCTAATCGTTGAGGAGCGGGGCCACCTCGGCCCCGAAAGCGGTGATCTGGTCGACGAGTTCGGCCCGGTCGCGGCTGCGGAAGCGCACCTGGATCTGGTCCACGCCGAGCCCCTTGTACTCCCGCAGGGACGCGGCGAGCACCTCCGCCTTACCCGTGAGGGTCCGCCGGCCGGTGTCCCAGCCGGGCTCGCCGACGTACAGCGCCTCGGCGATCGCACCGAACTCCATGGGGCCGGTGACCCCGGCCCGCGTGCGCAGCTCCTTGATACGGGCGATCCGCGCCGGCAGCTCGTGGCGCGGGTCGCCCTGCGGCAGCCAGCCGTCCCCGCGGACGGCGGCCCGGCGCAGAGCGGCGGGCGAGGACCCGCCGACCCAGACGGGGATCCGCTCCTGCGCGGGCCGGGGCAGCTGGCCGAGATCCTTGAAGGAGAACAGCTCGCCCTCGTACTCCGGATACTCCTCGGGCCCGAGCGCGGCCCGCAGGGCGTCCAGGGTCTCGTCCAGCACCGCCCCGCGGCGCGCGAAGTCCACGCCGAGGATCTCGAACTCCTCCTGGACGTGCCCGGCGCCGACGCCGAGGATCAGCCGGCCGCCGCAGAGGTGGTCGAGGGTGGCGTACTGCTTGGCACTGACCAGCGGGTGGCGCAGGCCGACGATCGCGACGTGGCTCAGCAGCCGCACCCGCTCGGTGATGCCGGCCAGGAAGGCGAGGGTGGCCACCGGGTCGTACCAGACGGTGCTCATGGGCCCGGCGAGCCGCCGCGGGACGGCCACGTGGTCACAGGTGGCCACGTACCCGAAGCCGGCCCGGTCGGCGGCCCGCGCGACCTCGGCCAGATCGGAGGCGGTGGCCGACGCCTCCCAGGGCTCGGCGTAGAGGGTGCTCTGCGACTGGATCGGGAGCTGCATCCCGTAGACCAGCCGACCTTCCGGAAACACGCGCGCCATGCCGGGCCCGCCTCGCCTTCGTCTGCCGATTCGTCCTAGGCCCTGTCGTCAAAGTCCCGCCTGGCCCGCGCCGTCTGGCACCGCACCTCGCCGTACTGCGTTCGCTGCGCTCACTGCGTCTCGGCTCCTCTTCGAGGACCTTGGCGGCCGAGCTGTCGGAGCGCCCAAGTACGTCCAGTACTCGGGCGCTCCTCCGCCTTGCGATGCACGGCGCCAGACGACGCGGGCCTTACCGGCGCTACTTTGACGACAGGACCTAGCGGTGCCGGGCCATCGTCGTAGCTGACGGTCCGTCAGGCAAGGGGTGCGGCAGCACGGACGTGCGGGCGTCGGCCCCGCGGGGAACCGGGCGCGGTCCGCCTACGCGGTCTCCGGCGCGGGCGTCCTGGCGCCGAGCGGTGCGGCGGGCGAGCGAGGTGTTCCGGCCGCGGCCGGGCGGCCGGGCGTACGGGCGCCCGGGTCTGACGGCGGCGGCCGTCACATGCCTTCGGGGCCCATCACGATCACCGGCTTCGCCGCCGGGTCGAGGGTCGCCAGAACCTTGCGCATGGCCTCCTTCGGGATGCCGACGCAGCCCTGTGAGGGGCCGTCGTGGTCGACGTGGAGCCAGATGTTGCCGCCCTTGCGCTCACCCTCCGGCTTGGCCGGGTCCAGCGGTGAGCGGCCGGGCCTGCGGTTGAAGTCGATGGCGACGACATAGTCGAAGGAGCCCAGCAGGGACTCGCCGTTGACGCCTCGGCCCGTGGCGACGAAGGCACCGTCCTTGTCGTACGGGAGGCGCGTGCCGGGCGGCGGGGGCAGCAGGCCGCCCGCGTCGGTGAGCGCGAAGACGCCCTGGGGCGAGGTCAGATCCCCGTACGTGCGCTCCGTGGACCAGCCCTTGGCACCGTTGCGGGCCGGCCAGCTCTCGATCTTGACCCAGTCGGCGCCGGGCGCGGGTCGGGTGTAGAGGGTGGCCGTGGACTCCGAGGAGTCCTTGGCCTTGCCGGTGACGAGGACGAGCTGGCGGGAGTCGACCGGGATCTTGGCCCGGGTCTGCTCACTGATGCCGGTCAGGCCCTGCATGACGTCGCGCCGGGCGTCGCGCCGGGCGTCGCGCGCGGCCCGGTCGGCGACGCCGCCCGTGGCGGGCGGCCGGCTGTCCGCGCCCGCCTGGGCCGCGCTGCCGGCGGCCCTGCCCGCGTCCTGGAGCGCGTACACCCAGCCCGCCCCGAAGGTCAGCAGGCCGAGGGTGGCGGCGAAGGCCACGCGGCGGGACGCGCGGGGCGTGCCGGTCTTACGGGGCGTGCGGGAGCGGGCCCGGGCGTGCTTGCTCATTGAATCGACCGTACAGCAGGCAATCTTCAGAGACGTTGAGCATCCGCCGCGCGCGGCCCGGCGGGTGGCACGGGAAACCTGACCCGGACCGTCAGGCCGCCCTCCGGGGCCGGATTGGCCTGCGCCGCCAGCTCCGCGCCGTGCGCCCGCGCGACCGAGGCGACGATCGACAGCCCGAGCCCGGCGCCCTCGCCCGCGGTGTGCTGCCGCTCGACGCTCCGCCGGAAGGGCTCCAGGAGCCCCGGCACCTCCGCCGGATCGATCACCGGGCCGGTATTGGACACCGTCAGCCCGCCGTCGGCGGAGGTCGCCACGGTGAGGCGGCCGCCCGCACGGTTGTGACGTACGGCATTGCTCAGCAGGTTCCGGACCAGGTGGCCCAGCAGGGCGCGGTCTCCCGTCACGGTCAGCGGCGCGAGGGTCCGTACGACCGTCAGCCCCCGGTGGGGGCCGGCGGCGGGGGCTGCGGTGTCGGCCACCCCGGCCTCGGGCGGGGTCTCGGGCCGGGTCTCGGGCGCGGTCTCGGGCTTGGGCTTGGGCTTGGGCTTGGGCTCCGCCACGGTCTCGGCCGCCGCCGTCTCGGGCGCGGTCTCCGCCGTCCCGGCCGCCGTCCCGGGCGCGGTCTCCGCCGCCGTCTCGGGCACGGTCTCCGCCGTCCCGGCCGCCGCCGCCTCGGCCGTGGTGTCCGTCGCGGCGAGCCCGGCCAGCTCGGCCAGGTCCACCGGCTCGGCCGACCGCAGCCCCTCCTGCGACACCGCGAGCAGCAGCAGCGACTCGATGAGGTGCTCGCTGGTGTCCGCGACGTCGATGAGCTTGTGCCGGATCCGGGCGACCCGCTCCGGCGACGGATCTCCCGCCAGCCCGATCTCGGCCGCCGCCCGCTGCACGGCCAGCGGGGTGCGCAGCTCGTGCGCCGCGTTCGCCGCGAACCGCCGTTGGGCGCAGACCAGGTCCTCCATCCGCCCCAGCATCGCGTCGAAGGTGTCGGCGAGCTGCTTGAGCTCGCCGGGCGGCGCGTCGAGGGCGATCCGCTCGTCCAGGTTCTCGCCCGACAGGCGGCGCGCGGTCTCGGTGATCACGCCGACGGGCCGCAGCACCCGGCCGGCCATCCACCAGGCCAGCCAGATCGACAGCACGGCGAAGACGGCCAGGGCGATGAGCGAGAAGGTCAGCAACCGGTGCTGGGTGGCCTCGGTGACGGCGTCCGAGAGGTCGCGGGTGTAGGCGTACTGCTTCAGCTGCTCGGCGGTCGGCCCCTCGCCCGGAGGCAGGGTCCGGGCCGGCTCGGGGCCGCGGCCCGGTTCCGCCTCCTCGCCCATGCGGAACGCGGGACTCACCGTGGTGACGACCCCGCTGACACTCGCGTACAGGCCCTGGCCGACCAGGACGTAGACCAGCGCCACGAGACCGCCGCCCGCGAGGAGCAGCAGCGACCCGTACAGGACGGTGAGGCGGCCTCGCTCGGTCCGCAGGAAGCGCTTCACCGGGCGCTCGCCTGCGCGATCCGGTAGCCCGCGCCCGGCACCGTCTCGATCAGCGGCGGCTCGCCCAGCTTGGCGCGGAGCTTGCTGAGCGTGACCCGGACGGCGTTGGTGGAGTAGCTGGTGTCC
Organism: Streptomyces sp. NPDC003038; assembly: GCF_040611115.1. NCBI lineage: Bacteria > Bacillati > Actinomycetota > Actinomycetes > Kitasatosporales > Streptomycetaceae > Streptomyces > Streptomyces sp. NPDC003038. Next base: position 63,662 of record NZ_JBEXNN010000005.1, read on the forward strand.
TCCTCCCACACCTCCTCGATCAGGTCGTCGTTGCTGACCACCGCCCCCTCGGCGCGCAGCAGGGTCTCCAGTACGGCGAACTCCTTGGGGGACAGCGCGAGCCGGCGGCCATCGCGGCTCGCGGTGCGGCGGGCGGTGTCGACGGCGGTCCCGGCGCGTTCCAGTACGGGCGGCAGGGCCGGGCGGGCGCGCCGGCCCAGGGCCAGGACGCGGGCGAGGAGCTCGTCGTAGGCGAAGGGCTTGGTGAGGTAGTCGTCGGCGCCGAGGCCGAGGCCCTCGACGCGGTCCCGTACGGTCCCGGACGCGGTCAGCATCAGCACGCGGGTCAGCAGCCGCTCGCGCACCACCTGGCGGCAGACCTCGTCTCCGTGCAGTCCGGGCAGATCGCGGTCGAGGACGAGGACGTCGTACGCGCCCAGGCGCAGGCGCCGCAGGGCCTCCAGGCCGTCGGCCGCCTCGTCGACGGCCAGCGCGTCGCGGCGCAGCCCTTCGGCGATCATCTCCCGGAGGAATTCCTCGTCCTCCACCACCAGTACGCGCATGCCGTCCTCTTTACCCGAGAACGGCATTTCGGCGTTGTAAGCACCGTGCGAGAGGGAAGCGAAATCCCCCTCTGCCGCAGGCTCGGGCCCATGAAGCGATCCCTGATCATGACCACGGCCGCAGCCGTCACCGGGCTGGCCCTCGCCGTCACCGGATGCGCGAACGGGACGTCCGAAGGGAAGGAGGACGACTCCGCAAGTTCCGGGAGCTCCGGGAGCTCCGGGAGCTCCGGGAACGGCTCGGCGGGCAGTGGCGGCGGCGCCGATGCGGACAACGCCCTCAAGATGCGCCAGTGCCTGCGCGAGCAGGGCATAGACATGCCCGACCCCGAGCCCGGCCAGGACCCCCGCGGCATGACCGTGGGCGCGGGCGTGGACCCGCAGAAGATGCAGGAGGCCATGAAGGCGTGCGGGATGAGCGGCCCCGGCTCCGGCAAGGAGCCCACGCAGGAGGAGAAGGACAAGCAGCTCGCGTGGACCCGGTGCATGCGCGAGAACGGCGTGGACCTCAAGGACCCGCAGTACAGCGGCAGCAGCATGTCGGGCATCGAGATCCCCAAGGGCCAGGAGAAGGCCTTCGAGGAAGCCCAGAAGAAGTGCGAAACGGCCCGGTCGTGAAGAAGGACGACGAGGACGGCAAGGACGCCAAGGACGATGCGGACGGCCGGGGCGGGGCGCGCGGGGCGGGCGGGAGCCGGGCCAAGCGCGGGAAGCGCGGCAAGTGGCTGCTGGTCTCCCTGGCCGTCGTGCTCGCGGCCTCCGGCGGCGGCTACGCGGTCATCGCCCAGCCCCGGCAGGAGAGCGAGCGGGAACAGCGCGGCGACGGCCTGCCGCCCGCCACGGCTCCGGTCCAGCGCGGCGATCTCAGCTCGGGCCTCCAGGTCGACGGCACCCTCGGCTACGCGCAGGAGCGCAAGCTGAACGCGGCCGGGCCGGGCGTGCTCACCTGGATCGCGGGCGAGGGCACGGCGGTGGAGCGGGACGGGCGACTGTACGAGGTCAACGGCAAGCCGGTGCGGCTGATGTACGGCGCCACGCCCATGTACCGGCCGCTGAAGGCGGGGGACAAGGGCGAGGACGTCAAGCAGCTCAAGCGGAACCTCAAGGCGCTGGGGTACGGGACCGGTCTGGACCCGGATGACCCCACCTTCACGGCGGGTACGGCGACGGCGGTCAAGCGCTGGCAGAAGGCCCACAAGGCGGCGGAGACGGGCGAGGTCGCCAAGGAGGACATCGCCTTCGCCTCCGGGCCGCAGCGGATACGGAAGAACGACGCGGCGGTGGGCGACGAGCCCGCGCCGGGCAAGCCGGTGCTGACGCTGACCGGCACCGATCGGATCGTGCGCTTCCAGCTGGATGCGGCGAAGGCGGGCGCCGCACCGGCCGGGGAGCGGGTCACCGTACGGCTGCCGGGCGGCGCCGGCGCCACCGGGACGATCGAGTCGGTCGGCGGCGCGGCCGGGCCGGACGACATGAACGGGTCCGGAGGCGGCGGCGGAGGCGGCGGGGGTGGCGACAAGAAGGCCAAGGTCGAGGTGGTCGTGGTCTTCGACGACCCAGCCGGGATCAAGGCCCCGGACCAGTCCCCGGTGTCCGTCGCCCTGACCGGCGAGACCCGCAAGAGCGTACTCTCCGTACCCGTCAACGCGCTCCTCGCACTCTCCGGCGGCGGCTTCGGCGTCCAGGTCGTCGAGGACGGCAGGGTGCGCGAGGTCAAGGTCGAGCTGGGCATGTTCGGCAACGGCCGGGTCGAGGTGACCGGCCCGTCCCTCAAGGAGGGCATGCAGGTAGGGATCCCGAAGCTATGACGACAACACACACGGACGCGGTTGTGGACACGGGTGTGGACAGGCACCCGGTCGTCGAACTGGCCGGGGTCACCAAGGAGTACCCGGGCGGCGTCGCGGCCCTGCGCGGCGTCGACCTGACCGTCATGAATGGCGAACTGCTCGCCATCGTCGGCCCGTCCGGCTCCGGCAAGTCCACCCTGCTGCACATCGTCGGCACGCTCGACCGGCCGACGGCCGGCCGGGTCGCCATCGCCGGGTACGACATCGCGGCCTTGTCCGACCGTTCGCTGTCGGCCCTGCGCTCGCGCCACGTCGGCTTCGTCTTCCAGTCCTTCCACCTCGTGCCGGGCCTCAGCGCCCGCGCGAACGTCGCCGAAGGACTGCTGTACTCCGGCCTCTCCAGGGCCGAGCGCGGCCGCCGGGCGGCGCAGGCGCTGGAGCGGGTCGGCCTCGGCGACCGGATGGAACACCGGCCGCACGAGCTGTCCGGCGGACAGAAGCAGCGCGTGGCGATCGCCCGGGCGGTGGCGGGCGCACCGGACCTGCTGCTGGCGGACGAACCGACCGGCGCGCTCGACACGGCGTCCGGGGAATCGGTGATGGAGCTGCTGCACGAGCTGAACCGGGACGGGGCCACCATCGCCGTGATCACCCACGACAACGAGATCGCTTCGAGCCTGCCACGACACGTGCGGATCCGGGACGGGGAGATCGTGGCGGACGTGCGGAACGCGGCCGGGGCGGGGGCGGCGTGAGGGGCCGTACGGACCGAGGTGCGCGTACGGGTGGCCGTACGCGTACGCGTACGCACACGCCGGCGGCCAAGCTGCGCCCACCGAGGCTGTCCCCCCGGGACGTCCTGCACGTCGGATCGGCCGGCCTGCGCTCGCGCCCCATGCGGGTCTTCCTCTCCGCGCTCGGCATCGCCATCGGTATCGCGACGATGATCGCGGTGGTCGGAATCTCCTCCTCCAGCCAGGCCAAACTGCTGCGCGAGCTCGACAAGCTCGGCACGAACATGCTGGTCGCGACGCCCGGGCAGGGGATGTTCAACGGCCAGGACACCAAGCTGCCCAAGGACTCGCCGGGCATGATCTCCCGGATCAAGGGGGTCCGGTCGGTCGGCACCACCGGGGACGTGGCCGAATCCGTACGCCGGTCGGAGAACATCCCGAAGGAGGAGACCGGCGGAATCGCGCTGAAGGCGGCCAAGGACGACCTGCTGGGCACCCTGCGTGCGGAGATGGCCGACGGCACCTGGCTGAACGAAGCCACCGGCCGCTACCCGGCCGTGGTGCTCGGCCACGTCTCGGCGCGCCGACTCGGCATCACCGAACCGGGCGGGCAGGTCTTCATCGGCGGCCGGTACTTCACGGTGATCGGCATCCTGAAGCCGATCCCGCTGGCCCCGGAGATCGAGCGCTCCGCGCTGATCGGCTGGGACGTGGCCGAGCGACTGCTGGGCTTCGACGGCCACCCGACGGCGGTGTACGAGCGGTCGGCGGACGACCGCGTCCCGGAGGTCCGCGGCCTGATCCCGCACACCGCCAATCCGCAGTCGCCGAGCACGGTATCGGTGACCGACCCGTCGGCGGCGCTCCAGGCGAAGGCGGCGACGGAGGGAGCCTTCAGCACCCTGCTGCTCGGGCTGGGCGGGATCGCGCTGCTGGTGGGCGGGGTCGGCGTGGCCAACACCATGATCATCTCGGTGCTGGAACGACGCCACGAGATCGGCCTGCGCCGCTCGCTGGGCGGGACGAAGGGCCAGATCCGGATCCAGTTCGTGACGGAGTCGCTGCTCCTGTCCGGCCTGGGCGGCCTGGCGGGCATCGTCCTCGGCGGCGCGGCCACCGCGGTCTACGCCCGCGCCGGCGATCTCCCCTGGGTGGTCCCCCTCTGGTCGGTGACCGGCGGCTTCACCGCCACCCTGGCCATCGGCACCCTGGCGGGCCTCTACCCGGCCATCCGCGCGGCCCGCCTCTCCCCGACGCTGGCCCTGTCCTCGGCGTAGCGCGCTGGGGGCGCGGGGCGGGCGCGGGCCCGGGGCGGGCGCGGGCCCGGGGCGGGCGCGGGCCCGGGGCGGGCGCGGGCCCGGGGCGGGCGCGGGCCCGGGGCGGGCGCGGCCCCACCCCGGGCCCAGGCCCAGCCAACCCACCGTCCCGGCAGGCCAAACCCAGCCCCGCCGACGACTGAGGCGCGGGGTGCGGGGCAGAGCCCCGAAACCCCGGGCGCAGCCCAGCCCGCGGCCGACCCCGCGCCCGCACCCGACCAGCTCGGCCCCGCCGGCGATTGAGGCGCGGGCCGAGCCCGGGAGGAGGCCGGGCCCGGGCCTCCACCTGCCGCCGCCCCGGACGTACGCTGAGCTGATGCGAACTCCACGCCACGCCGCCCGCGTTGTCATCGTCTCCCCCACCGGATCGGTGTTCCTCTTCCGCGAGAACAACGTAGAGGTCGGCATCCACTGGCTACCCCCCGGCGGCGGCATAGACCCCGGCGAGAGCCCCGAGGACTGCGTACGGCGCGAGCTGCGCGAGGAGACCGGCTGGACCGACGTCGAGCCCGGCCGGCTGCTCTGCACGTGGGAACACGACTTCACCCACCAGGGCGTCCCCGTCCGCCAGCACGAGCACATCTACGTCACCACCGGCCCCCGCCGCGAACCCGTCCTGGAAGAGCCCGGCATCCACTGGCAGTGGCTCTCCCCGCAGCGGCTGGCCGCTCTCGGCGAACCGCTGTGGCCGCCGCGCCTGCCGGACCTCCTGGCGGACCTCACGGCGAACGCCCAGGCCGAGCCGGTGCACCTCGGACTCCTCGCCTGAGCTCAAGGCCCGGCTGGCCGGCCAGCCGGGCCGCAGCCACCCCCGACGCACCGCCCGTCCCACCGGCCCGTCCCACCGGCCCGTCCTGCATGTACGGCCGGACAGCGAGAAGGGCGCCGAGCACCGAAGCGAAGCGACACCGCCACCGCCCGGAAAATCGCGTCGCCCCCGTCCGCGTTCGGAACTAGCCTCGACCTCCATGAGCACCCCGCAGACGATCCACGACGTGCCCGTCCTGATGTGCGCCGCCGAGGGCGAGGTGATCGGCGGCGATCGCGACGTCACGGATCTGGTGGGCAACGCCATGTACCAGGGCGTCCAGTGGGTCGTCATCCCCACCGGGCGGCTCGACGAGGCCTTCTTCCGGCTGCGCACCCGCGTCGCCGGCGACATCATCCAGAAGTTCGCCAACTACCGGGTGGGGCTCGTCGTTCTCGGCGACATCACGCCCTACACGCAGGCCAGTTCGGCGCTCCGGGACTTCGTCCGTGAGTGCAACCGGGGGCGGCAGACGTGGTTCCTCGCCGATGTCGAAGAACTGCGGGAACGGCTGAAGGGCTAGCCGAGGCGCTGGTCGGCCGGGGCGGGTGTCGGGCCCGCGCCCGCCGCCGAGCCTGCCCCCGCCGCCGAACCCGCGCCGGCGGCCCGAGTTGCGGCCGTGGCCTTCGCGTACAGCGAGGCCGCGTAGTCGCCGAGGACCGTGCTGGTCGAGACGTCGTCGGTGTCGCCGCCGGTGAGGATGCCGATGATCTTCCCGTCCCGGGCGATCCACGCGCTGCCGCTCGTGCCGCCCGGGAAGTCCGCGCAGTCGAAGCGCTGCTGCGTCGCGCTCTCGCGGACCGCGACCGCCGTGCAGGTACGGGGCACCTTGCGGTCGGCCGGATAGCCGGTCACGGTGACCTCCTCGCCCCCGCGCCCGCTGGTGTCGAGCACGGCCGCACCGGTCACGTCCTCGATGGCGCGGCCGTTCGCGTCCGGGGCGAGACGGGCGAAGGCTAGGTCGTAGGCGTCGTCCGTGCCCTCGGACCAGCGGTCGTCCTCGAAGACCTCTTCAAGCTTCCATGTTCCGTACGGCGCGAAGCCGTTGGCGTATGCGGGCGCGAACACCGCTTCCCCGTCGGGCTGTTCTCCGTCGAGCAGGCAGTGCCCGGCGGTGACGATCAGGTTCCGGCCCGGGCTGCGCACCACGGTCGCGGTGCAGAAGTGGTCCCCGTCCAAGCCGCCCGTGAAGAGCGCGCCGGTGAAGGCGGCCGGGCCGCCGGGCCGGGGGGTGACGGGCGGCGGCAGCGTGGTCCCGGGCGGGTTGGAGAGCTGCGGCTTCGCCGCTTGCGATCGCGACGGCGTCGTCGCCGGCGCCGTAGGTCCCGCCTTCGCCCGCACGGCCGGGGTCCCTTCGGGCGGTGGCGCGAACTTGGCCATCGCCGCAGACGCCCCCAGCGCCGCGGCGGCACAGAGCACCACCGTCGCCAGAGTCCGCTTGTCCACCGGCATGATGATCCTCCTACTTTGCCCTGGCGAAGCATGCCTTGGGGGCGCGCCGGGGTGCAAGCGGGGCCGAGTGCCGCGCTGCGCTGTCAGTTCTCTCCCCTATCATCTGTTCGACTCCCGGCGGCCCGAGGGGGTGACGCGGGGGGATCGGGAAGTGATTCTTGATGAGAGGGCAACGGGGACTTGAAATTTGCGGGTAAGCGTCGAATATCCATCGTCGCGGTGTGTGCCGTGGCGGCGATCGCGGGCAGTGTGCAGCTCTCGGCCAGTGCGTTCGGAACCGAGACCGCGGAGCCGGAGGCCGTGACCTCGGCTTCGGCGCCGGCGGCCGTAGAGGAGCACGACGCCCACACGGACGACTCCACCTACAGCAGCGACAGCCCGGTCTTCAAGGACGGCGTCATGTCGCTCGGCGCGGAGGCGCCCCGGCCCGCGGCGAGGTTGGCCGCGGCCGCACCGCCCCAGGGCGATGGGTGGAAGCTGGTCGGTGCGACCAAGTGGCTGCAGACCGGCTACACGATCAAGTTCTACGATCAGAAGTCCGCGGACTGGCTGGCCCCGTACGTGCAGGCTTCCGCCGCCGACTTGCGGCGCATCACGAACCTGCCGGTCACCGTCGACACGAAGCCGGTCGGCTGGGACTACGCCAGGCCCAAGGGCGAAGTGGTCCTCGGGGTCCTGCACCGCCCATGCGTCCCGCCGGCCGAAGGCGGCATCATGGGCGACACGGGATGGAAGGTGGTCCGCGACGGGTCGGGCCGCGCGAACATCAGTTGTGGCTTCACCAGCTCTTCCGTGGCCGAGACCGTGACCAGCGGACACGCTTACATCGACAGTGAGTTCTTCACCTCGGACGGCAAGCCGACCGCCGCCATGGGCGAGACGCACATGCGCAACCACATCAGCCACGAGCTCGGACACACGCTGGGCCTGGCGCACGCCAACCGCAGCCTGAACAGGAGCGACTGCGTCAAGGGGACCGACTCCGGCCAGTTCCCGGTCATGTGCTCACCCGAACACGCCTACCAGGACAAGCGCGCGGGTACCTTCGTCCAGCAGTTCGACGTACAGGGCTGGCGCCAGCTCGCCGCCGGTGCCGGCGCCGCGCTGCCCCCACAGGGCAAGGTGAGCGGGCTCGCCGGCAAGTGCATGGACGTCAAGGGCGGGAAGGCGGCCAACGGCACGCAGATCCAGCTCTACACGTGCAACGGCACCTGGGCGCAGTCGTGGATCCTAAGCAAGGACGGCACGTTCCGCGCGCTGGGCAAGTGCCTGGACAACGCGGCCAACGCGGCCACCAACGGCAACAAGATCAGGCTCTATGACTGCAACGGCACGCCGGCCCAGCGGTGGTCCGTCAACGCGAAGGGCCAGATCGTGCACGTCGCGTCGGGCAAGGTTCTCGACGTGACCGGCGGCGCGACCGCCAACGGCACCGCGATCCAGCTCTACACGCCGAACACGACCAAGGCCCAGGTCTGGGTCACCCCGAAGTAGCCACACGTAGTTGCATGTACCGCATGTACCGCATGTACCGCATGTACCGCATGTACCGCATGTACCGCATGTAGCCGCATGTAGCTCCCAAGTAGTACGAGACGCAGGTCAGGGGCCGGCCGGGCACACGCCCGCCCGGCCCCTTCCCGTGGGGCGCGGTCGGCCCCTCCCCCTCGGGTCAGGCGCCCGGTCCCGCCCACAGCCCTTCCGCCGTGAGCCCCAGCAGATCGATCGCGTTGCCGCGCACGATGCGGTCCACCACGTCCGGCGGCAGGTGGCCCATCTGGGACTCGCCGACCTCGCGGGACTTCGGCCAGGTCGAGTCCGAGTGGGGGTAGTCCGTCTCGTAGAGGACGTTGCCCACCCCGATCGCGTCGAGGTTCTTCAGGCCGAAGGCGTCGTCGAAGAAGCAGCCGAAGACGTGCTCCGCGAAGAGTTCCGACGGCGGGCGGTGGACCTTGTCCGCTACGCCGCCCCAGCCGCGGTTCTCCTCCCAGACCACGTTCGCGCGTTCCAGGATGTACGGGATCCAGCCGATCTGTCCCTCCGCGTACATGATCTTCAGGTGGGGGAAGCGCTCGAACTTGCCGCTCATCAGCCAGTCGACCATCGAGAAGCAGCAGTTGGCGAAGGTGATGGTGGAGCCGACCGCCGGCGGGGCGTCCGCCGAGGTCGACGGCATGCGCGACGAGGAGCCGATGTGCATGGCGATGACCGTGCCGGTCTCGTCGCACGCCTGGAGGAAGGGGTCCCAGTCGTCGGTGTGGATCGAGGGAAGGCCCAGGTGCGGGGGTATCTCGGAGAACGCGACCGCGCGTACGCCCCGTGCCGCGTTGCGGCGTACCTCCGCCGCCGCGAGGCGGGCGTCCCAGAGCGGGATGAGGGTGAGGGGGATCAAGCGGCCGTGCGCGTCGGGGCCGCACCACTCCTCCACCATCCAGTCGTTGTAGGCCCGTACGCCGAGCAGCCCGAGTTCGCGGTCCTTCGCCTCGGTGAAGGTCTGGCCGCAGAAGCGGGGGAAGGTCGGGAAGCAGAGGGCCGACTGGACGTGGTTGACGTCCATGTCCGCGAGCCGGTCGGGAACCGAAAAGGACCCCGGGCGCATCTGCTCGTAGGTGATGACTTCCAGTTTGATCTCGTCGCGGTCGTACCCGACGGCGGTGTCGAGACGGGTGAGCGGCCGGTGCAGGTCCTCGTACACCCACCAGTCGCCGATCGGGCCGTCGTCGCCCTTGGCTCCCATGACGGGGGCGAACTTCCCACCGAGGAAGGTCATTTCCTTCAAGGGGGCGCGGACGACGCGTGGGCCGGTGTCCTGGTACTTGGACGGGAGCCGGTCCCGCCAGACGTGGGGGGGCTCAACCGTGTGGTCGTCCACCGAGATGATCTTCGGGAAGGTCTCCATCGTCCCACCGTAGCGCTGATCTGACGAACCGTCAGCTACTTGGGAGCCGATCGGTCCGTTACGGGCTGACGTGCAACCGCAACACAGGGCAGACTGACCCTTAAACCGACGGAAGGCAGGGGGGACGACAGATGGACGGCATACCGGCCATCCCGCACCCGCGGAACCACCCCGAGGCAGCCCGGCTCACCCCCACAAGCGCAGGTCCCAGAAGCACAGGTCGCACGAGCACAGGTCACACAAGCGCAGGTCCCACCAGCGCAAGTCCGTCAAGCGCAGGTCCGTCAAGCGCAGGTCCGTCAAACCCAGGTCCCGCCCGCACCGTCCGCACCGGCACGGCCACCGCGGGCACCGCATCCGCCACCACCGCCACCGCCGCCTCCACCGGCTCCGCCACCACCGCCTCCGGCGATTCCCGCTTCGCCGTCCTCGGCCCCATCCGCGCCTGGCGCGGAGCCGAGGCCCTGCCCTCCGGCACTCCCCAGCAGCGCGCCCTGCTCGCCGCGCTGCTGCTGCGCGACGGCCGCACCGCCACCGCGCCCGAGCTCATCGACGCCATCTGGGGCGAAGACCCGCCGCAGCAGGCCCTCGCCACCATCCGGACGTACGCCTCCCGCCTGCGCAAGGTCCTCGACCCCGGGCTCCTCGTCACCGAGTCCGGCGGGTACGCCATCCGGCTGCGCTCCACCGCCACCCTCGACCTCGGCGTGGCCCGCCGCCTCGCCGCCGAGGCCGAGGCGGCCCGCGCCGCCGGTGATCGCGCCCTCGCCCGTACGCTCCTCGCCCGCGCCCTCGACCTGTGGGACGGCGAACCCCTCGCAGGAGTCCCCGGCCCGCACGCGGAGACCGAGCGCACCCGCCTCGCCGAATGGCGCCTCCAGCTCCTGGAGACCCGCCTCGACCTCGACCTGGAGGTCGGCCACCACGCCGAGGCCGTCTCGGAGCTCACCGCCCTGACCGCCGCCCACCCCCTGCGCGAGCGCCTGCGCGAGCTGCTCATGCTCGCCCTCTACCGCAGCGGCCGGCAGGCCGAGGCCCTCGCCGTCTACGCCGACACCCGCCGGCTCCTCGCCGACGAGCTCGGCGTCGACCCGCGTCCCGAGCTCGCCGCCCTCCAGCAGCGCATCCTGAACGCCGACGCCGACCTCGCCCGCGCCGAGGACCCGGCCCCCGCCGCCGCGCCCGTCCTCGTGAGGCCAGCCCAACTCCCCGCGACTGTGCCCGACTTCACTGGCCGGTCCAGCTTCGTGGGCGAACTCGGCGCCATCCTGTCCGGCGGCGCCCACGGCCAGGTCATGGCCGTCTCCGCGCTCGCCGGGATAGGCGGCGTCGGCAAGACCACCCTCGCCGTGCACGTCGCCCACGCCGCCCGCCCGCACTTCCCCGACGGGCAGCTCTACGCCGACCTCCAGGGCACCGAGGCCCGCCCCGTCGAGCCCGAAGCCGTCCTCGGCTCCTTCCTGCGTGCCCTCGGCACCCCCGACACCGCCATCCCCGACTCCCCCGCCGAACGGGCCGCGCTCTACCGCTCCACCCTCGACGGCCGCCGCGTCCTGGTCCTCCTCGACAACGCCCGCGACGCCGCCCAGGTACGCCCGCTGCTGCCCGGCACCGCCGGCTGCGCCGCGCTCGTCACCAGCCGGGTCCGCATGGCAGGCCTCGCCGGGGCCCATCTCGTCGACCTCGACGTGATGAGCCCCGAGGAGGCCCTCCAGCTGTTCACCCGGATCGTGGGCGCCGAGCGGGTCGGCGCGGAACGCCAGGCCGCCCTCGACGTCGTCGGCGCCTGCGGATTCCTGCCGCTCGCCATCCGCATCGCCGCCTCCCGCCTCGCCGCCCGCCGCACCTGGACCGTCTCCGTCCTCGCCGCCAAACTCGCCGACGAACGCCGCCGCCTCGACGAGCTCCAGGCCGGCGACCTGGCCGTCAAGGCCACCTTCGAGCTGGGTTACGGCCAGCTGGAGCCCGCCCAGCAGCGCGCCTTCCGCCTGCTGGGCCTCGCCGACGGCCCCGACATCTCCCTCTCCGCGGCAGCCGCCGTACTCGACCTGCCCGAACACGACACCGAGGACCTCCTCGAAGCGTTGGTCGACTGCTCCCTCCTCGAATCCGCCGCCCCCGGCCGCTACCGCTTCCACGACCTCGTACGGCTCTACGCGCGTGCGTGCGCGGAACGCGACGAGCAGCCGCAGAGCGGGCGCGACGCCGCCCTCGACCGGCTGCTGGACTTCTACCTGGCCACCGCCTCCGGGGTCTACGCACTGGAACGCCCCGGCGACCGGCTCCCCGCCCACCTGTCCGCCACCTGCTACCCCGGCCTGGCCTTCACCGAGCCGCGCGCCGCCCTGGACTGGCTGTACGCCGAGGCGGACCCGCTGCTGGCCTGCGTCCGGCAGGCCGCCGTACGCGACGACGGTACGCGCGTCCTGCGGCGGGCCGTGGACCTGCTGTGGGCGGCCAAGGACCTCGCCGAGTCCGGGGCCAACTCCAAGCAGTACGAGTCGGCCGCCGTGGCCCTGCGCGACGCCGCGCACACCGCCCGGGACCCGCAGTCCGAGGGCCGCGCCCGTACCACCCTCACCAACGTCCACCTGGTCGCAGGCCGCTTCGCCGAAGCCGACGACGAGGCCCGCCAGGCCATGGCGCTCGCCCGCGAGGCCGGCGACCCGCTGCCCAGCTGCTGGGCGCCCAACGACCGCGGGATCATCGCCCTCTACCAGGGCCGCCACGCGGACGGCGAGCGGTACCTGCTGGAGGCCATCGAGAACTTCCGCGCGGACGGCAACCACGTCGGGGAGGCCAGCGCCCTGTGCAACCTCTCCCGGATCCACGTCGAGCTGGGCCGGCTGACCAGCGCCATCGACCTCGCCCAGCAGGGCATCGCCGTCTACGACCGGATGGGCCTCACCCTGCGCCTGGCGAACGGCCGCTACGCCCTGGGCATCGCACTCACCCAGGCCGGCCGGCTGGGCGAGGCCCTGACGCAGCTCGCCGAGGCGCTGTCGCTGTTCCACGACAACCGCCAGCCGCTGTGGGAGGGCGTGACCCATTTCCGGCTCGCCGAAGCCCACTTGGCGGCGCGCAGGCCCGCCCTGGCCGCCTCGCACGCCGAACAGGCCATCGCGCTGCGCGGCATCGGCGGGGAGTGGCGCCGGGCCACCGTCCTGACCGTCCTCGGCAAGGCGCTGCGGCGGCTCGGCCAGACGGACCGGGCGCGGGCGTGCTGGCGCGACGCGGAGGCCGTCTTCGCACAGCTCAGCTCGGCCGAACTGGCCGAGGTGCGGGCGCTGCTGGCCTCGGAGATCGCCGCCTGAACCCCATCCGGCCTGGGACTTCACATGATGAACGAGGCGTTCATCGTTCGTTTATCGCCCTCCGACAAGATAAGTACATCGACCCGGCGCGGCGGGGGGCACGCAGGTCGGTTGGAGGACCACCCGTTCGGCGGTCCGCGGGGGAATCGCCGAACGGGTCCTACCCATCCATCAGGAGATCCGATGACGACGAACGAGAACATCCTGCCGATCGACGGCGACATCAAGCCGCTGGACAACCACGCCTCGGGTGTCGAGATCACACCGCTGGACAATCACGCGTCGGGCATCGAGATCAAACCTCTCGACTCCACCCCGGTCGTGCCGGGCGAGGAGATCCAGACCCTGGACAACCACGCGTCCACGCCGCGTCCGTAGCGGAGGTCGCACCGGCCCACGGGGGAATCACGGGGGACGGGGGAGCACGGGGGAGCAGGGGGGCAACGGGGGAACGGCGGTCGCGGTGGCCAGGAGGGGAGCCACCGCGACCGCCGCGTTTGCGTGTGCCCGCTCCTCCCCCGACGGGTCCGGCGCACCCGGCGCACCCACGGCTCACTTCGGCCGGGCCCGGCGCCTGCCCACCGAATCCCCGACCGGTCACTAGGCTGGGTGGGTGTTCACCAGCCACGGGCCGAGCGTCCGCGAACTCGCCGCGCAGGCCCTCACCTCGGTCGAGCGGGGCTACGACCTGCTCGCGCCGAAGTTCGACCACACGCCCTTCCGCACCCCGGACCGGATGCTCGACGCGGTCGAGGAGACCCTCGCCGAGCGGGAGGGCTCCTTCGGCGCCGGGCTGGACGTCTGCTGCGGCACCGGCGCCGCAATCGGCATGCTCCGTCGGCTGTGCCGGGAGCGGGTGACCGGGGTGGACCTCAGCGCGGGCATGCTGGCCGAGGCCGAGCGCGTCCACGGCCGGCGCCCCGGACCCGACGCCGGGCCGGGGCGGGACCCCGGCCAGGCCCATGCGTCCGCGTCCCCGCCGGTGGACTTCGTACGGGCCGACGCGCGGGCGCTTCCGCCCGCGCTCGGGGACTCGTACGACCTCGCGGTGAGCTTCGGGGCCTTCGGCCACTTCCTCCCGTCCGAGCGGCCCGCCCTCTTCGCCGGCGTCCACTCCGCACTGCGCGCGGGCGGGCTCTTCGCCTTCCCCATCGGCGCCCCGATCCCGCCCGCCTCGCCGCTGTGGTGGGCGGTGACCGGCTTCGACGCGGCGATGCGCGTGCGCAACGCGGTGTGGCGGCCGCCCTTCGTCATGTACTACCGGACCTTCCCGCTGAGCGGCGTCCGCAGCGACCTCCAAGCGGCCGGTTTCACGGTGGAGACGGTGCCGCTGGAACACTTCGGCCGCCGCCCCGTGCGCTCTGCCCAGGCCGGAGGGCGAGGACAGAGCAGCCCCCGGTGGCGCCTGGTCCTGGCCCGCCGCGGCCCGGCCGGGGGTTAGCGGGCCCGGAGCTCCCGCTTCAGCACCTTGCCGCTCGCGTTGCGCGGCAGGCCGGTGACGAATTCCACCGCCCGCGGCACCTTGTAGTTGGCCATCTCCCGCCGGGACCAGGCGATCAGGTCGTCGGCGGTGAGCGTCGAGCCCGGGCGCCGGACCGCGTACGCCTTGCCGACCTCGCCCAGGCGCGGATCCGGGATGCCGACGACCGCGACGTCCGCGATGTCCGGGTGCAGGCCGAGGAGTTGCTCGATCTCGGCCGGATAGGCGTTGAAGCCGCCGACGATGAACATGTCCTTGATGCGGTCGGTGATGCGGAGGTTGCCGCCCGCGTCGAGGACTCCGACGTCGCCCGTACGCAGCCAGCCCTCCGGTGTGATGGCCCTGGCGGTCTCGGCCGGGTCCTCGAAGTAGCCCCGCATCACGTGGTGGCCGCGGACCCACACCTCGCCCGCCGCCCCGGCGGGCAGGGCCCGGCCCGCGGGGCCGGTGATCCGTATCTCGGTGCCGGGGATGGCCCGCCCCGAGGTGGCGGCGATGACCTCCGCCGGGTCGCCCCTGCGGCACATGGTGACGATGCCGCCGGCCTCGGAGAGCCCGTACGCCGTGAGCACGACGCCGATGCGCAGCTCGCTGCGGAGCCTCTCGACGAGCCGGAGCGGGACGACGGCCGCGCCGGTGACGACCAGGCGCAGCGCGGACAGGTCGTGGTGGTCGCGCTGGGGGTGGTCGAGGAGGGACTGGTGGAGGGTGGGCGGCCCGGGGAGTACGGAGATCCGCTCGGCGGCGATGTTGGCGAGGACGGTGTCCACGTTGAAGACGGGCTGCGGGACCATCGTGGCCCCGCGCATCAGGCAGGCGATGATGCCGGCCTTGTAGCCGAAGGTGTGGAAGAAGGGGTTCACGATCAGGTAGCGGTCGCCCTCGCGCAGTCCGGCGAGCTCGCTCCACACGTCGTAGCAGCGCAGGGACTGGGCGTGGGTGATGACCGCGCCCTTGGGGCTGCCGGTGGTGCCGGAGGTGAAGATGATGTCGGAGGGTGCTTCGGAGGGGATGGACTCGGCGCGCTCGCGGACGGCCGCGGCCGGTACGCCGTCGCCGCCCGCCAGGAAGTCCTTCCAGGTGCGGAAGGACTGGGGGGCGTCCTCGGCGAGGACGACGACCTGGTCCAGGTGCGGAAGCCCGGGCAGTGGGCCGGCGCCCGGCCCCTCGGCGGTGGCGCGGCGCAGGGAGGCGACGTAGGAGGTGCCGAGGAAGGTGCCGGTGACGAAGAGCAGGCGGGCCCGGCTGCTCTGGAGGACGTACGCCGCTTCGGCGCCCTTGAAACGTGTGTTGAGGGGGACCAGGACCGCGCCCGCCGAGACGGCTCCGAGCGCGGAGACGATCCACTCCAGGGTGTTGGGTGCCCAGACGGCGACCCGGTCACCCGGCTCGACCCCGGCGGCGATGCAGGCCGCCGCGGCGCGTTCGACGCGCTCGCCGAGCTGGGTGTAGCTGATCCGGACCCGTCCGTCGACGACGGCCTCGCGGTCGGCGTACCGCGCCGCCGCCGCGCGTACGAGCCGGGCGATGCTGCCCCAGCGCAGGTCCCCGCGTACGCCCTCGCCTGCTTCACCGCCTGCTTCCCCGATCACGCGCTCGTCCATCGTCCGCCCTCCCGGTTACCCCGTAGCTGACTATCCGTCAGATTAGCTGTACCCTTCGCGGCTGTCAGCACTGACGCACCCCGGAGGTGGCGATGGCGGCAACGCTCAAGGACGCTACGGCGATAGTCGGCATCGGCCAGACCGCCTTTGCCAGACAACTGCCGGAGTCGGAGAAGGAATTGGCCTGCCGCGCCATCCTGGCGGCGCTCGCCGACGCCGGCGTGGAGGCCCGCGAGGTCGACGCCTTCGCGTCGTACACCATGGAGGAGACCGACGAGGTCGAGGTGGCCAAGGCCATCGGCGCCGGCGATGTCACCTTCTTCTCCAAGGTGGGCTACGGCGGCGGCGGTTCCTGCGCCACCGTCGGCCACCTCGCGGCCGCCGTGGCCACCGGCCAGGCCACCGTCGGCGTCGCGTGGCGCTCGCGCAAGCGCGGCTCGGGCCCGCGTCCCTGGAAGAACACCGCCGTCCAGCTGCCCACCCCCGGCCAGTGGACCCGCCCCTTCGGGCTGCTGCGCCCCGCCGACGAGATCGCCATGCTGGCCCGCCGCTACATGCACGAGTACGGCGCCACCCGCGACCACCTCTTCAACGTGGCGATGGCCTGCCGCAACCGCGCCAACGAGAACCCGGCCGCGATGATGTACGAACGCCCGCTGACCCGCGAGATGTACATGACCTCCCGCATGATCAGCGAGCCGCTCTGCCTCTTCGACAACTGCCTGGAGACCGACGGCGCGCTGGCCTGCGTGATCGTCTCCGCCGAACGGGCCCGGGACTGCCGCCAGAAGCCCGTCTACGTGCACTCCGTCGCCCAGGGCCTGCCCGCCCAGCACCACGGCATGGTCAACTACTGGAGCGACGACCCGCTGTCCGGGCCCGCCTGGACGGCGGCCCGCCACCTGTGGAAGCAGGCCGACTTCGGCCCGCAGGACGTGGACGTCGCCCAGATCTACGACGCCTTCACGCCCCTGATCCCGCTCTCGCTGGAGGGCTACGGCTTCTGCGGGCGCGGCGAGGGCGGTTCCTTCACCGAGGGCGGCGCCCTGGAGACAGGCGGTCGGCTCCCGATCAACACCGGTGGCGGCGGCCTGTCCGAGGCCTACGTACACGGCTTCAACCTGATCAACGAAGGCGTCAAGCAGCTGCGCGGCGTCTCCACCGCCCAGGTGCCGGACGCCTCCACCTGCCTGGTGACGGCGGGCGAGGGTGTCCCGACGTCCGCGATCCTGCTTCGAACCTGAGGAGAGCCGCGCCATGACGACCACCGAGGAATCACTCACCAGGGAACCGGGCCCGGAGCCGGGGCCGGGCAGGGGGCCGGGCAGGGGGCCGGGGCCGGAGCCGGTCACCGGGGATTCGCTTCTCCTCCCGGTACCCGACGAGGACGGCGCCCCCTTCTGGGAGTACGCCGCCCAGGGCGAACTCCGCGTCCAGGCCTGCGCCGCCCCCGCCTGCGGCAAGCTCCGCTTCCCGCCCCGCCCCTGCTGCCCCCACTGCCGGTCGTTCTCCTCGGACTGGCGCCTGATGAGCGGGCGCGGCCGCATCTGGTCCTATGTCCGGCCGCATCCGCCACTGCTCCCGGCGTACGCCGCGCAAGCCCCGTACAACGTGATCCTCGTGGAGCTGGCCGACGCCCCGCACATCCGGCTGGTGGGCAATCTCGTGACCTCGGCCGACGCACCGCTGGACTCCGTCGACCCGGCCCGGCTGCGCATCGGCGCGAGGGTCCAGGTGGTCTTCACCGAGACGGGCGGGGTGGCCGTGCCGCGCTGGATCCCGGAGAAGCCGTGAAAACTGTGAAGGCTGTGGAAGCGGTGCAAGCCGTCCACTCGACCGTGCGGGTGGAGCGGGACAAGGCGAGCGGCGTCGCGGTCGTCACCCTGGACCGGGAGCACCGGCACAACGCCATCGACCTGGCGGCGGCCGCCGAGCTGAGCGCGGTGTGGAGGGAGTTCCGGTACGAGGAGGACGTACGGGCGGTGGTGGTGACGGGGGCCGGGACGGCCGCCTTCTGTACGGGCATCGACCGGGACGTGGAGGTCCCGCAGCCCCCCTCCCCGTACTCGGTGGACGATCCGCTGGTCGCGATCGGCCCCAAGGCGGGCGACCTGTGGAAGCCGGTGATCGCCGCCGTCAACGGCATGGCCTGCGGCGGGGCGTTCTACCTGCTGGGCGAGGCGGACTTCCTGATCGCCTCGGAGACGGCCACCTTCTTCGACCCGCACACGACGTACGGGATGGTCAGCGCCTACGAGGCCGTGTACATGGCCCAGCGCATGCCGTTCGGCGAGGTCGCCCGGATGTCCCTCATGGGCACGGCGGAACGGCTCTCCGCTCGGCGGGCGTACGAGATCGGCCTCGTCTCCGAACTGACCGCGCCCACGGAGCTGCTCGCGGCGGCCCTGCGCGCGGCGCGGACGCTGGCCGGCTTCCCGACGGAGGCCGTACAGGGCACCGTACGGGCCCTGTGGTCGGCGAAGCAGGCGGCGCTGCAGCAGGCCCTCGCGCAGGCGCCGGCGCTGATCGCGCTGGGGAACCTGCCGCCCCAGCGGCAGGCGGAACTCTTCGGGTCCCGTCGGCCGGGCGGGGACTTCCGGCTGCGCTGACGGGCGTGTCGCTAGGAGCGGGGCTTGGCGGGCTTGGGCTTGGGCTTCGACGTGGACGTCGGCGTGGACGCGGCGCCGGACCCTGTCGGCGTGGGGCCCTTCGGCGTGGAGCTGCTCGTGGCGGAGGAGGTCGGGTCGGCGAGGACGGTGATCGAGCTGATCCGGCACGTCCTGACCTCGGCGGCGCGCGCCGGATTCTCCAGGGCGACGTCGACCGTGCGGGTCTCGCGGGCCTCCAGGGTGACCTTGACGACGGTCGCCTCGACGACGGCATCTGACGCGGTCTCCCGGTAGAGCTCCATCTCGAAGGTCGCCTTGCGGGCCAGTCGCGAAATGACCTTGAGGGTGGTCACCGGCGGGTTGGCACCGACGCAGGTGACCACGACGGCCGTGGCCGGATCACCGCTGGGGCTGGACGAGGGCGTTGCGGTCGCCGTACTGCCGCTGCTGCCGCTCCTGCCGGAGTTCGTCTTCTTCTTGCTGCTCTTGGAGCTGGAGCAGCCGCCCCCGCCGCTGCTCTTGCTCTTGCTCTTCCCGCTGCTGCCGCTGCCGCCACTGCTGCCGCCGCTCGACGAGAACCCGGTGAGCGCGCACACGACGGTCACCACCACCGCGGTGAACCTGATACGACGTCCAGCCACCACGGCCCGAACCCCTCCCCCTGGACAACGGCGGGCCACGCTATCAGGCGGACCTGCCGGATGTGCGGCCCACGGGAGCCCGGCGTAGCTTGGGGATCAAGACCCCTACCTCGGAGGGTGCCGCGCATGATCCGCAACATACTCGGCTCGCTGATGGGTCTGATCGGAGCGACGGCCGCCGTCTGGAGCCCCTTCCGTGCCTGGTACGACGGCCGCCACGGACGCGACTACCGCGTGCAGGACCTCTTCACCGGCGCCGGGATCACCGACCACAAGGCGGCCCTGATGGGGTCGATCCTGCTGCCCTTCCTCGTCGCGGCCCTGTTCGCCCTGGTCGCGATCGTGCTCCGGTCCCGCCTGCTGATGGCACTGGCGGGGGTCGTGGTCCTCGGCTTCTCCGTCCTCTGGATGGTCCGCCAGGGCCAGGCCGCCGGCAGCCTCTCCGTGGGCAGCGACGGCCGGGGCCTCGGCGACGGCGTCGCGAGCGCCTTCGGCGCGGGCGCGCTGCTCATCCTGGCGGCGGCGGTCATGCGCGGCCGCCCCCGCCGCACCCGGGCCCGCCACACGGCCCCGGACTCGCCGGAGTCCCCGGACCACCGGGACTATCCGGACCACCGGGACCACCGGGACCACCCGGACCGCCGGGACTATCCGGACCACCGGGACCACCCGGACCGCCCGGACCACCGGAACCACCCTGACTACCCGGCATCCCCGGACTCGCCCCCGACCACCCCACCCCACGACCCCGGGCCGCCGGCCCCGCCTCGGGACCGTACGTAGCGCCGTGGTGAGGTGCCGGACGTGACGGCGGCCCCGGCCCCCTGAAGGGGACGGGGCCGGCCAGCCGTAACGGGCGGGGTGGGGATCAGGCGGCGTCGACGACGCCCGAGGCCGCGATCTCGATCTTGGCGCGGGTGGCGCCCGACGGGGAGCCCAGGGACTCGATCTTCTGGACCAGGTCCGAGCCCTCGACGACCTCGCCGAAGACGACGTGCTTGCCGTCGAGCCACGGGGTCGGGACGGTGGTGATGAAGAACTGCGAGCCGTTGGTGTTCCGGCCGGCGTTCGCCATCGACAGCAGGAACGGGCGGTCGTGCTTCAGCTCGAAGTTCTCGTCGGCGAACTTCTCGCCGTAGATGCTCTTGCCGCCGGTGCCGTTCTGGTTGGTGAAGTCGCCGCCCTGCAGCATGAACTGCGGGATCACACGGTGGAACGGCGAGTCCTTGTAGCCGTAGCCGTGCTCGCCGGTGGCGAGCTCGCGGAAGTTCTTGGCGGTCTTCGGAACCACGTCGTCGAAGAGGTTGAAGACGATGCGGCCGGCGGACTCGCCGTTGATGTTGATGTCGAAGTAGACGTTGCTCATGGGGTCCATCCTGTCACTCCCGGTACGGTGCGCGACCCGGAGGGCCCGTTCGGCGCCTCAGTGGGCGCCTCAGTGGGCGCCTCGGTGGTCACCTCAGTCGGCGTCTTACGAAGAAGCCCCGGCCGTACGGGTGCCCGTCCCCTTCGCCGCGTCCAGGGCGTACACGCAGCGGTCCTTGCTGCACGCGTAGACCACGCCCGCCTCCGCTACCGGCGCACCCGTGATCTCCCCGCCCGTGGCCAGCTTCCAGCGGAGCTGGCCACCCGCCGCGTCCAGGGTGTACAGGCAGTGGTCCGCCGAGCCGAAGTGCACCCGGCCGTCGGCGACCGCCGGCAGGCCGGTGATCTCGCCGCCCGCGGCGAAGCGCCACTTCGGGGTGCCGGTGACCGCGTCGAGCGTGTACAGCGCGCTGCCCGCGCCCAGGTGGACGTTGCCGTTGGCCACCAGCACCGGGTCCGAGGACGGCCGCGACTCGGTCGCGATGCGCCAGCGGTCCTTGCCGGTGGCGGCGTCCAGGGCGTAGACGGTGCCCAGGTAGTCGGCGAGGTAGACCCCGCCGCCCGTGACCGCCGCGCCCGGCGCGAAGGCCGGGGCCGCCAGGAAGACCGCGGGGGCCTCGAAGTGCCAGCGGACCCGCCCGGAGGCCCGGTCCACGGACAGGACCCGGGTGCCGGCGGTGACGTAGACATTGCCGTCCTGGGCGGGGGTGACCCGTACAGGGACGTTCCCGCAGGAGGCCGCGTCGCCGACCGGGTACGACCAGCACTCGCGGCCGCTGCGGGCGTCCAGGGCGCGCAGCCGCGCGTCCTGCCACACGTACACCGTGCCGTCGTGGAGGACGGGGGCCGCCTCCGGGGTCTCGAACTCGGTCTGGGCGCCGGTCAGCTCCCACAGCTTCTGGCCGTTCGAGGCTTCCCAGCCCTGTACGCCGCCACCCCGCGTGGCGGTGACGACCGTGCCGCGGTCGGCGCGCAGCGCGTACACCCAGGCGTCGGTGGACAGCCGCCACCGCTCGGATCCGTCGGTGGCGTCGAGCGCGTAGAGGGAGGGTCCGTCGGAGGCGTGGATCCTGCCGTCCGAGACGGCCATCGACCAGGCGACGTCGCGCGTCTTGAACTGGCGGCGGCCGCTGGCCACGTCCAGGGCGTGCACCTCGAAGGAGGTGACGTAGAGCAGGTCGCCCGCGACGGTCGGGGTGCCCCAGACCTCGTTGGACATGCGGAAGCGCCACGGGCGCCAGCGGCCGCTGTCCGGACCCGGGTGCCCCGGGCTCGGTACGGCCGGCAGGGCCGAACCCGGGGGAGACGGTGACGGGGACGGAGACGGGGACGGTGGCGCGGACGCCGCGCCGCCGGGCGGGCGGACCCAGCCCGTCGCCAAGTCCGCGGCGGCGGGGGCGGGGGCGTGCGCGGCGGCCGGCGCGGCGGCCGCCGCCCGCGGTCCGGGCCCGATCGGCACCGGGGAGCCACCGATCCGGACGGGCTCGCCCGAGCGCACGGGGGACATCGGCGGGTGGTGCGGGCGCTGCGGGACGGCCTGGCCGGTGCGCGGGTCCACCCAGGCCTCGCCGCCACGCGGACGGCGGTGGGTGGGGGCCGCCGGGGCGGGCCCGCGGGATCCGGCGCCGCCGGGGCCACCAGGGCCGCCGGGGCCGCCGGGGCCGCCGGGGCCGGGTACGACCGGTGCGGGAGGCGTACGGTTCCCCGCCCGCCGGGCCTCGATCATCGCGACGGCCCGCCCGGGCAGCCACGCCGAGGCGGTCCCGCTGTCGTCACCGCCGTCGAAGAGGTGCGGGGCCAGCTGCGCCTGGAGGTCGGCCGGGGTCGGGCGCTGAGTGGCGTCCATCTTCATGCACGACTCGATCAGCGGCCGCAGCTCCTCGGGCAGCCCTTCCAGGTTGGGTCCCTCGCGCAGCAGCATGAAGACCGTCTCCACCGGGTTCGCCCCGTGGTACGGCGGGTGCCCGGTCGCCGCGAAGACCAGCGTCGAGCCGAGCGAGAAGACATCGCTGGCGCCCTTGACGCTGCGCGAGTCCTTCGCCTGCTCGGGCGACATGTAGGCGGGGGTGCCGACGGCGACGTTCGTCATGGTCAGGCGGGTGTTGGAGACGCCGCTCGCGATGCCGAAGTCGATCACGCGGGGCCCGTCCTCGACGACGAGCACGTTGGACGGCTTCAGGTCGCGGTGGACGAGACCGGCGCCGTGGATGGACTGCAGCGCCTCGGCGATTCCGGCCGCGAGCCACCGTACGGCCTGGGCTGGCATGGGCCCGCACTCGTTGACGATCTCCTCCAGGGAGGGCGCCGGGACGTACGCGGTGGCCAGCCACGGCACGGCCGCCCGCGGATCGGCGTCGACGACGGCCGCGGTGTAGAAGCCGGACACGGCGCGCGCCGCCTCCACCTCACGGGTGAACCGCACCCGGAACAACTGGTCCTCGGCGAGCTCGGTGCGCACCGTCTTGATCGCGACCCGCCGTCCGGACGCCGACCGCGCGAGATAGACCAGCCCCATGCCGCCGGCGCCGAGCCGTCCCAGCACCTCGAAGGGGCCGATCCGTCTCGGGTCGTGCTGCGTCAGCTGCTCCACCACTCGCCTCCACACCTCCCCGTACGGGCCCTCACCGGGCCCGCTCCACCAGCACGCGCACCGGTACTCGCACACGTACACGCACACGCGCCGGCACGGGGCCGTGCCCCGTGCAGCGTCTCACCCCGGGCGCCGCCCGGGTCGCGCAACCCGATTCTGTCAGGCCCGCGCCCGGTCCGGCCCCGGCCACACGACCGGGTGCGGGATTGCTCACACGACCTCGTGGCCGACGCGGTGCGCGGGGCCGGTGGGGGAACCGGTTCCGAACGGGGTGCGACACCTGATGCGGGGCGCGTACGAGACCCGGGCGAGGCCTCGTGCGAGACCCGGGCGAGGCCTCGTGCGAGACCCGGTGCGCGGCGGTCGCGCGGCAGCTAGACGACCGGCTTCGACCGCGGTTCCGAGAGCAGCCCGAAGACCGCCCCCTGATTGTCGGCGACAACCGCGATCCGCCCGTACGGCGTGTCGAAGGGGTCGGCGGTGACCCTGCCGCCGAGCCGCTGCGCCATGGCGACGGACTGGTCGCAGTCCGGGACGGCGAAGTACACGAGGAAGTGCGCCGGCATGATCTCCGGGAAGGCGTCGGTGATCAGGCTGCGGCCCATGACGGCCGTGTCCGTTCCGGGCGTGCTGCCGGGCGGGGACCAGAGGCGGTACTCGACGCCGGCGTCGTCCTGGTCCTGCGGGACATAGCCGAAGACGTTCGCGTAGAAGACGTCGACGGCGTCGCGGGCGCGCGTGTAGACCTCGCTCCAGCAGTACGTGTACGGCTCCTGCTGGGCCTCGAAGCCGTAGTGGGTGCCGGGCTGCCAGAGGCCGAAGACGGCTCCGCCGGGGTCGGCGGCCATCGCGGCCGTGCCGTACGGGCCCACCGGCATCGGGTCCATCACCATCTGGCCGCCGGAGGCACGGATGCGGGCGGCGCACGCGTAGGCGTCGGCGGTGTAGAGGTAGACCCCCCACACGGTCGGCATCCGGCCGTCGGGCTTGGGGGCGAGGGCGGCGACGTTGCGCCCGCGGCTGTAGGCCTGCGTGTAGTTGCCGTACTCGGCGCCCGAGCTGTCGCCGAAGGTCCACCCGAAGAGCTCACCGTAGAAGCGCTTGCCCGCCTCGACGTCCGGAAGCGAGGCGTCGACCCAGCAGGGTTCGCCTTCCGCGAATGCGGCCATGAGCCCGGTTCCTTCCGTTGTGCGGGGTTATGTTCCTGCCCACCTGTCCCACCTGCCCCACCCGTCCTACCTGTCCCACGCCTCCCGATACCTGTCCCACCCCTCCCGGCCATGTTCCGCCCGAAAACTTGTCCACAGCCTGTTGATAAGACTATTCGGGGGATATCGCGAGGTTCCGGACGACGCGACCGGATGACGGGACCGAGGGCGCGGCGAAGGCTGGACGCCGCCGGGGAGCAGGGCGCGCGCGCGGGGCATGTGGGGCGCGCGTAGGGCGTACCCGGGGCGTATGTGGGGCGCATGCGCGGCACGCGCCCGGCCGGAATCCGCCCCCACGCCCTGCCAGGACCGGCTCCCACCCGGGCCGGAGCCCCCGTAGCCCCATTTGCAGGCGGCCGAATAGCGCGCCGATCACCCCTCGGTAAGCTGACGGCATGACAGGACAAGTACGCACCGTCGACGGGCGTGTCGCCGGCCGGCGCGGCCAGGCGACGCGGCAGAAGCTGCTCGACTGCCTGAGCGAGATGCTCAGCTCCTCGCCGTACCGCGACGTCAAAGTGATCGACGTCGCCCGCAAGGCCGGTACCTCCCCCGCGACCTTCTACCAGTACTTCCCGGACGTCGAGGGTGCCGTCCTGGAGATCGCCGAGGAAATGGCCACGGAGGGCGCGCAGTTGACGTCGCTCGTCGAAGGCCGGACCTGGGTCGGCAAATCCGGCTGGGCGGCCGCCGAGGAACTCGTCGAGGGATTCCTGGACTTCTGGCGGCGCAACGACGCGATCCTGCGGGTCGTGGACCTCGGCGCGGCCGAGGGCGACAAGCGCTTCTACAAGATCCGCATGAAGATCCTGAACTCGGTCACCAACTCCCTCACGGAGTCGATGAAGGAGCTCCAGGCCAAGGGCAAGGTCGACAAGGACATCAGCCCGGCGGCGATGGCGGGTTCACTGGTCGCGATGCTGGCCGCGGTCGCCTCGCACCAGAAGGGCTTCCAGACCTGGGGTGTCAAGCAGACCGAACTGAAGCCGAACCTGGCACTGCTCGTCCACCTCGGCATCACCGGCAAGAAGCCGTCCAAGTAACGGCGGACCCTTCCCGGGGTCCGCCGTCGAGGGTCCGACGTCCCGGGTCCGCCGTCGAGGGTCCGAACGCCCCGGGTCAGACGTCCCGGGTCAGACGTCCCGGGTCCGACGTCGAGCGTTCCGCCGTCCGCGGGCGGCTTCGTACCGTCGCGCGCGTGGGAGTGCCGTCGTTCGTTCGTCCTGCTCCATACCGTCCCGTGCGTCGTATCGTCGTGGGGCGTACAGCGGCGGGTGGCGGGGCGTACCGTCCTGGGCCGTAGCGCCGTAGGGCGTGGGCCCGTGTGCCGTGGGGCGTACCGTCGTGGGCCGTGCGCTGTGATCAGCGGCGCTCCAGGCGGAACAACCGGATCTCGCGCTCTATGCGCGCCTGGTACGTCGCGTACGGCGGCCAGAACGCCAGCACCGCCCGCCACGCCGCCGCACGATCCTCGCCTTCCAGCAGCCGGGCCCGCACAGCGATGTCCCGGCCCTTCCAACTCACCTCCGCGTCCGGGTGCTTGAGAAGGTTCCCGGTCCACGCAGGGTGTCCGGGCCGGCCGAAGTTCGAGCCGATCAGCAGCCAGCTCGCGCCTCCGTCCTCCGGCATGCACGCGAGCGGGGTGGTGCGCGGTTCGCCGGTCTTGGCCCCCTTGGCGGTGAGGATCACGCCCGGCAGCATCTGGGCGCTGAGCATGACCTTGCCCCGGGTCAGTTTGTGCACAGCTTTGTCCATCGCCGGGATGAAGTGCGGTGCGACCTTGGCGAACAGCCCCGTCGAGGAGACCTTCTGCATCAGCTTGACGCCGAGAGCCATCAGACGGCCACCTTCTCGCTCGGGGGTGGGGGCGTGACGCCGGTGGCGGGGGCGGGGGCCGTCGCGGGGGGGGGGGGGGGGGCCGTCGCGGGGGCGAAGAGGCCCGCGCGGGTGGCGGCGTGCGCCCGCAGCCGGTGGACGGGGCCGAAGAGCAGGTCGTCGGCCGCCGCCCGCTTGAAGTAGAGGTGCGCGTCGTGCTCCCAGGTGAAGCCGATGCCGCCGTGCAGCTGGATCGCCTCGCCCGCGGTCGCCCGAAGGGCCTCCAGCGCCTGGGCGAGCGCGAGGCCGCCCTGGTCCGGGTCCCAGGCGGCGTAGTAGGCCGCCGACCGGGCCGCCTGCACCTGGACGTACAGGTCGGCGAGCCGGTGTTTGACCGCCTGGAAGGAGCCGATCGCCCGGCCGAACTGCTCGCGCTGCCGTACGTACTCCACGGTGCGGGCGAGCGCCTGTCCGGCCGCACCGACCGCCTCGGCGGCCAGCACGGCGGAGGCGGTACGGCCGGCGGCGGCGAGGGCCCGGAGCGCGTCGCCCCCTCCCTCTTCGCTGACGCCGTCGCCGCCGAGCAACTCTGCGGGGGTGTCCCGTAGTTGGATCTTTGCCTGCGGGCGGGTCTCGTCGAGTACGGACTGCCGTGACCGTACGAGGCCGGGCGCGTCCTCCCGTACGAGGAACAGCAGCGTACGGCTCCGCGCGAAGCCCCCGGCGTGGGCGGCGACCAGCAGCAGCGAGGCGCTGTGCCCGTCGAGCACCTGGGCCACCTCCCCGTAGAGCCGCCAGCCCCCGGCGGCGGCGCCGTCTGCCCCGCCTGCGGCGTTGCCGCCCGAGGCGGGGGCGGGGCGTGCCTGGACGCCGCCCGCGCGGCCGCCGCCGGCCCACTCCCCGGCGGCGTTCTCGCCGGTCAGCGCGAGCGCGGTGGCCAGCGCCGGGCCGGGCACGGCGAGGGCGGCGGTCAGGTCGCCGGCCGCGAGCGGCGGGAGCAGCGCGGAGCGCTGGGCCGCGGTGCCGAGGGCGGTGATCAGCGGCACGCAGAGCGCGGCGGTGGCCAGTAACGGCGAGGGCAGCAGCGCCCGTCCGGTTTCCTCGCAGGCCAGGGCCAGGTCGGCGGGTGTGCAGCCGACGCCGCCGTACTCCTCGGCGATGGCGATGCCGGGCAGCCCGAGCTGCCGGGCGAGCTGCCGCCACAGCTCGCGGTCGTGTCCGGCGGCGGTGCGGACGGCTGCCTTGACGTCGTCCGGGCCGCAGCGTTTGCCCAGGATCTCGCGCAGGGTGCGGCGTATCTCGTCCTGCTCCGCGGTGAAGGCGGCATCCATCGTCGGGCTCCTCCCCGTATCTGACGGGCCGTCATGTTAGGGCGAGCGGCGGCAGAAGCACAGGGGTGGGACGGGCGGGGTGCCGAGGGGTCGGCCGCGGGGGCGGGTCACGGGGGTCGGTCGCAGGGGCGGTCGCGGGGGCGGTCGCGGGCGCCTGTCGCAGGGGCTCGTCGGGGAGGTCCGTCGCGGGCGCCTGTCGCCGGGGTCCGTCGCGGGGGTCCGTCGCGGGCGCCTGTCGCCGGGGTCCGTCGCGGGGGTCCGTCGCGGGCGCCTGTCGCCGGGGTCCGTCGCGGGCGCCTGTCGCCGGGGTCCGTCGCGGGGGTCCGTCGCGGGCGCCTGTCGCCGGGGTCCGTCGCGGCGGTCTGTCGCAGGGGTCCTGTATCTGATGCATCGTCAGATATTATGGGCCGGTCGCTCGCTGATGCTGATCGCTGGAAGGCGCCGCCCGCGGAGGACCCATGCCCACGCCGTTGCCCTTGCCGTCGTCGTTGCCCGCACCCTCACCCTCACCCGGCTCCGGGCCACCCGAGCTCCGCTCCCGTCCCCACACCGGACGCCGGGTCGCGGTCGTCGGCGTCGCCCTCTCCGACTGCGGGCGCGTGGACGGCACCACCCCGTACGCCCTGCACGCGCAGGCCGCCCGCCGCGCCTTGGCCGACTCCGGCCTGGACCGTTCCGTCATCGACGGCTTCGCCTCGGCCGGCCTCGGCACGCTCGCCCCCGTCGAGGTGGCCGAGTACCTCGGCCTGCGCCCCACCTGGGTCGACTCCACCTCGGTGGGCGGCTCGACCTGGGAGGTCATGGCGGCCCACGCGGCGGACGCGATCGCGGCCGGGCACGCCGAAGCCGTCCTGCTGGTCTACGGGTCCACCGCCCGCGCGGACATCAAGGCCCGCCGGCGGACCTCGAACCTCTCCTTCGGCGCGCGGGGACCGCTGCAGTTCGAGGTCCCGTACGGCCACACGCTGGTCTCCAAGTACGCGATGGCCGCGCGCCGCCACATGCACGAGTACGGGACGACGCTGGAGCAGCTCGCCTCGGTGGCCGTCCAGGCCCGGGCGAACGCGGCCACCAACCCGGACGCGATGTTCCGTACCCCCATCACGGTCGACGAGGTCCTGTCGGGGGAGATGATCGCGGACCCCTTCACGAAGCTGCACTGCTGCATCCGCTCAGACGGCGGCTGCGCGGTGCTCCTGGCGGCGGAGGACTACGTACCGGATACCGCGAAGGCGCCGGTCTGGATCCTCGGCTCGGGCACCTCGGTCTCCCACACCACCATGTCGGAATGGGAGGACTTCACGGTGTCCCCCGCCGCCGTCTCGGGCCGCCGGGCCTTCGAGCGGGCGGGACTCACCCCTGCGGACGTGGACCTCGCGGAGATCTACGACGCCTTCACCTACATGACCCTGGTGACCCTGGAGGACCTCGGTTTCTGCGCGAAGGGCGAGGGCGGCTCCTTCGTGGAGAAGGGCCGCCTGCTGCGCGACGGCGAACTCCCGGTCAACACCGACGGCGGCGGCCTCTCGGCCTGCCACCCCGGCATGCGGGGCCTGTTCCTCCTGGTCGAAGCGGTCCGCCAGCTCCGCGGCGAGGCGGGCCCGGGCCAGGTCACCAGGCGGGACGGCCACCTCCCGGAGGTGGCCCTCGCCTCGGGCACGGGCGGCTGGTTCTGCTCGTCGGGGACGGTACTCCTGGGCCGGGGGTGAGGGTTCGGGCGGCGGCATGCAGTCGGCCGGGATCAGGGACGTCTTGGGGGTTTCCGGCACAAGCCGCCGGTCGACGACCCTGCGGCTGCCCATGTCAGCCCTTGAGTGCGCCCACCAGCTGGGCCCTGGCGCGCAGGTCTCGTACCGCCCGGACGCTTCCGTGTGGGCGGAGCCGTAGGTTCATCACCTCGAAGTGCTCGTCACCCCGCGCGGACGACAGCGCCTCGTACTCGTCGAGAAAACGACCCCATGACTCGCAGGCGGCCTCCACATGGCCGATGGACAGCTGACGCTGGGCGAGGATCCCGTAGGCGTGTAGGCGACCCTGCCGCTCGTGCGCGGGCTGCACCCGGATCGACTCCCGCAGTGTGCGGACCGACCCCGGCACGTCCTTCGTCTCATTCTGTACGTGGGCGACGTGGAAGAGATAGGCAGTCCGGTCGTACCCTCCTACGCTCTCTCGCCGATCGTCCGCGCGCGAGAGCGCTTCCTCGGCTTCCCTGAGCCGAGCGAAGGCCTGTCGCTTGTCGCCGACCATCGCCGCCCCGTGGGCCTGCTGCCCCCGGAGGAACGCGACCAGTCGCGGCCCGGCCGCCGGTGCGGCCTCGGCCGCCGAGTCGGCTAGCTCCAGGGCGCGTCGGCCGTAGCCGAGGTTCGAGGCCTGGAGGGACATGCCGCGCAGAGTGCGGCAGTAGGTAACGTGCTCATGCGCTTCCCCGGCGAGCTTCAGCGCTGACACGTAGTAGTCCTGGCCGAGGCGGTGTTGCCGCTCGTACATCGCCATCCACCCGGTCAGATAGACCAGGTCGGATGCCGCAGCGAGCAGGCTCCGCCGCACCGGGGCCGACGACTCGGCCTTCAACCACGGCCCGACCGTGTTGACGAGGAAGGCCGCCGCCATGGGGCGCGCATGCCCGGCGCCGAGCTCGTCGAGGATGCCCGCGATCCGGTCGGTCATGGTTCGGACAGCCGTGACCTGCGCCTGTCCCACTCTTGTGGTGGCCTTCCCGGGCCTTATGGGGTCCGGGCTGTCCGCCCGGGCGAGAGCCGGGAACAGGGGGATGGCGAGTGCTGCCGAGAAGACGCCTGCGGCGATCACGCGGCGCCGGGATGGATCCATGTCGGCCCGTCCGAGGTCAACGAGGTCCCGAACGGCATCCGCTTCCCCCGCCCCGCCGGGCGGTGTCATCCCCACCTCGGCATAGGTGACCGGACGCCCGAGTTTGCGCTCGAACGCCTCGACAATCAAGGCACTGACCTGCGGGCGTGGTTGATGGCCGGCGACCCACTGGGACACGGCGGGCTGCCCGTAGGTGAGGGTGAGTCCGGCTTCGGCGCCGATCCGGTTGATGATCGAGGCGAACTGTCGTCGAGACCATCCGGTCTGTTCAAGCAGCTGTTGGAGACCGGCATTTCGTGTGCGTGAGTGTTGCGCCATGGGCTCTCCCGACAGATGCATGGCTTGCATACTTCTCCGACCCTTCAACGGTACTCGCGGAGGGTGCGCGTGCGGTTACCTCTTCACACCGAGTAGTGATCGAGCGGCAGTTATCGGCCGCTGACGACGGTAGGGAGCACCGGCATGGCGAGCACGCGCGCCGATCTGGACATGGGTACGGCCCTCGTGAGGAGGGCCCTCGTCCCGTACAACCAGAAGCCCGACGAGGCGGAGATCGACACCCTGGTCGGGGACCTGATGCGTCACGGCGAGTTCCTCCTCGCCGACGTCGCCCCTCTCGACGAGGCGGCGGCGGCATTGGGCGACTGGGCCGCGCTCGTGAGGGACGGGCCCGAGGACACCGCTCTGGGAACCTGGAACCACGCCCGGGCGCTGGCCCGGACCGTACGGAGTCTCCACCGCGCCCTCCACCACGCGAGTTCCCAGTGAGCGCTGGCGAGTTCTGCATCGCCGTGATCCGGTCGGCTTCCCGGACTGCGGCCCCCACGATGGGCCCTGTCGGCAAGGGCGATCAGCCCGTGGGTCACGCCTGTGTGTGCGTCCATGGATGCGCGGCCTAGCCTGGCGGCATGACTGGTGAGATCAACAGCGACGACTTTCACGCCACCCTGCACTCCCTGCGCGTGTGGGACGTTCCGCTGCCCGGCTTCGACGCCGGGGCCGCGCCCGGCGAGCCGTTGCCGCTGTTTCGTGAGTGGTTCACGCATGCCGCGAAGGCGGGGCAGCCGGAGCCGCACACCATGAGTCTGGCGACGGTGGACGGCGAGGGGCGGCCCGACGTACGCACTCTGATGCTGCACGACGCCGATGCGCGCGGCTGGCACTTCGCGTCGCACTCCACCAGCGCCAAGGGCCGGCAGCTGGCCGCGCGGCCGCAGGCCGCGCTCGGGTTCTACTGGCCGGCCGTGGGCCGCCAGGTGCGGATCCGGGGCCGGGTCACCGCGTGTGGGCCGCAGGAGAGCCGCGCGGATCTGGCCGTCCGCTCGCGGGGTGCGCTCGCCGCCGCGCTCACGGGCCGCCAGAGCGAGGTCCTCGACTCCCGGGAGGAGCTGGCGCGGGCCTCGGCGGCCGCGTGGGAGCGGGCCGCCGTCGAGCCGGACGCGCCGGCCCCGACCTGGACGCGGTACGTCCTCGACGCCGCCGAGGTCGAGTTCTTCCAGGGAGACGCCGCCCGCCGCCACATCCGGCTGCGCTACCGCCGTAACCCTGAAGGCACGTGGACGCGCGAGCTGCTGTGGCCCTGACCGCCCCCTGACGGGGCCCCCCTCACTCGGGCTGGTGCCGGGTCTGCGTGGACCGGTAGCCGGACGGGGAGATTCCGTACCGGCTGGTGAACGCCTGCCGCAGGGACTCCGCGGTGCCGAAGCCGCAGCGGGCGGCCACGCTCTCCACCGGCAGCGTGGTCGACACCAGGAGCTGCGCGGCGGCCTCGGTGCGGGCACGGCGGACGTACCGGCCGGGTGCCTGGCCGAGGTGCTCCGTGAACAGCCGGGTGAGGTGGCGCGGGGTCACTCCCGCGCGGGCGGCCAGGGCCGCCGTGCCGAGGTCGTGGTCCGGGTGGGCGGCGATGTGCGCGACGAGCTCGCGGACCAGGTCGTTGCGGGGCGGCGGGGCGGCGGTGAACAGGCTCATCTGTGCCTGGTTCCCCGGCCGTTGGAGGTAGGTGACCAGGTCCCGGGACACCTGGCGGGCCAGGTCGGGGCCGTGGTCGTCCTCGATGAAGGCGAGGGTGAGGTCGAGGGCGCTGGTGATCCCCGCCGCCGTGTACACGTTCCCGTCGCGGATGTAGATGGGGGCGGCGTCCACGGTGACCCGCGGATGGCGGGCGGCGAGTCGGGCGGCGAACCGCCAGTGTGTCGTGGCCCGGCGGCCGTCCAGCAGTCCGGCGGCTGCCAGAACGGCCGCCCCCGTGCACACCGAGGCCACCCGCCGGCTCTCCCGGGCGAGACGTCGGACGTGCCCGACGAGCCGCGGATCGGCGGCCGCCCGTTCGAAGCCCATGCCGCCCGACACGATCAGTGTGTCCAGCGGGCCGACGAGCCGTTCGAGGGACTGCTGGCTGTTCAAGGTGAGCCCCGATCCGCAGACGATCGGACCGCCGCCCGGGCCGGCCACGCTCACCCGGTACGGCACCGCCGGGTCGCCGATGCCGTTGGCCATGACCAGGCTCGTGGTCACGCACGCGATGTCCAGCAACTCCGCCGATTCGTAGCCGACCACCACCATGTGCCGCTCCGCCATGCGGCGACCCTATGCCGGAAGGACCCGCACCCCAAGGCCGCGGACCGATGTACGGCCGGCGTGCGCGGCCGGTACGGGCCGAGCCGGACAGTGGGACGCAGGGCCGCCCAGCGGTCCCCCATGGCCCCGCACGACTCGGGAGACTCGACGATGACCGACTCCACGCGCGACGAACGGGACGACATGCCGCGCACGACGCGCACGACGCCCGCCCGGAACCACCGGCACCCTTCGCCCTCCGCCACCGCCAGCGGCCTCCTCGGCGCGCTCGGCCACCGATGGCCCACGGCGCTGGCCCTCGCCCTGGCCGTCGCCACCTTCGTCGACGGCATCCCGCCCCTGGGGTTCCTGGCAGGCCTCCTCGTCGCCATGCCGCTGTGCTACCTGCTCTTCGGAGCACTGCGCGGCGAGCTGGGCCGGCCGGGCGTCCTCGCCCTCCAGGCCGCGGGGCTCCTCGGCTTCGGAGCCGTGGCGCTGGCCGCTCTGGCGGTCGACGAAACCCTCGGTCTGCGCCTTGTCGCCGCCGGCTGGCTGACCCACGCCGTCTGGGACTTCGCCCACCTCCGGACCGGGAGGGTCGTCCCCCGGGCATGGTCGGAGTGGTGCGGCGTCGTCGACGCCTCCGGCGCGATCGCGATGGCCGTACTGGCTTAGGTCTTGTCCGGGCGGTCCTTTCGGATCTCACCTTCGGATCTCGTCGGTCCAGCCCGCGGTGTCTGCCGCCGTGCACGGCAAGGCGGAGCCTTCGTACTCACCCCCGGACGGGCCGGGCCGGGCGGAAGACCGGGATCACGACGCCCTGCGCCGCCTCGCGGAAGGTGACCGTCAGCGGCATGCCGATGCGCAGGTCCGGCGGCTCACAGGACACCACCTCCGTCATCATCCGGGGGCCCTCGGCCAGGTCGACCACGGCCGCCGTGTACGGGACGCGCGTACCGAACGGCGGGAGGTCGTTGCGGTGGATCACCGACCAGGTGTAGAGGGTCGCGCGGCCGCACGCCCGCTCCCACGTCACCCGGTCCTCCCCCGCCCAGCAGAACGGGCAGAACTCCCGCGGGTAGTGGTGCGCCCGCCCGCAGGCGGCGCAGCGGCGCAGCAGGAGGCGGCCTTCGGCGGCCGCGTCCCAGTAGGGGCGGGTGAAGTCGTCCGCCTCCGGGAGGTCGTAGCGGACCGTGCCGGTCACAGGAAGAGGCCGATCGCCGCGTCGAGGGACCAGGTCTGCCAGCCCATGGCGAAGAGCGCGACGAGCGAGATGAGCGCCATCATCGCGTTCTGGCCCTGCTCGGCCCAGTCGTGGATCATCAGCACGAGGTAGAGCAGGTTCAGCAGGAGTCCGCCGACCAGTGCGACCGGCGTCAGGAATCCGAGCACCAGGCCCAGTCCGAGGGCGAGTTCCGCGTAGACGACGATGTACGCCATCGTCTTCGGGCGCGGCTTGACGACGAGCTCGAAGCCGCCCCTCACGAACGTCCAGCGGTGCTTGCTCGCGACGTCGGCCGCCCACGCGATGCCGGTGCCGCGTTCGAACCAGCCCTTCTTGTCCTTGTGCCGCCAGCTCTCCAGCCACCACAGGCCGAGGCCTATCCGGAGCACGGCGAGCCATTCGGCCCCACTGAGCCAGACGGTCTGCATCGGCAGCCCCCACCCCTTCCACTCACCAGGTCAACTGACGGTACGTCACTTCAGCTGTACGCAGTTCATCGGATCAGGAGCGATCTCGCAAGGTCCCGTCGCGCGACGGGCCTCGCCGGGCCCCGGGAAACATTCCGTGATCGATCCGCAACCGATTCCCTCCTCGTCCGAGACCCATCTACGCTGCGTGGCGATACGCTCACACCTCATGCCCGCCGACCCCGCAGCACCCGACATGACCACCCAGCCCCGCCCCGTGTACGTCATCGGCGCCGGCCCGGGCGGTCTCGCCGTCGCCGCCGCGCTGCGCGCCCGAGGGGTCCGCGCGGTGGTCATCGAGAAGTCCGAGTCCGTCGGCGCCTCCTGGCGACGGCACTACGACCGGCTCCACCTCCACACGACACGCCGGCTCTCCGCCCTGCCGGGCCTGGCCATGCCGCGCCGCTTCGGGCGCTGGGTCTCCCGCGACAACGTCGTGCGCTACCTGGAGAAGTACGCGGAGTTCCACGAGCTGGAGCTCATCACCGGCGTCGAGGTGACCCGCATAGAGCCGGCCGCCGAGGGAGCCTGCCAGGGAGACGGACAGGGGCAGGCGGACGCGGCCGGGCACGGAGGCGAAGGGAAAGGCGGAGCGGGGGACGGGCACCCGGGCGGCTGGACGCTGCACGCCAGCGGCGGGCGGGTGCTGGCCGCCGGGGCCGTCGTCGTCGCCACCGGCTTCAACCACACCCCCGCCCTGCCCGACTGGCCGGGCCGCGACACCTTCGGCGGCCGGCTGCTGCACGCCGCCGACTACCGCAACCCCCAGCCGTACGCCGGCCAGGACGTCCTCGTCGTCGGCGTCGGCAACACCGGCGCCGAGATAGCCGTCGACCTCATCGAGGGCGGCGCCTCCCGGGTGCGACTGGCCGTGCGCACCGCCCCGCACCTCGTGCGCCGCTCCACCGCCGGCTGGCCCGCGCAGCGCACCGGAATCCTGGTCCGGCGGCTGCCCGTGGGGCTCGTGGACCGGCTCGGCGCGCTCGTCGCCCGGGTCTCCGTCCCGGACCTGTCGGCGTACGGGCTCCCGCGCCCCGCCACCGGCCTGTACAGCCGGGTCCGGGAGGGGGCGATCCCGGTCCAGGACGTCGGCCTGATCGACGCCGTCCGCAGCGGCCGGGTGGAGCCGGTCGCCGCCGTCGAGTCCTTCGACGGCGCCGAGGTGGTACTCGCGGACGGCTCGCGGATCACCCCGGACACGGTGATCGCGGCCACCGGTTACCGGCGCGCGCTGGAGGGCCTGGTCGGTCACCTCGGCGTACTCGACGAGCGCGGCCGGCCCCGTACGGCCGGCGGTCGCGTGCCGGGCGCCCGTACGCCCGGCCTCTACTTCACCGGCTTCTCCAACCCCATCAGCGGAATGCTGCGGGAGCTGGCCCTGGACGCCGAGAAGATCGCCAAGGCCGTCGCGCGCGATCACCGCGGCGCCGGAAGCCGGCGGGCCCGGCAGCCCCGGCGGCCCAAGCGGCCCCGCCTGCCCCGGACCTGACGGCCGCCCCCGAGCCGAACGACGCGCCCCGACCCCCCACCAGGGGCGCCGGGCCGGAAGGGCGCTCTGGACCCGCGCCGGAGGCGTCTGGCACCGTACACACATCACCTCCACCACCTTTTCCGCGCAGCCCTGTTCCTGACGACACGTCAGTTCAGTAATCTGACTACGCGTCAGTTACTGAGTTCGTCGAGCAGGAGCGGGGCGGAACGATGCTTGGATCTACTCACGGCACCTTCACCACCGACTTCCGCGCCCGTGTCGAGGCCTGCGGGGAGACCCCCAAGGCCGCCGTCCACTCCACGGCGGCCCCCTCCGCCGAGGACGCGGTCGCACTGGACGTCAGCGGACGCCCCCTGTACTCCGATGTGCCCGACCTGGACCGGTTCTTCCGGCCGGAGTCCGTGGCCGTCGTCGGCGCCTCCGACGCCGACGGCAGACCGAACACCGGGATCACCCGCCAGCTCATCGCCTGGGCCGGCCGCGTCGGCGCCCGGATCCACCCCGTCCACCCCACCCGCCCCGCCGTCTTCGGGCTGCCCTGCCACGCCTCCGTGGCCGACCTGCCCGAGGACGTGGACCTCGCCGTCCTCCTCGTGGGCGATCCGCTGCCGGTGATCGAGGAACTGGCGGACACGAAGGTCAAGTTCGCCGTGGCCTTCGCCTCCGGCTTCGCCGAGACCGGCGACGCGGGAGCGGCCGCCCAGGCCCGCCTCACCGCCGCCGTACGGCGCTCCGGCCTGCGCCTCCTCGGCCCCAACACGAACCTCAACGCCTTCGAGGAGTTCCGGGACGACCTCGACGGGCCGGCGATCGCGCTGATCACCCAGTCCGGCCACCAGGGCCGGCCCGTCTACGCCCTCCAGGAGCTGGGCATCCGGCTCTCCCACTGGGCGCCCACCGGCAACGAGGCGGACCTGGAAACCGCCGACTTCATCTCCTACTTCGCCGAGCAGCCCGAGGTCGGGGCGATCGCCTGCTACGTCGAGGGCCTCAAGGACGGCCGCTCCTTCCTCCTCGCCGCCGACCGGGCGGCGCGACGCGGGGTCCCCGTGGTCGCCGTCAAGGTCGGCCGTACCGAGACCGGCGCGCGGATGGCCGCCTCCCACACCGGGAAGCTGACCGGCGCCGACACCGTGGTGGACGCCGCCATGCGGCAGTTCGGCGTCATCCGCGTCGACGGGCTGGACGAGCTCCAGGACACCGCCGCCCTGCTCGCCCGCGCCCGCAGGCCGAAGGCCGACGGAGTCGTCGTGTACTCCATCTCCGGCGGCACCGGGGCCCACTTCTCCGACCTGGCGACGGAGGCGGGCCTCACGCTGCCCACGCTCTCCCGGGCCCGGCAGGACGAGCTCCACCAGTGGATACCGCAGTACCTGAACGTCGCCAACCCCGTCGACAACGGCGGTCACCCCGTCGGCGACTGGCGCGGCCGGAAGATCATCGACGCGATCCTCGCCGACCCGTCGGTGGGCGTGCTGATCTGCCCGATCACCGGCCCCTTCCCGCCGATGAGCGACAGGCTCGCGCAGGACCTGGTGGACGCCGCCGAGCAGACGGACAAGCTGATCTGCGTGATCTGGGGCTCCCCCGTGGGCACCGAGGAGGCCTACCGCACCACGCCTCTCGGCTCCTCCCGCGTCGCCACCTTCCGTACCTTCGGCAACTGCATCACGGCCGTACGCGCCTACCTCGGCCACCACCGCTTCACGGCGGCCTACCGCTCCCCCTTCGACGACGCCCCCCGCACGCCCTCGCCCTCCTTCCGCAAGGCGCAGGCGCTGATGCGCCCGGGCCAGCAGCTCAGCGAGCACGCGGCGAAGCAGCTCCTGCGGGCGTACGGGATACGGGTGCCCCGCGAGCAACTGGTGACCAGCGCGGCAGCCGCGGTGCGGGCGGCCGGGCTGGTCGGGTACCCGGTGGTGATGAAGGCGTCGGGCCCGCAGCTCGCGCACAAGACGGAGATGGGGCTGGTGAAGATCGGGCTGACCTCGGCGAGCCAGATCCGCGACGCCTACCGGGAGCTGACCGACATCGCGCGCTACGAGAACGTCCCCCTCGACGGCATCCTCGTCTGCCAGATGGTCGAACGGGGAGTGGAGATGGTCGTCGGCGTCACCCAGGACGACCTCTTCGGCCCGACGGTCACGGTCGGCCTCGGCGGGGTCCTCGTAGAGGTCCTGCACGACGCGGCGGTCCGCGTGCCGCCGTTCGGCGAGGACCAGGCGCGGGCGATGCTGACCGAACTGCGCGGGCACGCGCTGCTGGAGGGCGTACGGGGAGCGCCCCCGGCCGACGTCGACGCGCTGGTCGAGGTCGTCCTGCGGGTCCAGCGGATGGCGCTGGAACTGGGCGAGGACCTGTCGGAGCTGGACATCAACCCGCTGATGGTCCTCCCCCGCGGCCAGGGCGCGGTGGCGCTGGACGCACTGGCCGTCTGCCGCTGACACCACGCCGCCGCACCGCATGTTCAGCCTCGCCGGCGTTTGAGGCGCGGGGTCCGGGGCCGGGCCCCGGGAAACGGAGAAAGGGCGGGGCGGGGACCAGCTCCGCGCAGCGGCACCCCGCACCTCGCGCCGCACCCGGCCCGCCGGCCCGCCCACCACCTGCCCAGCCCCGAAGGGGAGTTCACTCCATGGCCAAGGCCGCCACCCCGGACGACATCCTCCACCGCACCGACAACGCCGTCTCCTGGATCACCCTCAACCGGCCCGCCGCCATGAACGCCCTCACCTGGTCCCAACGCGAACGCGTCATCGCGCTGCTCGCCGACGCCTCCGCCGACCCCGCCGTCCGCGCGGTCGTCGTCACCGCCACCGGCAAGGGCTTCTGCGCGGGCGCCGACCTGCGCGGCGCGCCCGACGCCACCGCCGACGCCACCGCCACCGCCACCGCCCGCGAACGCGTCGCCGGCGACGTGGCCCGCATGATCCGGCTCGGCGCCCAGCGCCTGATCACCGCCGTGCTCGACTGCGAGAAGCCCGTCATCGCCGCCGTCAACGGCACGGCCGCCGGAATCGGCGCCCACCTCGCCCTCGCCTGCGACCTCGTCATCGCCGCCGAAACCGCCCGCTTCATCGAGGTGTTCGTGCGCCGCGGGCTGGTCCCGGACGGCGGGGGCGCGTACCTCCTGCCCCGTCTCGTCGGCCCGCAGAAGGCCAAGGAGCTGTTGTTCTTCGGCGACGCCGTCCCGGCGGCGGAGGCCGCCCGCCTCGGCTTGGTCAACAAGGTGGTTCGGGCCGAGGAGCTGGAGGCCGCGGCCCGGGAGTGGGCGGAGCGTCTCGCGCAGGGCCCGACGCGCGCCCTCGCCATGACGAAACAGCTGGTCAACGCCTCCCTGGACAGTGACCGGGCGGCCGCTCTGGCCGCCGAGGCCACCGCTCAGGAGATCAACATGACCACCGCCGACGCGAACGAGGGCGTGGCGAGCTTCGTGGAGCGCCGCCCGCCCACGTTCCGCGGGGCCTGACGCCCTTATACCTGCCGCGGGTTGGGCTTCAGCAGGGCGAACACGGCACCGGCCGGGTCGGCCGCCCACGCGATCCGCCCGACGTCCGGTACGTCCGCCCCCGGCATGAGGACCGATCCTCCGTTCTCCTCGACCGCCCGGGTGGTGGCGTCGACGTCGGGCACGTTGAAGTACGGCACCCAGCGCGCCTCTTCGCCCGCGCCCTCACCCAGCGGCGCGACCCCGCCGAAGGAGCCGTCCTCCTGGTTCCCGTCGGCGGTGCTCAGGACGCGGTACGTCATCCCGGGTGCCTGCATCTCGGCGTGCCGCCACCCGAAGAGCCCGGCGTAGAAGGCGATGTCGGCGACCGGGTCCGGTACGTGGAGCTCCGCCCACACCAGCGTGTTGTCGGCGGACGCCACCTCGAAGCCGGCCGTCTTCCCGGGCTGCCAGCAGGCGAACTCGGCGCCCTGCGGGTCGGTGAACTGCGCCAGCCAGCCCTCCCCCATGACGTCCATGGGCTCCATGCGGACGCGTCCGCCGCCGGCCCTGACGTCCTCGGCGGTGGCCTGGACGTCGGGACTCTGGAAGTACAGCATCCAGGCGGACTTCGCACCTTCCTCGGCGAGCGGGCCGAGCGCGGCCACGGTCTTGCCGTCCAGCTGGAAGAAGCCGTACCCGCCGGCGTCGGGGCCGGCGGAGACGAACTGCCACCCGAAGACGTTGCGGTAGAAATCGGCGGCGACGCTGGTGTCGGGGCTGCCGAGGTCGAGCCAGTTGGGTGATCCGGTACGGAAGTCGGTGCCGAGCATGGGGGCCTCCCGGGAGTACGGCGGTCGAACGCAGTCGGTGGCCACGATGCCGAGCCCCCACGACCGGGCGGGTGTACGGGCCTTCGGCGGCGGGGCGTTTCACCCGTGTGGAGGCACGGCGGGGGGCGTTTCCGTCAGGGCGGGC
The DNA here is from genome assembly GCF_040611115.1 of Streptomyces sp. NPDC003038. NCBI lineage: Bacteria > Bacillati > Actinomycetota > Actinomycetes > Kitasatosporales > Streptomycetaceae > Streptomyces > Streptomyces sp. NPDC003038. Next base: position 104,134 of record NZ_JBEXNN010000005.1, read on the forward strand.
TTCCACCCCCCTTCCTATCTGACACACCGTCAGCTTCAATCGTCGGTGTGATGGGACACGCAGGGATGGCGGCCACCGTCGTCCGATACCTCAGATCAGTCGGCTCCGCCACCTCCGCCGCGCCGGAGCCGGAGTCCGTCGACACCCTGCCGCGCCCCGATCTGCGGGCCGTCGGCGAAGACGAACGCGCACCCGTCAGCCCGGCCGAATTCCGGACCGTGCTCGGGAACTTCGCCAGCGGGGTCACCGTCATCACCGCACCGCCCGGCGACGGCGAGGAGGGACCGGCCGGCTTCGCCTGCCAGTCCTTCGCCTCCCTGTCCCTCGACCCGCCCCTGGTCACCTTCATGGTGGCCCGTACGTCGACCACCTGGCCCCGGATCGCCCGCGCCGGGGTGTTCTGCGTCAACATCCTGGGGGCCGAACAGGGCGCGCTGTGCCGGTCCTTCGCCGTCAGCGGCGCCGACAAGTTCGCCGGGGTCGCCCACACCCCCGCCCCCGTCACCGGGTCGCCGCAGCTCGACGCCGTGCCCGCCTGGATCGACTGCCGGATCCACGCCGTCCACACCGGCGGGGACCACCTCATCGTCGTCGGCCGGGTCGTGGCCATGGGCGCGGCCGGTGAGGCGGGTCCGCTCCTCTTCCACAAGGGCCGCTTCGGCCGCATCGCCGGGTGAAGGGGCCCCTCCCCCTACGAGCGCTACGAGCGCTACGAGCGCTGCGAGTGCCCCAGGGCCCCTGCCCGTCCTCGGGTCAGAAGGTGAGGACGCCGCGCGCCACCCGCCCGTGGTGGGCGTCCTCGACCGCCTGGGCGAAGTCCTCGACCGGGTAGACCTCCGTCACCAGCTCGTCCAGCAGCAGCCGGCCCTGCCGGTACAGCTCGGCGTAAAGCGCGATGTCGCGCTGCGGGCGCGAGGACCCGTACCGGCAGCCCATGATCGTCTTGTCCAGGTACATCGACGAGACGAGGAAGGACGCCTCTTCCTTGAAGCCGGGCACACCCAGCAGGACCGCCTGCCCGTGCCGGTCGAGGAGGTCCACGGCCTGGCGGATCAGCTTCACGCTGCCCACGCACTCGAAGGCGTGGTCGGCCCCGGTCGGCAGGATCTCCCGCACCGCCGCGCCCGTGTCCGCCACCGCCGACGCGTCGATGAAGTGCGTCGCCCCGAACTGCCGGGCCACCGGCTCCTTCCCCGGGTTCGCGTCGACCGCGACGATGGTCGTGGCCCCGGCGATCCGGGCGCCCTGGAGCACGTTGAGCCCGATGCCGCCGGCGCCGATGACGACCACCGACTCGCCGCGGTCCACCCGGGCCCGGTTCAGGACCGCCCCGACCCCCGTCAGGACGCCGCAGCCGATCAGCGCCGCCGACGTCAGCGGGATGTCCTGCGGGATCTTCACCGCCTGCACGGCTCTGACGATCGTGCGCTCCGCGAAGGCGGAGTTGGAGGCGAACTGGAACAGCGCGCTGCCGCCCCGGGAGAACGGCTGCCCCGGCCTGCCGATCGCCTTGCGGCACATCGTCGGCCGGCCCCGGTCGCAGTCGGCGCAGGCCCCGCAGTTGGCGAGGGTGGACAGGGCCACGTGGTCCCCGGGCGCCACGTGCGTGACCCCCGGGCCGACCGCCTCGACCACGCCCGCGCCCTCGTGCCCGAGCACCACCGGCGGCGGGAACGGGATGGTCCCGTCGATCACCGACAGGTCGCTGTGGCACAGCCCGGCCGCCGCTATCGCGACCAGCACCTCCCCCGGTCCCGGTTCGCGGATCTCCAGGTCGTCGACGACCCGGGCCTGCTCGCCGTCGAATACGACACCTCTCACGTGGACTCCTTGGGCAGGCCGAGCACGCGCTCGGCGATGATGTTCCGCTGGATCTCGTCCGAGCCGCCGTAGATGGTGTCGGCGCGGGTGAAGAGGAAGAGGCGCTGTGCCTCGTCGAGCCCGAGTTCGTACGGGAGGTTGGGCGCCCAGGCCGCCGGACCCGCCGTGGCCGCCGCGCCGCGGACCTCCACCGCGAGTTCACCGAGCCGTCGGTGCCACCCGCCCCACAGCAGCTTGGCCACGCTCGGAGCGCCCGTGTCCCCGGCCGCCCCCAGGGTCCGCAGGGCGTTCCAGCGCATGGTGCGCAGCTCGGCCCACTGCCGTACGAGGCGGTCGCGCAGGGCCGGATCCCCGGGGGGAGCCGTGGCCGGCGCGGCACCCGTGGCCCCGCCCGCGTACGCCGCCCCGCCCGACCCCGCGTACGCCGCCAGCACCCGCTCCAGTTCCGCCGCGAAGCCGATCTGCTGGACCAGCGTCGAGACCCCCCGCTCCAGCGCGAGCAGCCCCATGGCGACGGTCCAGCCGTCCCCCTCCGCGCCGACGACCTCGGCCGCCACCGCCCCGTCGAAGAACACCTCGTTGAACTCCGACGTCCCCGACATCTGCCGGATCGGCCGGACCTCGACCCGGCCCGGCTGGTCCATCCGTACGAGGAGGAACGACAGTCCCCGGTGGCGCCGGGATCCCGGCTCCGTGCGGGCCAGCACGAAGCACCAGTCCGCCTCCCGGGCCAGGGAGGTCCAGATCTTCTGCCCGCTGACGCGGAAGAGCCCGGCCGCGCCGCGGGAGGGCTCCCGTACCGCTGTCGTACGGATCCCCGCCAGGTCGGATCCGGCGCCCGGCTCGCTGTACCCCTGGCACCACAGCTCCTCGCCCCGCGCGATGCCGGGCAGGAAGCGGGCCTGCTGTTCCCGGCTGCCGTACGCGATCAGGGTGGGCGCGAGGAGGTTCTCGCCGATGTGGCCGACCCGGCCGGGCGCGCGCAGCGCCGCGTACTCCTCGGCCCACACCACCTGCCCGGTGAGGGAGAGCCGCTGCTGTCCGTACTCCCCGGCCGGGAGGTCCCAGCCCTGCCCGATCCAGCCGCCGCGCCCCAGCTCGCGCTCCCACGCGCGCCGCGCCGCCACGTCCTCGTGCTCGCTGCCCGGCCCGCCGCGGCCGACGGCCTCGGCGTACGGCCCCACCAGGTGCTCCGCCAGCCAGGCCCGGGCGCGGGTACGCAGTTCCTCGTCCTCGGCCCCGAAACTGAAGTCCATCCGGTCCCGCCCCCTACGCGTTGGGGCGGTCCTTGGCGGCCGCCGCCTTGGCCATGGCCTCGATCTGCGCCAGCATCGGCATCGGGTCGGTGCCGACCGTCCCGGGCAGGAAGTCGGCGATCTTCTCCGGCGTCCAGGAGCCCTCGGCGTATCCGGCGCGCAGCTCTCGCGGCTGCGCCCAGACGGCGATCTTCGGGCCGGCGATCGTGTACACCTGTCCGGTGATCCTCTCGCCGCCGACGGCGACGGCCTTGTCGCTGAGCAGATAGGTCACCAGCGCCGCCACGTCCTCGGGCTCGCCGATCTCCTTGAGCTCCATGGGGACGTTGGCCGACATGCGGGTGCGGGCGACGGGTGCGACGGCGTTGGCGGTGACCCCGTACTTGGCCAGCCCGAGCGCGGCACTGCGTACCAGGGAGATGATCCCGCCCTTGGCGGCGCTGTAGTTGGCCTGGGCGACCGAGCCCTGGTGGTTGCCGCTGGTGAAGCCGATCAGGGTGCCCGTCCCCTGCCTGCGCATGACGGCGGAGGCCGCGCGGAAGACGGTGAAGGTGCCCTTGAGGTGGGTGGCGACCACGGGGTCCCACTCCTCCTCGGACATGTTGAACAGCATCCGCTCGCGCAGGATGCCGGCCACGCACACGACGCCGTCGACGCGTCCGTAGCGGGCGAGCGCCGTGTCGACGATGCGCTGTCCTCCGGCCATGGTCGAGATGTCGTCGGCGACGGCCACGGCCTCGCCGCCCGCCGCGGTGATCTCCTTCACGACGGTCTCGGCGATCTCGCTGGTGGGCTCGCCGCCCTCGATGCCGACGCCGTAGTCGTTGACGACGACCTGGGCGCCCTCGGCCGCCGCGGCGAGTGCCACGGCCCGCCCGATGCCCCGGCCTGCGCCGGTGACGGCGATGACCTTGCCTGCCAAGAAGTTCCCCACGCCCGGCCCCTTCCCGCGTTTTCTGACGGACCGTTAGATTCTATGGGCAGCCGGATACGCGAGCACAAGCCCCGGTCGCCGTTCGTTCCCACACAAGGAGCTGATGAGGCCCATGACTCTGCCCGCCGCATTCCATGAGATCGCCGAGCGCGTCAACAACTGGGGGCGCTGGGGCGCCGACGACGAGATCGGCACCCTGAACCTCATCACCGACGAGGTCGTACGGGCGGCCGCGGCCGGAATCCGCAGCGGCCGCCGGATCCCGCTCGCGCTCCCGCTCAAGGAGGACGGCGTGCAGGCCGGCCTGATCCCGGGGCGGATCAACCCGCTGCACACGATGGTGCAGATCAACCAGGAGATCTTCGGCCCGGGCACGGTGGCGTGCAGCGACGACGCCGTCTCCATGGGCCTGCAGGCAGGCACGCACTGGGACGCCCTCACGCACGTCTCGCACTCGGGAAGGATCTACAACGGCCGCCCGGCCTCCTCGATCACGGCGCACGGCCGCGCCCGGTTCAGCGGCATCGACAAGGCCGGGCACATCGTCTCGCGCGGCGTCCTGCTCGACGTCGCCGCCGCGAAGGGCCAAGGCCGCCTGGCGGGCGGCCACGCGGTGACCCCCGAAGACCTGGAGCAGGCCGAGGAGTTCGGCGGGGTGACGGTCCGTCCCGGCGACATCGTCCTCGTCCGCACCGGCCAGATCCAGGTCTACCTGGCGGGCGACAAACACGGCTACGGGTTCCCGTCCCCCGGCCTCTCCGTCCGCACGCCGGAGTGGTTCCACGCCCGGGACGTCGCCGCGGTCGCGAACGACACCCTGACCTTCGAGATCTTCCCGCCGGAGATCGAGAACCTGTGGCTGCCGGTGCACGCGCTCGACCTGGTCGAGATGGGCATGCACCAGGGCCAGAACTGGAATCTCGAAAAGTTGTCCACAGCCTGTGCACAAGAAAACCGCTACGCGTTCCTGCTGTCCGCGATGCCTGAGCCCTTCGTCGGCGCCACGGGCACCCCGGTGGCGCCGGTCGCCGTTCTCTGACGGCGCGTCCGATCGTCCCTGGCGACCCGGGCCCGGCCGGGACCGTCCACATCAGCCAGGCCGTCCCCTCGATCGGCGGGCCGACCTGGGCGCCGTCGCCGCCCCACGGGGCAGGGTCGTGGGACTGATCTGCGGGTGGCGGCGGCGCACGTGCACGCCCCGAGCGCGGCACGGCAGCCGCCACCCCGCGACCCGCACTCGTCAAGGCGTGCCCTTGGCGTCCCCTCGCGTCGAATCGCTCCACACCAGAGTGATCAACATGTTACGAACCGTCAACACCTCGTTAGAGGTACACGCGCGGTTCCCGCCTCGGGCCACATTCTTCCGACACGCCGTCGGGTCCGTCCGCCGCGCAGTCGGCCGCGGGCTTCTCCGCGCAGTCGATCTCGCACCAGATCCGCTTGCCCGCACCCTCGCGCTGCCAGCCCCAGCGGTCCGCCAGCCCGTCCACCAGCTCCAGTCCGCGTCCGCCCGTGTCGTCCCCGGCGGCCTGCCGGGGACGCGGGGCCCGGTCGCTCGTGTCGGCCACCTCGACCCGCACCCCCGGCCCGCCGAACAGCATCCGCAGCACGGCCGGACAGCCCGTGTGCACGACCGCGTTGGTGACCAGCTCGGAGATCAGCAGGATCAGCGTCTCGGCGAGCGGCTCGTCTTCCCCTATGCCGGACCCTGCCAGCCGTGACCGGGCCCACCGGCGGGCCCGGCCGACCTCGGCGGGATCCGCTCCTACCTCCAGCTGAACCTGAAGCACCTGCACCGCTCACACCATCCGAACCGGCGGACACTTCGCCTCGCGACAGGACGGGATCACCCCAAGTGATCCCCTTGCGGAGGAGCATGGTTGACCTACAGTCACCACAACAAGCGCTTCGGGCATATTCCCGCGCGAAGGAGGGGGCGTGGTGCATACTGTGCGACGCTCGCGCCGCTCAACCGCTCGCATTCGTGGGAGCGTACCGGAGCAGGCCCCCGACTCCGGTCCGTTACGGCTCGGGCTAAGGACACAAACCGATATCAACTCTCTGTAATCGGACATGCGTCCCGCGCCGTTCCTGCCGCACCTTCCCCACGCCCCTTCCGCGCCGTTGCTCCCGCACCTTCCCCGCGCCGCTTTCCCCACGCCCCTTCCCCGCGCCCTTCCGTAACGGCCGGCTACGGCGGTGAGCCCGCCAGGAGTTCCGCCGCCAGCAGTTCCTCCGCCTCGGGGGCCGTACGCCACTGCTCGGCCCGTACCCAGGCCCGCTTCAGGTGCAGGTGCACATCCGCCTCCCAGGTGAAGCCCATCCCGCCGTGCACCTGCAGGCAGTCCCGCGCATTGCGTACGGCCGCCTCGTCGGCGAGGAGCTTCGCCGCCGCGATCTCGCCCCCCTCCGCCGTCACCGCCGCCGCGTAGACCGCCGTACGGGCCACCTCCGCCCGCACCAGCATCCGCGCGCACAGGTGCTTGACCGCCTGGAAGGCCCCGACCGGCTGCCCGAACTGCTCGCGCTCGCTTCCGTACGCCACCGCCAGCTCCACCGTCCGCAGCGCGCTCCCCAGCTGGAGCGCGGCCGTCAGCAGCGCGCCCTCCTCCCGGAACTCCGCCACGTCGCCCCCGGCCGCCATCCGGTGCAGCGGTGTCAGCGGGTCCGCCGAACGCACCGGCTCGCCGGCCGGCACCGCCGGCGCCCCGAGCACCGCGTCCGCCTCGCCGAGGTACGCCACCAGCGACTCCCCGAGGTCGAAGGCCGTCACCACCGCGGTCCCCGCCGCGGCCCCCGGGACCGTCCCGGCGGCCAGGTGCGTGGCGACCAGCGGTCCCGGCACCAGCGCCCGCCCGGCCTCCTCGAAGACGAGCACCGCCTCGGGCAGCCCGAGCCCGACCCCGCCGTCCGCCTCCGGGAGCCGCAGCGCGAAGAACCCCGCCCCGCCGAGCTCACGCCACAGCGCCCGGTCCACGGCGGGTCCGCGGTCCACCGACGCCCGGAGCTCCTCGCGCCCGTACCGCCCCGCCAGCAGGTCCCGTACGCCTGCCCGCAGGTCCCGCTGCTCCTCGGTCGGCTGGAAGTGCATGCCGTCACCGGCCCTTCGGGAGGCCGAGGATCCGCTCGGCGACGATGTTCCGCTGGATCTGCGAGGTGCCCGCCGCGATGGTGTAGGACAGCGACGACAGGCGGTCTTGGACCCATTCCTCCTCCAGGGCGAGGGAGCCGGCCCCCAGGACTTCCGCCGCCGTGTCGTACAGCTCCTGGCGGGCGTGCGAGTAGGCCAGCTTGAAGACGGAGCCGCCGGTGCCGGGGACCGGGCCCGTGCTCCGCGACTCGCTCACGTTCCACTGCGTGAGCCGCCACAGCGCGCCGAACTCCCCGTACAGCCGCCCGAGCCTGCGCCGCAGGACCGGATCGTCCCAACGGCCGTTGGCCTTCGCCGCGCGCGCGAGCTCGCCCAGGGTCCGGCGGCAGGCGACGACCTCGCCGACGAAGGCGGTGCCCCGCTCGAAGGACAGCGTCACCATGGTGACCCGCCAGCCGTCGTTCTCGGCCCCGACCCGGTTCGCGACGGGGACCCGTACCCCGTCGAGGAACACCTGCGCGAACTCGGCCGTCCCGGCGAGCGTGCGCAGCGGCCGGACCGTGATCCCGGGCGCGTCCATTGGCATGGCCAGCCAGGAGATACCCCGGTGCTTCGGGGCCTGCCCGTCCGTCCGTACCAGCAGCTCGCACCAGTCGGCGACTTCCGCGTGCGAGGTCCAGATCTTCGACCCGGTGACGACGTAGTCGTCGCCGTCCCGGACCGCTCGGGTGCGCAGGGCGGCCAGGTCGGAGCCCGCCTCCGGCTCGCTGAAGCCCTGGCACCACACCTCGTCGCCGCGCAGCACCGGGGGCAGCCAGCGCGCCCGCTGCTCGGCGGTGCCCTCGGCGGCGATGGTCGGGCCTGCGTGCAGCAGCCCGACGAAGTTGGCGCCGACGTACGGGGCCCCGGCGCGCTCCGTCTCCTCCAGGAAGATCAGGTGCTGGGTGGGGGTGGCCCCGCGGCCGCCGGCGTCGAGCGGCCAGTGCAGCCCCGCGTAGCCGGCGTCGTAGAGCCTGCGCTGCCAGCCGAGGTCGTAGGCGCGCCGCCCCGGCCAGTCGTCGGGCGACGGCTTGGGGGGCAGTTCGGGCAGCACCGCGGCGAGCCAGGCGCGCAGCCTCGCCCTGAAGTCCTGCTCCTCCTGCGTGTAGGCCAGGTCCACTACTTGACCCGCTCCCGGCCCAGACCCGGATCGAGGTCCGGATCGAGGTCCGGATCCAGGCCCAGTTCCCGGTGCAGATCGAGATCGAGGCCGAGCATGCGGATGGCGTTGCCGCGCATCAGCTTGTAAACGGTCTCCTCGTCGAGGCCCTTGACGTGGTCGAGGGCCACCTCCTTGGTGTGCGGGAAGGTCGAGTCCACGTGCGGGTAGTCGGTCTCGAAGGTGGCGTTGTCGCGGCCCACCACGTCGAGCGAGGCGATCCCGTGCTTGTCGCGGAAGAAGCAGCAGAACATCTGCCGGTAGTAGTACGTGGACGGCGGCTCGGGGATCAGGTCGCGGACCCCGCCCCAGGCGCGGTGTTCCCGCCACACGTCGTCGGCGCGCTCCAGGGCGTACGGGATCCAGCCCATCTGGCCCTCGCTGTAGGCGAGTTTCAGCGTCGGGAACTTCACCAGCACCCCGCTGAAGAGGAAGTCCATCATCGAGGCCATGGCGTTGTTGAAGCTGAGCGCGGCCTGCACGGCGGGCGGCGCGTCGGGGGAGGCGGCGGGCATCTGGGAGCTGGACCCGATGTGCATGTTGACGACCGTCCCGGTCTCCTGGCAGACGGCGAAGAAGGGGTCCCAGTAGCCGGAGTGGATCGAGGGCAGGCCCAGGTAGGTGGGGATCTCGGAGAAGGTCACGGCGCGGACCCCACGCGCCGCGTTGCGCCGGATCTCGGCGACGGCCAGGCCGATGTCCCACAGCGGGATGATGCACAGCGGGATCAGCCGGCCGCCGCTGTCGCCGCACCATTCCTCGACCATCCAGTCGTTGTAGGCGCGTACGCAGGCCAGCGCGACCTCCTTGTCCCGCGCCTCGGCGAAGGTCTGGCCGCAGAAGCGCGGGAAGGTCGGGAAGCACAGGGAGGCCTCGACGTGGTTGAGGTCCATGTCGAGCAGCCGCGCCTTGGGGTCCCAGCACCCCCTGCGCATCTCCTCGCGGGTGATGCCCTCCAGGGTCATGTCGTCGCGGTCGAAGCCGACGGCGGCGATGTTGCGCTTGTACGGGAACTTCAGGTCCTCGTAGATCCACCAGTCGGTCGGCGGGCCGTCGGGGTCCATGGAGATCACGTACTTGCCGCCCGTGTACTCGAGCTCGCCGATGCCGGCGGTGAGCGCCTTGGGCCCCCGGTCGCGGTACTTGGCGGGCAGCCACACGTCGAACAGGTGGGCGGGCTCGATCACGTGGTCGTCAACGCTGATGATCCGAGGCAGTTCCATTGATCTCCCCAATCTGATGGATCGTCAGAAACAAGCTAGCCCCGGCACCCCTGGACCGACAAGCGCCGGAGCCCTACGCTCCCGCTTGATCTGACTTACCGTCAGGTGGGGCCAAGGGGAGGTCTGGGATGACGGACACCGCGCACACCGCGCACACCGCGCACACCGCGACGGGCGCCGCGTCGAGTGCCTCGACACGCGTCGCGACAGAACTGAGCCGGTCCCGCACCCTGTGGGAGCTGGTCACCCGCCGGGCCGCGCTGACCCCGGACACCACGGTCCTGATCGAGGCTGCCGACACCGCCCCGGCGGACCGCCGGCTGACCTTCGGAGAGCTCCACGCCCGCTCCGAGCGCGTGGCGGCCGGCCTCCACGCCGTGGGCGTACGCCCCGGCACGGTCGTCGCCTGGCAGCTCCCCACCCGCATCGAGACCGTGCTGCTCTCGATCGCCCTCGCCCGGCTCGGCGCCGTCCAGTCGCCCGTCATCCCCTTCTACCGGGACCGCGAGGTGGGCTTCGCGCTCCGCGAGTCCAAGGCCGAGTTCTTCGCCGTCCCGGGCGTCTGGCGGGGCTTCGACCACGCGGCGATGGCCCGGCGGCTCGGCGCCCGCGGCGTCTTCGAGGCGTACGGGACCCTGCCCGAGGGCGACCCGTCCGTACTCCCGCCGCCCCCGGCCGACGGCACCGACGTCCGGTGGATCTACTGGACCTCCGGCACCACCTCCGACCCCAAGGGCGTCCTGCACACCGACCGCTCCCTGATCGCGGGCGGCTCCTGCCTCGCCCACGCCCTGCGCCCGAGCCCGGCCGACGTCGGCTCGATGGCCTTCCCCTTCGCGCACATAGCCGGGCCCGACTACACCGTGATGCTGCTGCTCTACGGATTCCCCGCGGTGCTCTTCGAGAGGTTCGCGATGCCGGACGCACTCGACGGCTACCGCCGCCACGGGGTGACGGTGGCCGGCGGATCAACCGCCTTCTACTCCATGTTCCTGGCCGAGCAGCGCAAGGCTCCCGACGTCCCGCTCATCCCCACCCTGCGCCTCCTGGCCGGCGGCGGCGCCCCCAAGCCGCCGGAGATCTACCACGCGGTCGTCCGCGAACTCGGCTGCCGGCTGACCCACGGCTACGGCATGACCGAAGTCCCGATGATCACCATGGGCGACCCGGACGACACCGCCGAGAACCTCGCCACCACCGAGGGCCGGCCCCCGGCGGCCATGTCCATCCGCATCACCGCCCCCGACGGGACACCGCTGCCCGCGGGCACGGACGGCGAGGTGCGCCTGCGCGGCGAGGCCGTCTGCCAGGGCTACCTGAACCAGGACCCGTCCGCGGAGGTCTTCGACTCCGAGGGCTACCTGATCACCGGCGACCTGGGGCACCTGACGCGGGACGGCTACCTCGTCCTCACCGGCCGCAGCAAGGACGTCATCATCCGCAAGGGCGAGAACATCTCCGCCAAGGAGATCGAGAACCTCCTCCACCGCCTCCCCGGCGTCGGCGACGTCGCCGTCATCGGCCTCCCGGACCCGGAACGCGGCGAACGCGTCTGCGCGGTCGTCGAGCAGCCCCCGGGCGCCGCCCCGCTGACCCTTCCCCAACTGACGGCGCACCTGCGCGCGGAGGGTCTGGCGACCCACAAGCTTCCGGAGCAACTGGAGCTCGTGGAGTCCCTGCCGCGCAACGAGGCCCTGCGCAAGGTCCTGAAGTACAAGCTCCGCGAGCGCTACGCCTGAGGCTGGGCTGGGCGGTGGGTGCAGGCGGGCGGGCGCGGGTGGGCGGGCGCGCGGTGCCCCTCCCCCACCCGCCGCTCCGGACCCGGGGTGTCTACATCCGGCTCAGGGAGGCCGCCGCGAAGAGGACGTCCCGGATCGCCTCCCGGTCACCGTGCTGCCCCACGGCCGCCTCCTCCGGCGATATGCGCCCGGCGGCCAGCTGGCAGAACTCCGCGCCGTCCAGCGCGATCTCCGCCACCCGGTGCTCCGGCGACGGCTTCGCCGCCGGGGAGTCCAGGGCGATGTCCCAGCCGCCACCGCCCGCGCCCTCGATCTCCAGGTGCAGGGTCCGGCCGGGGGCTCCCGCCGCGACCAGGCCGCGCGGCGGAGCCGCCAGACCCGAGCGGCGGCGCTGGGCGAGGGCGCCCGGCAGGAGCCGCGCCGCCAGGTCGACCATCCCGTGCAGGTGGGGGCCGGACGGCGGCTCGTACGGGTAGTCCACCGCGTCCGCGATGTCCCACGCGTGCACCCAGCACTCGAAGGCCCGCTCCAGGAACGCGTCGCCGAGCGGGAGCTCAAAGTCCCCGTAGTCCACCGTCAGTTCGGCCACACCACGGCCCGCGAAGGACACCGTACGCACCAGCGTGTGGCCCTGCTCCCGCCACGGCTCGCGGACGTGCCGCGTGGCCGGGTACGCCGACGCGCTCCAGAAGTGCTCGGTCCGCGCGGCCGGGCCGCCCTTCGGGGCGTCCTGGCCCAGCGGGTCGTCCAACCCCAGCGCGGTGGCGACCAGCCCGTCCACCGTCAGCAGGTGCCCGATCACCCCGGCCACCGTGGTCCGGTGGGACTGGCGCCGCTCCTCCTCGAACCACTTCAGCCGCACGGGGGTGTGCCATTCCGCGTCCCCGAAGTCCTGGAGCAGCGCGTCGAGCCGGGCGGTCTCGGTGTCGTACGGATTCGCCCACACCGGCACCGGGATGCGGGCCGGCCTCTTGCCCAGGCAGTCCTCCAGCACGCGCGAACGCAGCAGCGGCTTGAGGTCGAGGCTCTCCTCCGGGTGCAGCAGCCCGACCGCGTCGCGCAGCCGCAGCGCCTCCTCCGCGCAGGGCGCGCACTCGGTGAGGTGGTCCTCCACCGCCTGCGTCTCCTCGGCGGAGCAGGCCGCGAGCGCCCAGGCGCCGAGCAGGGACTTCAGTACGGCGTGCGAGGGCGGCGGCTGCGGAGGCGGCTGCGGAGGCGAGGACGGCAGCGCTTCCAGGAACGGTGAGGGCGCGTACCGCGGGTCGAAGTCGTCGGCCGCCCCGCGCTGACCCGGTATCCGCGGCGGACCGCCGGGCCGCTCGTATCCGTCGTCATGCGACTCGGCGGAGCCGTTCATCGGGGCATTCCATATCCGGGCGGGCCGTATCCGGGCTGGGCGGCGTCCTCCTGCGGGAGGGCGTTGGCGGTCGACAGCAATTGGAGGCCGAGCCGCAGCCGGCGCCGCGCCTCGTCCTCGCTGATCCGGAGGTCGGCGGCGGCCTGGCGGTAGTCGCGCCGCTTGAAGTACGCGAGTTCCAGCGCGGCGCGCAGCGGCGCGGGCATCGAGGTGACGATGAAGTCGGCGCGGGCGGCGGCGTTGGCACTGCGCACCTTCTGCTCCAGCTCCTCGCGCGAGCCGCGGCCCAGTTCGGCCTGGCGCAGCCGGGCCACCGCCTGGCCCTGGGTGATGCGGGCGACCCACGAGCGCATGGAGCCCTGCTTGGGGTCGTAGGCGTCCGGGTTCTCCCAGATGTACCCGAACACCTCGCGGGTGATCCGGTCGGCCGCCTTCTCGTCGCCCAGCACCCGGTGCGCCAGGCTGTGCACGAGCGAGGCGAAGCGGTCGTACAACTCCCCGAGCGCGGCGGCCTCGCCGCGGGCGAGGCGCTGCTGCATGCGGCGGTCCCAGCGCGGTGGTGCGTCCTTCGGCATCTTGCCCCCAGCCGTGTGTCGACGCATCGAATGTAGTCGGCACAGAGCGGGCGGCGCCCGTTTTGGGAGAACCTCGTCCAGGAAACGCGCCCTGCGTGATAGGAGCGTGGCAGCGAGTGAACGGCTGTGCGGGCCACGGCACATGGGCACACGCGTACGCGCCCCACCGCGCTCCCCGTGCGCTGGTTCGATGCGGCCACCTGCTTGACCACTTCACTTAACGCGCAGGCCACGAAGGCCGTACGCTCCTGCCTGTCTTGATCTGTACCTCACCGCACATGTGAAGGCGGAACGCCGAATATGGAAAGCGCAGAATACGAGCGCAAGATCGCCGCCCGATTCGCCAGCTTCGACCAGGACGGGTCCGGCTATATCGACCGGGAGGACTTCAGCGCGGCCGCGAAGGCCGTCCTGGCCGAATTCGGTACCACCGCCCGGTCGTACAAGGGCCAGGCCGTCTTCGCGGGCGCCGAGGCCTTCTGGCAGGGGATGGCCGGGATCGCGGACGTGGACGGGGACCAACGGGTGTCCCGCGAGGAGTTCATCACCGGCGCGGCGAAGCGGCTGCGGGACAGCCCGGAGCGGTTCGCGGAGATCGCCCGGCCGTTCCTGCGAGCGGTGATCGCGGTGGCGGACGAAGAGGGCTCCGGCGCGACGCCACCGGCCACCGCGCGGGTCCTGCGCGTCCTGGGCACCCCCGCCGACCTGGCCGACCAGGTCGCGGCGGCCCTGGACGCCGACGGCGACGGCCGCATCTCGGAGGACGAGATCCTGACGGCGTTCGCGGGCTACTGCGGCGTGGAGGCCCCCGACGCGTAACGCCTGCGGCGCGCTCGGCCGACGAAAGGCGGGGCCCCGTGGGCCCCGCCGCCCCGGGCCCGGCCCGGGCCCCGTCCCGACGGGGTCCCGCCCGACGGGTCCCGACCCGAACGGGTCCCGACCCCACGGGTCCCGACCCCACGGCCTGCCCTCAATCGCCGGGCGGGCTGGCTTCTGCCCCGCCGGCGTTTGAGGCGCACCCTCAGCCCCGCCGGCGTTTGAGGCGCGGGGTGCCGGGCGGAGCCCCGGGGCTTTCAGCCCCACCAGGGGGCACCTCCGAGGGGTCCCCCCGGACGGAGTCTGGGGAGGTAGCTGGGGGAGTTCGAGGCGCGGGGTCTGGGGCGGCGCCCCAGCAGCCGCCCGCGGGGACGGGACGGGGGCCGGCGCGGAGCCCCAGGGGGCGGCTACGCGAAGACGACCGTGCGGGTGCCGTTCAGGAGCACGCGGTGCTCGCTGTGCCACTTCACCGCCCGCGCCAGCGCCTGGCACTCCACATCGCGCCCGATCGCGACCAGCTGGTCCGGCGTCACCTCGTGCCCCACCCGCTCGACCTCCTGCTCGATGATCGGCCCCTCGTCGAGGTCCGCCGTCACGTAGTGGGCGGTCGCGCCGATCAGCTTCACACCGCGCGCATGCGCCTGGTGGTACGGCTTCGCGCCCTTGAAGCTCGGCAGGAACGAGTGGTGGATGTTGATGATCCGCCCGCTCAGCTCCTTGCAGAGGGTGTCCGACAGCACCTGCATGTACCGCGCCAGCACCACCAGCTCGACGTTCTCGGACCGCACGAGCTCCAGCAGCTCCGCCTCCGCCGCCGCCTTCGTGTCCTTCGTGACCGGGATGTGCACGAACGGAACGTCGTACGAGGCCACGAGCTCCGCGAAGTCGGTGTGGTTGGAGACCACCGCCGCGATCTCGACCGGCAGGGCCCCGATCCGGGAGCGGAACAGCAGGTCGTTCAGGCAGTGACCGAACTTGGACACCATCAGCACGATCCGCATGCGCTCGTCAGCGCGGTGGATCTGCCAGTCCATCCGGAAGGAGTCCCCGATCGCGGCGAAGCTGGCGCGCAGCTTCTCGACCGTCATCGGCTCCTCGGCGGAGAAGTGGACCCGCATGAAGAAGAGGCCGGTGTCGTGGTCGCCGAACTGCTGGCTGTCCTCGATGTTGCAGCCGGTCATGAACAGGTAGCTGGACACGGCGTGCACGATGCCCCGCTTGTCCGGGCATGACACGGTCAGGACGTACTGCTGGGGTTCAGCCTGTGGTTCAGCCTGCGGCTGCGGCTGGGACTGGGGGTGGTCGCTCATGACTGCACAGCCTTTCACACCGTACGGGTGAGCAGCCTCAACACTTCCAGCGACCGCGGCCGGACGTCCGGGTCCTCACCGTCGGCCGTCGCGAGCCGTACGTGGGCCTCGCGGGCGGCACGTACCGCCTCGGGCCAGGCGTGGTGTTCCAAGTAGGCGGAGACGGGTGCGTCGGGTCCGACCTGGTGCATGATCCGGAGCACTCGCAGGACGGCGAGGTCGACGAGGGCGGCTTCCTGTGAGTCGCGGAAGATCGTGCCGACGTACTTCTCCGCCGACCAGCTGTCGAGCCAGGTGTCCTCCACGAGCCGGTACACGGCGTCGGTGACGTCCCCGTACCCTTCGGCCCCGGCCAGCCACGTGTCCTCGTGGAAGGCCGGATCGGAGAGCATGTGCAGCGCCGAGCGCACATTGCTGCGCCAGCGCCACCACGGCATGTCGTTGAGGGGCATGCCGCCCATGGTGGAGGAGCGGCCGCCGCGGCGGGAAGAGTTCTTCGAACCTTCGACGAATGTCACGCTTTCGATCGTACGTTCCCGACATCCGTGATCTTCAAGCACCTGTGCGTGACGGACGGCGGCGGCGCCCTCCCCTTCGCCCCCCGGTAATTCACCCGGGTGTCACCGAATGTTGTGCACACCTCACTCTTCAGTTACCCGTGGAGCGGAATGGTGCATGGACATGACCGATTGGCGACGCGCAGCATCCCGCTCCCGCACCTTCCTGGCCACGGCCATCGGCGTGGGTCTCGTGGTCGGGTGCGGGGTGCTCCCCGGAGAGGGCTCACGGGGCTCTGGGGACACCATCACCGTCATGACCTTCGCACCCGAGGGCACCAAGGCGACCAACATGCCCGGAATGCCCGGCATGGCCAAAGCTTACGAACGCTGGGTCAACGCCAAGGGCGGCATCAACGGCCGCACCCTCCGCGTACTGACCTGCAACGAGAAGAACACGCCCACCGGAGCCGCCGACTGCGCCCGCAAGGCCGCGGCCGAGAAGGCCGTCGCCGTCGTCGGCTCCTACAGCCAGCACGGACGCGCGTTCATGGCCCCGCTCGAAGCCGAGGGGATCCCCTTCATCGGCGGGTACGGAGTCTCCTCCGAGGAGTTCCAGTCCACCTTCTCCTACCCCGTCAACGGCGGCCAGCCCGTCCTCCTCTCGGGCGCCGGCTACCAGCTCGGCCGGATCTGCGACCAGGTGGCCCTGGTGCGGCCCGACACCTTCGCGGGCGACTCGCTGCCGGTCATGCTCAACTCCGGACTGCGGGCCAACAAGATGGCGGACGCCTCCGACATCCGGGCCGCCGAGGACTCCGCGGACTTCGCGCCGCAGGCCCGGGAGGCACTGGCCCACGCCTCCGCCGGCAAGAACAAGAGCTGCGTGACCGCGGTGCTCGGTGAACGTACCGAGACCTTCTTCGACGCCTTCCGCCGGGCCGACGCCCAGCGCAAGAAGCCGCAGATCGCCTCGGTCCTGGGCAGTGTCAGCCAGTCGCTGGTGGACCGCACCGGCGGCAAGGAAAGCCCCTTCGAGGGCGCGTTCCTCACGAGCTGGTACCCGGTGTCCAGCGATCCGCTCTGGGAGCCGATGCGGAAGGTGATCTCCCAGCACGCCTTCGGCGACGGCAGCGTCGACCCCGACGACAGCGGCACGCAGACCACGTGGATCGCCTACACCGTGCTGAGCGAGATCGTGAACCGCTTCTCGGCGGACGAGGACATCACCGGCCGCAAGATCGCCCGGCTCCTGAACCACTCGGAGGCCGTCAAGACCGGCGGGCTCACTCCCGAGCTGAGCTGGCGCTACCAGGACATGCGCGCCGTCGCCGGCTTCCCCCGCATGGTCAACGGCCGGGTCACCTTCCAGATCGTCCAGTCCGGCCGCCTCGTCGCCCAGCAGGGCGAGCAGCCGATGGACATGACGCAGATGCTGGAACAGGCCCCGCGCACGGCCTGATCCGCGGGGCGACCGGGGCTACAGCTGGGACTTGTCCCGCTTGGTGAGGCCGTACTTGGCCGCGATCGTGTTCCACAGGGTCGCGGCCGACTCCTTGGCCTTCGTCGCCTCACCGCTCGCCTTGTTGCCGGCGACGGCGTTGTCACTGGACTTCGCCCTGCCGTCCTTGCAGCCCTTCTCGTCCTTGTCGTCCTTGTCGCCCTTGCCGCCGCCCACGTCCTGCGCCCACGCCGCGTAGCTGTTGTCGGCGTCCGCGGAGGACTTCCAGGCCTTGGTGAGGGCCGCGGACAACTTCACGTGGTCCGGGAGCTGGTCCAGCTTCAGCTCCTGGAGGCGGGTGACGAGCTCCTCGCGCTGGCGGGCCGCGGCGCGCAGGTCGACGGCCGCCTGGTCGAGGTTCTTGCAGACCTTGATGTCCTCGACGGCCTTGATCACCGCGGCCCTGCTGTCGTTGCTGTCCGCGAGGAGCTTGTCCAGCTGGACGGCCTGCGGGCGGGCCGGGTCGACGGGGGCCTCCCCGGCGGGCGCCGCGGAACCACCGCTCGCGGCGGGTACGGAGGGCACCGCGCCCGGGTCGTTGTTCTGCGGCTTGCCGTCGCCGAGCAGCGCGCCCACGCCGAGCCCGACGACGGCCAGGCCGATGACCACCGCGGCGATGATCGCGGGCGACACCTTGCGCGGGGCCTCCGGCGGCGGGGGCGGGAGCGGCGGCGCGTACTGCGGGTGCTGCGGGGGCGGTACGGGGCCCTGCGCGCGCGGCGGGTAGGGCCGCGGCGGCGGTCGGCGCAGCACCGGCTCCTGGATCGGCGGCAGGTGCTGGGTGTGCCCGGCGGTGTCGTCCTCGCCGCGGAAGAGCCCGTCGAACTCGGCGGCCGGGACGGGCGCGATGTACTGCGTGGCGGCCTCGTCGTGCGCCGGGCCTGCCGGACCCGCGGGCACGGGCGGGATGTACTGCGTGGCCGCCTCGTCGTGACCCGGACCTGCCGGGACGGGCGGGATGTACTGGGTCGCGGCCTCGTCGTGAGGGTGGCCTGCCGACGCCGCGGGCACGGGCGGGATGTACTGGGTCGCGGCCTCGTCGTGCGCCGGGCCTGCCGGGACGGGCGGGATGTACTGGGTGACCGCCTCGGGCAGCGGCGGGTAGCCGTAGCCGTGCGGATCGCCCGGCCCCTCGTACCCCGGCCCCACCACGTGCCCCACCGCCGGCTGGGCGGGCGGGGCGTGTTGCGGGTAGCCGTACGCGGGCTGCGGCTCCTGGCCGGGCTGCTGCCACTCTGGCCGCTCCGGGTAACCGGACGCCGGGTCCGGACCCCACGGGGCTCCCGGCTGGGGGGCGCCCCCTTGTCCGCTCTCCGTCACCGGGTCTCCTTCGCCGACTCGTCCGCACCTACGGAACCGTCGGCTCACGCTACCTGGTCACCCACCGCCACCGTCAGGCCACCCGGCTCCCCTGGCGCATTAAACCCCCGCCGGCCCGTGAGGCACGACGACCCGGCGCCAAAGCCCCGATCCCCAGCCCCGCCGGCGCTTGAGGCGCGAGACTCCGGGGCAGCGCCCCAGGCTTTCAGCCCCGCCGGCGTTTGAGGCGCGGGGGCCCGGGGGCAGCGCCCGGCAACGGCGCCGCACCCGCCCCGCCCCGCCCGGCCAAGCCGGATCCGCCCGGCCCGCCCGCGCCGCCCCGCCCGGCCGAGCCGGATCCGCCCGGCCCGCCGCTAGGCGGCCCTCGCCTCCAGCCGCGCCCCGAACTCCCGTACCGCCGCCTCCTCCCGGTACGGCTCCAGCCGCAGCCGGAAGTCGTCCAGATACTCCGCGCCCCGGTTCGAGCGGAGGTCCGCCAGCAGGTCCGCCGCCTTCGCGGCCGTCTGGCAGGCCTGTTCCACCTCCCGCTGCTGCACCTGCGCCGCGGCCAGCAGCAGCAGCCCGATGGCCCGGCGGCGGGCCTTCGTCGCGGGGAGGCCCCGTAGCGCCTCCTCCGCACGCTTGCCCGCCGCCTCCGCCTGGCCCAGGTCCCGGTGGCAGTGGGCCAGTTCGTCCGCCAGGTAGGCCTGGCCGAAGTGGCGGATCCACACCGGGTCGTCACCCGACTCCGGCTCCGCCCGCTCCAGCGCGGTCACCGCCCGCGAGGACAGCACCGCCGTGGCCCGGGTATCGCCGAGCAGCGCGTGCCCGCGCGCCTCCGCCGCGTAGAACATGGCCTCCACCCGCGGGGTGACCTGCCCCCTCGTGCCCTCCTGGGCCGCCCGCGCCAGCTGCGCGATCTCCCGCGGATTGCCCAGTTCGGCGGCGAGGTGGCTCATGGACGCCGCGAGCACGTAGCCCCCGTACGCGCGGTCCCCGGCCGCCTGGGCGAGGCGTAGCGCCTGGATGTAGTAGCGCTGCGCCAGCCCCGGTTGACCGGTGTCCACCGCCATGTAGCCCGCGAGCTCGGTCAGTCGGGCCACCGCCCCGAACAGTGCCCGTCCGACCGGTTCCCGGTACGAGCCGCCGATCAGGCCGGACACCACGGAGTTGAGGTAGTGCACGACCACGGGCCGGATGTGCCCGCTGCCGAAACGGTGGTCGAGGTCGGTGAGGGCCTCGGTAGTCGCCCGTACCGCCTCCACGTCGGACATGCCGACCCGCGAGCCGCCGCTGCGGGCCACCTGCGTATCGGCCGCGGTGATCAGCCAGTCGCGGCTCGGTTCGACGAGCGCGGAGGCGGCCACGCTCGATCCCGCCAGGAAATCGCGGCGCCCGACGTCGCTGCGCCACAGCTCGCAGACCTGCTCGATCGCGCCGATGACGGTCGGGGAGAACTGCAGGCCGACGCCGGAGGCGAGGTTCTTGCCGTTGGCCATGCCGATCTCGTCGATGGTGACGGTCCGGCCGAGTTTGCGCCCGAGCGCCTCGGCGATGATGCCGGGTGCCCGGCCGCGGGGCTGCTGGCCACGCAGCCAGCGGGCCACGGAGGTCTTGTCGTAGCGGAGATCGAGGCCGTGTTCGGCCCCGCACATGTTGACGCGCCGGGCGAGCCCGGCGTTGGAGCACCCGGCTTCCTGGATGAGTGCCTGCAGCCGTTCGTTCGGCTGGCGGGCAACGAGAGGCCTGGCTGCCATGAAAACCCCCTGAGGCCGCGGGTGATCGTTCGGAATGATCACTTCCCGCCTGAAGTGCGGAGAATCTTCCCCTCTGCGTCTTGTCGTTACCCAGCGACCGCGCCCCGGCCTCCTACGCGCCCCCGCCAATGCACCGGTGCGCCCCGTGTGCAGGATCGATGCTCCGCCCACCGGCTGGTTTACGCCCGTAACCCCGGGTGACGCGGGGAGTTGTGATGGGCGTGGAAGAGACCATCGGAGTCACGGAGACCGCACCCATCCCCAAGCAGCGCGGCGAGCAGCTGCTGGACCATGCCGTGCGGTACGCGGAAGAACGGCACTGGGACGTCTTCGCCGGCACCTGGCTGGAGGTGGCCAACGGGCGGGAGCTGTGCTCCTGCGGGGCGGAGGACTGCGCCGCGCCGGGCGCCCATCCGGCCGTCAAGGACTGGGCGGCGCAGGCCACCGGCAGCGCGGTGCAGGTCCGGCGGATCTGGGCCAAGCACCCACAGGCCTCGATCCTGATGCCGACGGGCCGGACGTTCGACGCGCTGGACGTCCCCGACTCGGCCGGCTTCCTGGCGCTGGCGCGGCTGGAGCGGATGCAGCGCACCCTCGGGCCGGTCACCCTCAGCCCCGACCACCGGATGCTGTTCTTCGTCCTGCCGGGCGCCGGGGCCAAGGTGGCGGACCTCGTACGCAAGCTCGGCTGGTCACCGGCCGCGATGGACCTGTCCGCGCGCGGCGAGGGCGAGTACGTGGCCGCCCCGCCCACCCGCTACGGCGGCCGGGGCGCCGTCCAGTGGGCGCGGCGGCCCACGCCGGCGAACCGGTGGCTGCCGGACACGGAGGAGCTGATCGACGCGCTGGCGTACGCGTGCGGGCGTGAGGCGGCGGCGGAGCGGGCCCGCCGGAGCCGGTAAGGGGCCGTGCGCATGGGATTTCGGGCCGGAAACTCATGACATAAGTAATGCTCGGGCCTTTCCCGCTCCTCCTATGGTGAGAAGAGAACGACCAACGGGGACGGAACGAGAGGCACACGCATGCCAGACCAGGCTGATGCGATGGCGGGGACGTACGGAACGGGCGGCGCGCGATCCGCGCCGCCCGCCGTGCGGGTGGAAGGCCTGTGGAAGCGCTTCGGGGACCAGGTGGCCGTGGCGGGGATCGACCTGGAGCTGCCCGCCGGCCAGTTCATCGGCCTGGTCGGCCCGAACGGCGCGGGCAAGACGACGACACTGTCGATGATCACCGGTCTGCTGCGGCCGGACATGGGGCGGGTCGTCGTCGCCGGACACGACGTGTGGGCGGACCCGGCCGAGGTGAAGTCCCGGATCGGTGTGCTGCCGGAGGGCATGAGGCTCTTCGAGCGGCTGTCGGGGCGGGAGCTGCTCGGCTACATCGGCCGCTTGCGCGGCCTGCCGGGCGAGGAGACCGACAAGCGGGCGACGCAGCTGCTGGAGGTCCTCGACCTCGCGGGCTCGCAGCACAAGCTGGTCGTGGACTACTCGACGGGCATGCGCAAGAAGATCGGCCTGGCGGCCGCCCTGCTGCACAACCCGGAAGTGCTGTTCCTGGACGAGCCGTTCGAGGGCGTGGACCCGGTGTCGGCGCAGACCATCCGCGGAGTGCTGGAACGTTACACCGCGTCCGGCGCCACGGTCGTCTTCTCCTCCCACGTGATGGAGCTCGTCGAGTCGCTGTGCGACTGGGTCGCCGTCATGGCCGCCGGACGCATCCGCGCCGCGGGCCCGCTGGCCGACGTACGGGGCGCCGCGCCCTCCCTCCAGGCCGCCTTCCTCGAACTGGTCGGCGCGCTCGGGCGCGACGCGGCCGGCGACTCGCTGGACTGGCTCGGCGGCGGGACGGCCGCGCGATGACCACGGCCGCCGCACCCGTCTCCCTGACCCCGGTCTTCGTCCGCCTCAAGCTGTCGCTGCTGCGCAACGGCCTCAAGGGCTCCTCGAAGCGCAAGGCCGCCTACTTCACGAGCCTCGCCTTCGCGCTGGTGGTCGGCTTCTTCGTCACGCTCGGCCTCGCCCTGCTCCGCGGGAACGACCACGCCGGCACGGTCGTCGTGCTGCTGGCCGCGATCCTGGCGCTCGGCTGGACCTTCATGCCGCTGTTCTTCCCCACCGGTGACGAGACGCTCGACCCGAGCCGGCTGGTCATGCTGCCGCTGCGCCCGCGTCCCCTCGTACGGGCCCTGCTCGCCTCCTCCCTGGTCGGCATCGGCCCGCTGTTCACCCTGTGCCTCGCCGTCGGCTCGGTGATAGCGGTCGCGCGGGGCGGCGCCGGCATCGCCGCCGCCGTCCTGGCCGTCCCGCTGCTGCTCGTCGGCTGCGTGGTCCTCGCGCGGGCGGTGGCCACGGCCAATGTGCGCCTGCTGACCAGCCGCAAGGGGCGCGACCTCGCGCTGCTCAGCGGGCTGCTGATCGCGGTGGGCGCGCAGGTGGCCAACTTCGCCAGTCAGCGCCTGTTCCAGACGGGCGGCCTGTCCCAGCTGGAGCCCGTCGAGGCGGTGGTGCGGTGGCTGCCGCCCGCGACCGCCGTCGGCATGGTGGACTCGGCGAGCGACGGCGCGTACGGGGTGGCGGCGGCCCAACTCGCTGTCACGGTCGGCGCGCTGGTCCTCCTCCTGTGGTTCTGGGAGCGGAGCCTGACCAAGCTGATGGTGACGCCGGACGGCTCGACGATCGCGGCGGCCTCCAACCCCGCCAAGGAGCCCGGCGCGGCCGGCTTCTGGTCCCTGCTGCCGGGCGGCCGGACCGGCGCGGCCGTGCAGCGCACCCTGCGGTACGCCGTGCGCGACCCGAAGACCAAGTCCGCGTGGGTGACCGCGCTGGCGATCGGCATGATCGTCCCGGTCTTCAACGCCCTCCAGGGCACCGGATCCATCTACCTGGCCTGCTTCGGCGCGGGCATGCTCGGCATCCAGATGTACAACCAGTTCGGCCAGGACACCTCGGCGTTCTGGATGGTCGCCCAGACCATCTCCACCCCGCGCGACGCGTACGTGGAACTGCGCGCCCGCGCCTGGGCACTGGCCCTCGTCACGGTCCCGTACACGGTCCTCGTCACGGCGGTCACCGCCGCGCTGATCGGCGACTGGCGCGCCTTCCCGGCCGCCCTCGGTCTGGGCCTGGCCCTGCTGGGCTCGATGCTGTGCACGGGGGCGCTGGCCTCGGCCCGCTTCCCGTACTCCATCCCGACGGACGGCGCCTTCAAGAACGTCGCCCCGGGCCAGGCCGGACTCGCCTGGATGGGCATCTTCGGCGGCATGCTGGCCTCGGCGGTGATCTGCGCCCCGGTGATCGCCCTGACGATCTGGTTCAACGGGGCGGACCACCAGAGCGCCTCCTGGACGCTGCTCCCCCTCGGAGTGGCCTGGGGCACCCTGGCCACCTGGGCGGGCCTGCGCCTGGCGGCCCCGACGGTGGCCCGCAAGCTGCCGGAGATCCTGCTGGCGGTGAGCAAGGGCTGAGTCCCGCGCGGGACGTCTGCCGGGGAGGGGCGAACGGCCGGTGGCCCGTCGCCCCTCTTTCCTTTGCCGTCCCGATTCACTCGCGCGACCCGCACTCCACCCAGAGCAGCTTGCCCGCCTGCGCCCCGCCTTCGAAGCGGTAGGAGCCGTACCGGTCCGCGCACAGCCGTACGAGGGCCAGCCCGCGCCCGCCCTCCGCGCCGGACACGGACGGTGCGGGCTCGCCGCCGAAGGGGGCCGGGATGTGCGGGTTGGTGTCCCAGACGCCGACGCGGACGCGGTCGGCGTCCACCGCCCGCAGGCGGAGGGCGCAGGGCCCGTACGCGTGCCGGTAGGCGTTGGAGACGAGCTCGCTCGCGAGGAGCTCGGCGGTGTCCGCCGGCCCGGTCATGGCGTGGCTACGGAGCACCGCCCGCAGCGTGGAGCGGGCGATTCCCGCTGCGCGGGGGTCGTGCGGGAGTTGGAGGGTGTAGGCCCAGGACGGAGTTACGGTTGCGTCCACGGAAGTGTCCGATCGCGGAGGAGAGTTGAACCGTGGGCGTGTGGTGCCCGGTGACCAGGTCGCTCCGTCGAGCGGGGTACTTCCAGGCGGTGGCCTGCATCCCAAAGTAGCGGCTCGATATAACTTGCTTCACGACTTCCTTGTAATTGAATACATTGCCACTCATGTGGGTGACAGCCCTCTGCGAAAGGCGAGTTGAGTATGGCGACTGCCCGTCAGCTCAGGTTCGGCGCCGAGCTGCGCAAGATGCGCGAAAGCGCCGGCCTGAACGCAACCGAGGCCGCCCAGCGCATGGGGATCCGGCAGAGCCAGATCAGCAACCTGGAAGCCGCGCGGTTCGGCGTCAGCCCAGAGCGCCTCCGTACGCTGGCCGACCTCTACGGATGCACGGACCAGCCGTACATCGAGGCACTGGTCGGGATGATCGGAGAGCGTCGCCGCGGGTGGTGGGAGGAGTACCGCGGGATCCTTCCCGACCCCCTCCTGGACCTCGCCGAACTGGAGCACCACGCGCGGGCGCTGCGCGACGCGATCACCATGCACGTTCCCGGACTGCTCCAGACCGTCGAGCATGCCCGCGAGATCTTCCGCCAGGCTGTTCCCGCGCTCCCGCCGCCAGACGTGGAGGACCGCGTCTCATTCCGCGTGAAACGCCAACGGATCCTCTACGAGGACACCCCGACCCCCTACCAGGTGATCATCCACGAGGCGGCACTACACATCGCCGTAGGCGGACCGGCCATTGCTGACGCCCAGTTGAAACACCTGCTCGACATGAGCGACCGTGACCACATCACCATCCAGGCAATTCCGTTCTCAGCAGGCGCCTTTCCGGGGTCCGGCCAGTCCATCTATTACGCGCACGGCCCGGTGCCTCAGCTGGACAGCGTCCAGCTCGACCAGTCGCACGGACTGGTGTTCCTGGATGCCGAGCCACAACTGGCCAAGTACCGCACACTGTTCGAGCGACTGGAAGCGGTGGCCCTCAACCCGGCCCAGACCCGCGACCTCATCAGCTCCATCGTCCGGAACCGGTGAAAGGCAGCCCCACATGACCCCCTACGACTGGCAGAGGTCGTCCTACTGCGCGGAGGGCAACTCCTGCGTCTACGTCGCCACCGCACCCGGCGACGGCGGCGACGCCGGCCACGTCCTCGTCGCCGAGAGCGGCGACCCCGGCGGGCGGGTGCTCCGGGTCGCCGCCCACGCGTGGGCCGCTCTGCTCGACGGGGTCAAGGCCCGCCGGGTCTGAGTCAGCTCCGGGTCGCCTTGACCCCGTCCAGGAAGTGCTCCACGGCCGCGCGCCACGCGGCCGGCTGGTCGTAGTGGAGATAGTGGCCGGCGTCGGGGATCTCCGCGTACTGGCCGGCCGGGAGGACGCGGACCATTTCCTGGGCTTCGGCCCGGCCCAGTTCGCCGTCCAGGCCGCGGACCACCAGGGTCGGGCAGCGCACCTGGGCCAGTTCCTCCCAGTGCGCGTCGTGGACCCACGTCGCGCGGGCCGTCAGCATCTGGCGGCGGGAGAAGAGCGGGCGCCAGCCGTCCGGGGCCTCCTGCATGACGTCGGCGAAGAAGGCACCGCGGGCGGGGTCGGGGCGCTCCACCCGGGGGTCCTCCTCGCCGAACCAGCGGCGGGCCGCGTCCTGCGTGGGGAACGGCAGGGGCCAGCGGTGGAACCAGTCCTCCCAGTCCTGCTGGGAGGCTTCGCCGAGGGCGGAGGCGCGCATGTCGCAGATCACCAGCGCCTCGACCAGGTCGGGGCGGCGGGCCGCGAGCTGCCAGGCGGTCAGCGCGCCCATGGAGTGGCCGATCAGGGTCACGGGCGCCAGGCCGAGCTGCTCGACGGCGGCTTCGGCGTCGGCCACGAAGGCCTCGCGGCCCAAGGAGGCCGAGAGGTCCGGGCCGACGGGCAGTTGGTCGCTCAGGCCGTGGCCGCGCTGGTCCAGTGCCACGACGCGGCGGCGCTCGCCGAGCCAGCGGGCGGTGCCGGCCCAGTGGAGGGCGCGGCCCATCAGACCGTGGAGTAACAGGACTCCGGGCAGCTCCGCGGGCGCCGGCCGCGCGGTCGATCGCCGGAACTCCCAGGCGGCCAGGCGCACACCATCGGCCCCTGTCACATCGATGCGCTGTACCACCGCAGATGCACCCCCTTCACTCCCGACCAGACTATCGAACCCGCATTCGAAAACTGGGTTCTCGCCCACAACACCGCTCTTTCGAGTGACCTTGCTCAAGGATTGGCCGCCGCTGCCGATGGAGATCCTTTCCACAGGGAGACGGGCCGCTCGGGGAAGACGGTCCGAAGGGGGTGACCTTGAGAGCTCGGGGCTCCAGGTCACAAGGGGAGGACCGGTCCCGGCGCCGTGAGGCGCCGGGACCGTCCACACCAGGGGCTTGCCGACTACTCCAGCCCCATGACGCCGGCTGCTACCGCTGCTACGGGCGCTTCGCGACGAAGACGTGCGAGGCGACATCCGCCTCCAGCTCGGCAGCCTCCCCGCCGCTGCCGACCAGCACACCGCCCGGGGATTCGGTCACGCTGACCACCGAGCCGGGCTGCACGCCCGCCCGCCGCAGGGTGTACATCAGCTGCGCGTCCGTCTGAATCGGCTCGCCGATCCGGCGGACGATCACGGTCTTGCCCTCCGTACCCGGGTCCAGCTCGGCGAGGCTCACCATCCCCGCGTCGAGGAACGGGTCCGCCTCGGCCTTCTCGCCCAGCTCCTCCAGCCCCGGGATCGGGTTCCCGTACGGCGACTCGGTCGGGTGACGCAGCAGCTCCAGCACCCGCCGCTCCACCGCCTCGCTCATCACGTGCTCCCAGCGGCAGGCCTCGGCGTGCACCTGCTCCCACTCCAGGCCGATGACATCCACGAGCAGGCATTCGGCCAGCCGGTGCTTGCGCATCACGCGCGTCGCCAGCCGCCGGCCCTCCTCCGTCAACTCCAGGTGCCGGTCGCTGGCGACGGCGACCAGCCCGTCCCGCTCCATCCGCGCCACGGTCTGGCTCACCGTCGGGCCGCTCTGATCGAGCCGCTCGGCGATACGGGCGCGCATGGGGACCACACCTTCCTCTTCCAGCTCAAGGATGGTGCGGAGATACATCTCCGTGGTATCGATCAGTCCGGACATTCGTGCCCCTCGGATTGCGTGCGCTGGCCCTGCCCCCAATTCTGACGCATCGGGCGGACAACCGTCCCGTGCCGGGCGGTCACAGCCCGTACAGGACATCCCGCAGCACCTTCGGGCAAGGGATTGACGTCCGTATTGACACGCCCTTGGTCCAGACCGCACGGTGAGCGGCGGACACGCACGCGCACCCACCTCTGGAAGGGCCCTCGGCGTATGAGCGAGAGCAAGCTGGCCGGTCAGTTCTTCGACGCCGCCATCGGCCTGCTGGAGCGGGTGCGGGACGAGGAGGCCTCGCACATCGGCGAGGCCGGCTCCCTCATCGCCGACGCCGTGGCCGCCGGCAAGCGGCTCTTCGCCTTCGGCGCCGGCCACTCCTCGCTGCCCGCCCAGGACGTGGTCTACCGGGCCGGCGGGCTCGCCGTGATGAACTTCCTCGCCGTTCCGGGCACCGTCGGCATCGATGTCATGCCCGCGACGCTGGGCAGCGCCCTGGAGCGGGTCGACGGCCTCGCCGGCGCCGTCCTGGACAGCAGCCCCGCGTCCGACGGCGACGTCCTCGTCATCATCTCCCTCTCCGGGCGCAACGCCCTGCCGGTCGAGATGGCCATGAACGCCCGCGCCATCGGCCTCAAGGTCATCGGCGTGACCTCGGTCGCCTACGCCACCGAGACCAAGTCGCGCCACGTCTCCGGCACCTTCCTCCGCGACCACTGCGACGTCGTCCTCGACAGCAAGATCGCGGTCGGCGACGCCGAGCTGAGCATCGACGGCATCGCAGCGCCCTTCGCCCCCGCCTCCACCGTCGTGACCAGCGCGATCATGCAGGCGGTCATGGCGGCGGCGGCCGGGGAGCTCGCCGCGCGCGGGGTCGAGCCCCCGCTGCTGCGCTCCGGGAACGTCGACGGCGGCCACGAGTGGAACGGCCGGGTGATGCAGGAGTACGGCGACCGGATCTTCTTCCGCCACTGACCGGCCTCCGCCGCCGGCGGGTCGCGCGCAGCGCCCCCATGGACTGCCGGGTCCGCCGCCCGTGGCCCGCCTCCGCCCGCCGACTGACCTCCGCCGCCAGGGAGCCGGGTCCGCCGCCCGTGGCCCGCCTCCGCCCGCCGACTGACCTCCGCCGCCAGGGAGCCGGGTCCGCCGGCCGTGACCGGCCTCCGTGCCGGTGGCCGGGTCCGCCCGCCGGATCCGGAATGCCCCGCCCTGACGCGCGGCTACTTCCCCGGCGCCCCCGGCCCGCCCGGTGCCCCCGCCGCGAGGTCGAGATCGGCCGCGACCCGGGCGGCCACCTCCTCGGCGTACACGGCGTCCGCGCGCTCGAAGGCCGGCCGCGAAGGCCCGCGCAGGAAGGTCAGCGCCCCCAGGGTCCGCCCCCGGCTCCGCAGCACCGTGCACAGCCCGTGCACCGCGCCCTCCGGCCACCGGCGCGCCCGCGCCCACGCCTCGGCCGCCTCCCCGCCCGGCGCGCTCGCCCGCACCGAGCCGATCCGGTCCAGCGCCTGCAACGCCGGATGCCCGGCCTCGTACCGTACGGGGATCGCACCCGGCCCCGGGAGCACCGGCGGCGACGCGACAGCCCGTACGAGCCGGCGCCGCCGCGAGCCGCCCGACGGCTCCAGTACGTCGAGCAGCGCGTGCTCGGCGAAGCCGGCGAGCGCGAACTCCAGGCGTACGGCGGCCGCCTCGGCCGGGTCCTCGCACTCGGCGGCCGCCCGCCCCGCCCGGTGGAGCTGATGGGAGCGGAACCGCAGCTGCGCGGTGTCCAGCTGCTCCTGCCGGGCCTCGGTGACGTCCTGGAACAGCCAGCCCACCCCGAGCGGCACCGGCTCCTCCGCCAGCGGCGAGGCCAGCCGCAGGAACCCGCACCGCCAGCACCGCCGCCGCACCCCCTCCGCCGTGCGCACCGACACCCACAGCTCCACCGGTGCGGGCGGCGCCCCTTCGGCGAGCACGTGCTGGAGTGCGCCCTCCAGCTCCTCCACGCCCTGCGTGAGCAACTCCCCGAGCGGCCGCCCCAGCAACGCGGTGCGGCCGGTGCCGAAAGCGCGCGCGGCATGCGTGTTGACCACGGCGGGCCGCAGGTCCACATCGACGAGGACGACGCCCCACGAGGCGTCCTCCATCAGCGCCTCGCTCAACGCGATGGACCGCTCCAGGTCGATCTGCGCGTGCACCTCGCTGAAGGCGCAGTACACCCCGGCCGGTTTCCCGTCGGCGCCCGGCACCCCGGCGGACTGGGTCCGTACGAGGACGCGTCCGCCGTCCTTGGTCAGCAGCGCGAACTCGTGCACCTGCCGCCCCGGCACGTCCTGGGCGGCCATGAGTCTGTCGTGTACGTCCTGCGCGTCGGCGGCCCGCACCGCCCACCCGGCGAACCCCTCGCGCCCTACGGCCTCGGCGGCGGACCAGCCCAGGATCCGCTCGGCCTCCCTGTTCCAGTGCGTGATCACGCCGTCGGAGTCGAACGCGCACAGGGCGGCGTCCATCCCGTCGAGCAGCGCTGCGAGCAGATCGTCGGTGGTCTCCCCACGTCCGGAAGCACTCACCTGGCACCCCCTGCAGGTGTTCGCGTGTGCGGCACGTCAGATCATTGAACTGGAACGTGACGCAGCCCACACCGCGTTCTGGGAAATCGATGTACCCGTGGATGCCGTGGACGGTACGGCCACAGTGGAATCCGTGAGAGCAGACACCCCCGGGAGCAGGGACGAAACGGCTCACGGACTCCCAGCCGCAAGGCCGGGCACCGGCGTCGAACATGGGCGAGGGCAGACCGGCGGGAACCGCACCTGGACCCGTCGGCGGAACGCCGGATCCGCTGCTGCGCCAGCGGTCATGGCAGAGACCGGGAGCGGTGACGCTCCCCGCAGAACGGCAAGCCGGGTGTTCGTTCTGGCAAAGGGAGGCGAGCCGCTCATGCCCTGCCACCCTGCCCGTGCCCGCGAGTTGCTCGACAGAGGACGTGCCGTCGTAGCAAGGCGCGCTCCCTTCACCATCCGGCTCAAGCACCGAACCCGTGCTGGCTCCGTCGTCGCGGGCGTACAGCTGCGCCTCGACCCCGGCTCGAAGGCGACAGGGGTCGCTGTGATCGCAGCAAAACCCACCATGGGTACACCACCGGCGACCTGGTGCGAGCCGTCGTTCCCCGGGGGAAATGGGTCGGCATCTGGGTGGGACGCATCGCGGTCCGGACGAGCGGTCAGCATCGCATCACCACGTTGACCAGCCGTTTCGACGTCTCCTACCGGCATCTCCGGCTGCTCCAGAGGGCCGATGGGTACACCTACGGATTCACGCCCGAAATTCGGTTGAGCGGAGAGCACAGGGCTGCTTAGGGTGGTCGCACACTGAAAGGAGGTGATCCCGGAAATGTATGAAATCCGGACGCGTGAGGTGGCTGCGGGCTAAGCGCCCGTCGTCGCACGCACCCAGTGCGGTGCCCGGCGGGATCGCCAGGCGCCAATCCACAGCAGTCACCCGACCCGCGGGCTCGCCGGTACGTCCGGCCGGCTTCTCTCACTGCAGGAGAGACCCGAGCCCGCGGGTCGTCTGTTTTTCCGGGCCGGCCACGGCCTGCGGGACCACGGGCTACGGGACCACGGGCTACGGGCAGAGGCGCTCGACGCGCCACTTGCCGCCGTCCAGGACGTACCGCAGCCGGTCGTGGAGACGGTTCTCGTGGCCCTGCCAGAATTCCACCGCGTCCGGGGTGACCCGCAGGCCGCCCCACTGCGGCGGGACCGGTACCTGTTCGTCCTCGGGGTAGCGGGCGGCGAGCTCGGCGTAGTGCCGGTCCAGTTCCGCGCGGGAGCCGATCACGCTGGACTGGTCGCTCGCCCAGGCGCCCAGCTGGGAGCCGTGGGGGCGGGAGCGGAAGTACGCCGCCGTCTCGTCGCGGCCGATACGGGCCGCCGTGCCGGTGACGATGACCTGGCGGGCGATGGCGTGCCAGGGGAAGAGCAGGGCGACGTGCGGGTTCTCGGCCAGCTCGCGGCCCTTGCGGGAGCGGTAATTGGTGAAGAAGACGAAGCCGCGCTCGTCGAACTGCTTCAGCAGGACCGTGCGCGAACTGGGCCGGCCGTCCGGGGTGGCCGTGGAGACGACCATGGCGTTCGGTTCGAAGAGCTGCGCGTCGGCGGCCTGCTGGAACCACCGCGCGAACTGCCGCATGGGGTCCTCGGCGAGGCTCTCCTCGGCGAGGATCTGCGAGCGGTACTGCTTGCGCATGACGGCGGGGTCAAGGTCATGGTCGGTCACGCGTGCCATCCTGCCGCAGGACGACGGTGGGCGGTGTGCCGTATGTCACGCTTCCGCAGGCCATCGGGAACGGACAAAATCTTGGGGCCGGTCCGAAGGTTCCCGCACGGGTGACCATCGGCCGTGCCGGGCATCAACGGGGATGACCGCGCCGGACCGCGAGTCACGCCGGGAGCCGCGCGTGTTCGCACTATCTGAGGAGCCGCCTGATGTCCGACTTCGTACCCGGGCTCGAAGGGGTCGTCGCGTTCGAGACGGAGATCGCCGAGCCCGACAAGGAAGGCGGAGCCCTCCGCTACCGGGGTGTAGACATCGAAGACCTCGTCGGCCACGTCTCCTTCGGGAACGTCTGGGGCCTGCTCGTCGACGGTGCCTTCAACCCCGGCCTGCCGGCCGCCGAGCCCTTCCCGATCCCCGTCCACTCCGGTGACATCCGTGTCGACGTGCAGTCCGCGCTCGCCATGCTCGCCCCCGTGTGGGGTCTGAAACCGCTGCTCGACATCGACGAGCGCACCGCACGCGACAATCTCGCGCGGGCCGCCGTGATGGCGCTGTCGTACGTCGCCCAGTCCGCCCGCGGCCAGGGCCGGCCGATGGTGCCCCAGCGGGAGATCGACAAGGCCGAGTCCGTGGTCGAGCGGTTCATGATCCGCTGGCGGGGCGAGCCGGACCCGCGGCACGTCAAGGCCGTCGACGCGTACTGGACCTCGGCCGCCGAGCACGGCATGAACGCCTCGACCTTCACGGCGCGGGTGATCGCCTCCACCGGTGCGGACGTGGCGGCGGCGCTGTCCGGCGCGGTCGGCGCCATGTCGGGCCCGCTGCACGGCGGGGCGCCGTCGCGCGTCCTCGGCATGATCGAGGAGATCGAGCGCACCGGCGACGCCGTGGCGTACGTGAAGAAGGCCCTGGACAAGGGCGAGCGGCTGATGGGCTTCGGGCACCGCGTGTACCGCGCGGAGGACCCGCGCGCCCGCGTCCTGCGGCGTACGGCCAAGGAGCTGGACGCCCCGCGCTACGAGGTGGCCGCCGCGCTGGAGAAGGCTGCGCTGGAGGAGCTGCACGCGCGCCGTCCCGACCGGGTGCTGGCCACCAACGTGGAGTTCTGGGCCGCGATCATGCTCGACTTCGCGGAGGTTCCGGCGCACATGTTCACCTCCATGTTCACGTGCGCCCGTACGGCCGGGTGGTCGGCGCACATCCTGGAGCAGAAGCGCACGGGCCGCCTGGTCCGCCCGTCGGCCCGGTACGTCGGCCCGGCCCGGCGCGACCCCCGCGACATCGAGGGCTACGAGGGCATCGCCTGATCACTCGCCGCCGAACGCCGGGCGCCGTATCCCGTACCGGGGTGCGGCGCCCGTCGCGTTTCAGCCCAGGGCGGCGTCCAGGATCCGGGACCACTGGGCGACCACGCGGGCGCGGCGGGCCGTGTCGTCGGTGAGGACGTTGGCCAGGCCGAGGCCGCGGGCCATGTCGAGGAAGCCCTGCACGGTCTCCCGTACGCCGGGGACGGACTCGTCGGCGCCCAGGAGCTCGACGGCGATGCGGTGGGTCTCGCGGCCGACGCGCGCCTCCAGCTCGGTCACCTGGGGGCGCAGTTGCTCCTCGTTGGAGGCGGCGACCCACAGCTGGAGGGCGGCGCGGAAGAGGGCGCCGGTGTACAGGTCCACGAGCGCCTCCACCACCGCGGGGCGGGCCACCGGGCCGGCGTGGAAGAGGTCGCGCAGGGCGGTGGACCGCTCCTCCGCGACGTACGCGACGGCCGCGGTGAACAGGGCCTCGCGGGTCGGGAAGTGGTGCTGGGCGGCGCCTCGCGAGACCCCGGCCCGTTCGGCGACGACGGAGACGGTGGAGCCCGCCCAGCCGTGTTCCGCCAGGCAGGAGACGGCCGCCTCCAGGAGATGGCGCCGGGTGGCACGGCTGCGCGCCTGCTTGGGGCCGGAGCGGGTGTGGGTGTGGGGGTGGGCGTCGGGGCGGGAGTCGGCACGGGAGTCGGCGCGGGGGTCGGGGTCCGTCACAGCGACCATGACGGGTCCCGGCGCTCGAAGCGGGCGGTGATGCCCTCACGGGCCTCGTCGGAGGCGAAGAGCGACGCGGAGAGTCCGGTCAGGCGGGCGCCGTCACGGTCCAGGGTTTCCCGTACGGCGGCGGTCGTCAGCGCCTTCGAGGCGGCCAGGCCCTGCGGGGAGGCCTTGCGCAGGCCGGCCAGGACGGGTTCCAGGGCCTGGTCCACGTCCTGCGCGTGCAGGGTGAGCAGGCCGATCCGGGTGGCCTCGGCGGCGTCGAAGCGCTCGGCGGTGAGGAAGTAGCGGGCGGCCGCGCGCGGGTCGAGCCGCGGGAGCAGCGGCATCGAGATCACGGCGGGGGCCAGGCCGAGGTGGGTTTCGGTGAACGCGTACGAGGACTGCGGCCCGGCGGCGGCGATGTCGCAGACGCCGAGCAGGCCGAGGCCGCCGGCGCGGACGTGACCGGTGACCCGGGCGACGACGGGCTTGGGCAGCTCGGCGATCTCGCGGAGCAGGGCGAGGAAGTCGGCGGGGTCGCAGGGGGACTTGAGGTCGGCGCCGGCGCAGAAGGTGGTGCCGGTGTGGGTGAGGACGATCGCCCGGACCGCGGGGTCCGCGGCGGCGGTGTCGAGCGCGGTGCGGAGTTCGCGGACGAGGTCCGCGGAGAGCGCGTTGCGGTTGGCCGGGGAGTCCAGCGTGAGGGTGGTGAGGCCGGCCGCCGTTGCGGCGTGCAGGAGTGGGGCCATGTCTCCTCCGGAGCGGGTGAGCGGTTCGGGCGGATGTACGGGGCGGGCGGGGCCTCCCCCGGGGAGGGTAAGCGGGCGGGGCCTCCCCCGGCCAAGCCGCCCTCCGGCGGCGCCGCGGCGACGCCCCGGGGGCGCCCATCCGCCTCCGGCGGGTCGGGACGAACCGCGGGACCCGCCGGGCGGCGGCCGCTGGTCCGCCGACCGAGCCGCACCCGGCCGGAGGCGACCAGGGCGCCACCCCGCGCGGGCGGGCCCGGGGTCGGACCGGTCGGCGGGGCGGCGTGGGGCAGCGGGCGGGCCCGATGGCGGGGCGAGGGGTGGTGCTGCTGCCGCGCGCGGTCCGGCCAGGAGGACTTTCCGTGGGTCAGTAGGACTTGGGGAGGCCCAGGGTCTGGTGGGAGACGAAGTTGAGGATCATCTCGCGGCTGACGGGGGCGATGCGGGCCACCCGGGAGGCCGTGATGAGGGAGGCGAGGCCGTATTCGCGGGTGAGGCCGTTTCCGCCCAGGGTGTGGACGGACTGGTCCACCGCCCTCACGCAGGCCTCCGCGGCGGCGTACTTCGCCATGTTCGCCGCCTCGCCCGCCCCCATGTCGTCGCCCGCGTCGTAGAGACGGGCCGCCTTCTGCATCATCAGGCGGGCCAGTTCCAGCTCGATGTGGACCTGCGCGAGGGGGTGCGCGAGGGCCTGGTGCGCGCCGATGGGCTCCTTCCACACCTGGCGGGTCTTGGCGTAGTCGACGGCCTTGGCGACGGCGTAACGGCCCATGCCGATGGCGAAGGCGGCGGTCATGATGCGTTCGGGGTTGAGGCCGGCGAAGAGCTGGAGCAGGCCCGCGTCCTCGTCGCCGACCAGGGCGTCCGCGGGCAGCCGCACCTCGTCCAGGACCAGTTCGAACTGCTTCTCCGCGGCGTGGATTTCCATGTCGATGACGGAGCGGGAGAAGCCGGGGGTGTTGCGCGGGACGATGAACAGGCACGGCTTGAGGCGGCCGCTGCGGGCATCCTCCGTGCGGCCGACGATGAGGGTGGCGTCGGCGATGTCGACGCCGGAGATGAAGACCTTGCGGCCGTTCAGGATCCACTCCTGGCCCTCGCGGCGGGCGGTGGTGGTGATGCGGTGGGAGTTGGAACCCGCGTCGGGTTCGGTAATGCCGAAGGCCATGGTGCGGCTGCCGTCGGCGAGGCCGGGGAGCCAGGCCTGCTTCTGGGCGTCGGTGCCGAAGCGGGAGATGACCGTGCCGCAGATGGCGGGCGAGACGACCATCATGAGCAGCGGACAGCCCGCGGCGCCCAGTTCTTCGAGGACGA
Source organism: Streptomyces sp. NPDC003038 (assembly GCF_040611115.1). Lineage (NCBI taxonomy): Bacteria > Bacillati > Actinomycetota > Actinomycetes > Kitasatosporales > Streptomycetaceae > Streptomyces > Streptomyces sp. NPDC003038. The sequence goes on from NZ_JBEXNN010000005.1 coordinate 139,925, forward strand.
TGGACAGTTCGGCGATGCCGCCGCCCCCGCCGCCGTACTCCTCGGGGAGGTTGACGCCGAGGTAGCCGAGCTTGGCGGCGTCGGCCCACAGCGCGTCGGGGTGGCCGCCTTCGCGGGCGACACGGGCGAGGTACTCGCGGCCGTAGCGCTGCCCGAGGGCGGCGACCGCCGTGCGCAGGGCCTTGTGCTCATCAGTTTCGAGTACAGAGGTTCCGATGACAGAGCTCATGCGTGCGTTTCCTCCTGTGCTTCCTGGACCACGGCGAGCAGGGCGCCGAATTCGACCTGTTGGCCGGTGGCGGCGTGGAGTGCGGTGAGCGTGCCGGAGGAGGGCGAGACGATGCGGTGCTCCATCTTCATGGCCTCCAGCCAGAGCAGGGGCTGCCCGGCGGTGACGGGGCAGCCGGGGGCGAGGCCCTGCGCGACGCGGACGACGGTGCCGGGCATGGGGGCGAGCAGGGAGCCGGGTTCGGTGCGGTCCTGGGGATCGGCGAACCGGGGGACGGGGGTGAGGGTGTGGGCGCCGAGCGCGGAGTCGACGTAGACCTCGGCTCTGTTCGATTTATGTTTCACGTGGAACAGTCGTCGGATCCCGTCGACTTCGAGGGCGACAAGCGTGCGCTCGGCGGACAGGACGCGGATGCCCGGGTGGTCCAGGAGCTCCGGCGGGCCGCTGCGGGCGGGGTGGTAGCGGACCTCGTAGGCGGTACCGGCCGCGCTGTAGCGGCGGGTCTGCGGCTGGGAGCGGACATTGCGCCAGCCGCCGAGGCGGAGGGTGAGCGGGGCGTCCGGGTCCGGGGCCGCCTCCGCGAGGGCGGCGGCGACGGCCGACAGGGTGGCGTCCGGAGCGCCCTCGGTGAGGTCGGCGAGGTGGCGGTCGTAGAAGCCGGTGTCGAGCTGTCCCGCCGTGAAGTCCGGGTGGCGCAGGGACCGTACGAGGAGCTCGCGGTTGGACGTGAGCCCGTGGATGCGTGCACCGGCCAGGGCGTGGGCGAGGACCCGTACGGCCTCGGCGCGGGTGGGGGCGTGGGCGACGACCTTGGCCAGCATGGGGTCGTAGTGGATGCCGACCGTGTCCCCGTCGGCGAAACCGGTGTCGACACGGACCGTGCCGGGGACGGCGAGGGTGTGCAGGACGCCGGTCTGCGGGCGCCAGTCCTGGGCCGGGTCCTCGGCGTAGAGGCGGGCCTCGACGGCGTGGCCCGTGGGCTCGGGAGGCGTCGGCGGCAAGGCCTCGCCCTCGGCGATGCGCAGCTGGAGGGCGACGAGGTCGAGACCGAAGACGGCTTCGGTGACGGGGTGTTCCACCTGGAGCCGGGTGTTCATCTCCAGGAAGTACGGGCGGCCGTCGGCGGCGACGAGGAACTCGACGGTGCCGGCGCCCCGGTAGGAAACGGCCCGGGCGGCGGCGACCGCCGAGGCGTGCAGGGCGGCGCGCAGGGACGCGGGGAGTCCGGGCGCCGGGGCCTCCTCGATGACCTTCTGGTGGCGCCGCTGGAGGGAGCAGTCGCGGGTGCCGAGCGCCCAGACGGTGCCGTGGGCGTCGGCCAGGATCTGCACCTCGACGTGGCGGCCGCGCTCGACGTAGGGCTCCGCGAAGACCTCGCCGTCGCCGAAGGCCGCGCGCGCCTCGGCGGAGGCGGCGTCGAACGCCTCCTTGAGACCGGCGAGGTCGCGGACCACGCGCATCCCGCGCCCGCCGCCGCCCGCGGCGGCCTTGAGCAGCAGGGGCAGATCGGCGGCGGTGGCGCGGGCCGGGTCGACGGGATCGAGGAGCGGCACACCGGCGGCGCGCATCAGTTCCTTGGCCCGGGTCTTGGAGGCCATGGCCTCGATGGCCTCGGGGGGCGGGCCGATCCAGGTCAGGCCGGCGGCCAGGACCTCTCGGGCGAAGCCCGCGTTCTCGGAGAGGAAACCGTAGCCGGGGTGGACGGCGTCGGCCCCGGCGGCGAGCGCGGCTTTGATGATCAGATCGCCGCGCAGGTAGGTGTCGGCGGGAGCCGCGCCGGGGAGGCGTACGGCCGCGTCGGCGTCCCGGACGTGCAGGGCGTGGGCGTCGGGATCGGAGTGGACGGCAACGGTGGCCAGGCCCAGGGCTCGGGCCGTGCGGAAGATCCGGACGGCGATCTCGCCGCGGTTGGCCACCAGTACGGCGGACAGGAGTGTGCGGGGCAGGGTCATGTGCGGGCTCACATCCGGAAGACGCCGAAGCCGCCGCGGGCGCCCTCGACGGGGGCGTTGTGGACGGCCGACAGGCACAGGCCGAGGATGGTGCGGGTGTCGCGCGGGTCGATGACCCCGTCGTCGTACAGCCGCCCGGACAGGAACATCGGCAGGGACTCCGACTCGATCTGCGCCTCCACGAAGGCCCTCATCCCGGCGTCGGCCTCCTCGTCGTACGCCTGCCCCTTCGCGGCGGCGGACTGCCGCGACACGATGGAGAGCACGCCGGCGAGCTGCTGGGGTCCCATGACGGCGGACTTGGCGCCGGGCCAGGCGAAGAGGAAGCGGGGCTCGAAGGCGCGGCCGCACATGCCGTAGTGGCCGGCTCCGTAGGAGGCTCCGATGAGGACGGAGAGGTGGGGGACGCGGGAGTTGGAGACCGCGTTGATCATCATCGAGCCGTGCTTGATGATGCCGCCCTGCTCGTACTCCTTGCCCACCATGTAGCCGGTGGTGTTGTGAAGGAAGAGGAGCGGGATGTCCCGCTGGTTGGCGAGCTGGATGAACTGCGCGGCCTTCTGCGACTCGGCGCTGAACAGCACGCCCTGGGCGTTGGCGAGGATGCCCACCGGGTAGCCGTGGAGCGTGGCCCAGCCGGTGACCAGGCTGGTGCCGTAGAGGGGCTTGAACTCGTCGAAGTCGGAGGCGTCGACGATGCGGGCGATGATCTCGCGAGGATCGAAGGGCGTCTTGAGGTCGGCCGGGACGATGCCGAGGAGCTCCTCGGGGTCGTACGTCGGCTCCTCGGCCCGGGGTGGATGTGGCTGCGCCCTTCGGTGGCCCAGGCGGGCCACGACGCGGCGGGCCCGGCGGATCGCGTCGGGCTCGTCGAGGGCGTAGTAGTCGGCGAGCCCGGAGGTACGGGCGTGCATGTCGGCACCGCCGAGGGACTCGTCGTCGCTCTCCTCGCCCGTGGCCATCTTGACGAGGGGCGGACCGCCGAGGAACACCTTGGAACGGTCCTTGATCATGATGGTGTGGTCGGACATGCCGGGGATGTACGCGCCTCCGGCGGTGGAGTTGCCGAAGACGACGGCGATGGTCGGGATGCCGTCGGCCGAGAGCCGGGTGATGTCGCGGAAGATCGCGCCGCCCGGGATGAAGATCTCCTTCTGGGAGGGGAGGTCGGCGCCGCCGGACTCGACGAGGCTGATGCAGGGCAGGCGGTTCTGCCGGGCGATCTCGTTGGCCCGCAGGGCCTTCTTCAGGGTCCAGGGGTTGCTGGCGCCGCCGCGGACGGTGGGGTCGTTGGCGGTGACGAGGCATTCGACGCCCTCGACCGTGCCGATGCCGGTGACCATCGAGGCGCCGACGGGGTAGTCGCTGCCCCAGGCCGCGAGCGGGGACAGCTCCAGGAAGGGGGTGTCCGGGTCGAGGAGCAGCTCGATGCGTTCGCGGGCCAGGAGTTTGCCGCGGGTGCGGTGGCGGGCGGTGTACTTCTCGCCGCCGCCTTCGAGGGCCTTGGCGTGCTCGGCGTCGAGGGCGGCGAGGCGTTCGAGGGCGGCGGCGCGGGCGGCGAGGTGGTCCGGGGCGAGGGGGTCGACGGTGGTGGCGAGGCGGGTCATGGGCGGGTCACCTCCGGTGGGGTTGCGGTCGTGGGGGCCGGCGCCGGCGCCTCGGCGGCGGGCGGAACCGGGGCCGGGCCTGGGCCCCAGGGGCGGGCCTCGACCTGGGCCGCCACAGCGGGCGGCGGAGCCGGGGCCGGGCCAGTGCCCGAGGGACGGGGCGGGGGTGGGAGGAGGTCGGCCGGGATGTCGAGGTGGCGGGCGCGCAGCCACTCGCCGAGGGCCTTGGCCTGGGGATCGAAGCGGTGGCCGGAGGCCACGCCGTCGCCGAGGATGCCGGTGACGGTGAAGTTCAGGGCGCGGAGGTTGGGCAGGACGTGCCGGACCACCGCGTGCGGCCGGGTCTCCGGGAGCAGTGCCTTGAACACGTCCACGGTGAGGACGTCCTGGAGCCAGTACCAGGCGGCGTCGGACTCGGCCCAGACTCCGACATTCGCGTCACCGCCCTTGTCCCCGCTGCGGGCCCCGACCAGTGCGCCCAAGGGGGCGCGTGTGGTGGGCCTTGCGGGGCGCTCCCCCGCCCCGCCCCTGCCCCCGGTACCCCCGTGCGGCTCCGCCGCGGGGGCCGGCTCCGCCCCGGACCGCCTCGTCTCGCGCTCCCCCGCACTCCGCCCGGGGGTGCCTCCTGGCGAGGCTGGAGGCGCGCCGGGCCCCGCCGGCGGGAACGAGTGGGTGGCGGGCCGGGCCAGTGGGGCCGGGGGCGGCGGAGGGGAAGGGGGCCGGGTGGGGGCGGTGGGCGGGGGGATCGGGAGGCGGGAGGAGTCCGGGAGGACTGCCGTGTGGGGGGCCGAGCGGGAGGGGACGGAGGCCGGGGTGAAGATTCCGTACGGCTGGGCCGGGGCGGGTGGGGAGGTGACGTGGAAGCCCGGGTAGCTGCCCAGGGCCAGTTCGATGGCCGCCGAGGTCAGGGCGCGGCCGACGGGTTCCGGGGACGGGTCGCGGACCACCAGGCGCAGGAGGGCACTGGCCGTCTCCTCCGTCGGGGCGTCCTCGTGGTCGGTGCGCGACAGGGTCCAGGCGGACTCGGCCACCCCCGCCAGGACGTCGGCCAGTTGGGCCCGGACCAGATCCGCCTTCGCCTCGATGTCCAGGCCGGGCAGGACGAAGACCACCTCGTTGCGCCAGCCGCCGATGCGGGTGATGCCGACCTTGAGGGTGGACGGCGGGGGCTCGCCCTCGACTCCCGTGATGCGCACGCGATCGGGGCCCGACTCCTCCAGGCGGATCGTGTCGAGGCGGGCGGTCACGTCCGGGCCGAGGTAGCGCACGCCCTGGGTCTCGTAGAGGAGTTGGGCGGTGACGGTGCCGGTGGTGACGGCTCCGCCCGTGCCCGGGTGCTTCGTGATCACGGATGATCCGTCCTCGGAGACCTCGGCGAGGGGGAAGCCCGGGCGGCGGACGTCGTGCGCGGTGAAGAAGGCGTAGTTGCCTCCGGTGGCCTGCGTGCCGCATTCCAGGACGTGGCCGGCGACCACCGCTCCCGCCAGCCGGTCGTAGTCGTCGGGCGCCCAGTCGAACCACCAGGCGGCCGGGCCGCTGACCAGCGCCGCGTCCGTGACCCGCCCGGTCACGACCACGTCCGCGCCCGCCCGCAGGCAGGCGGTGATCCCGGCGCCGCCGAGGTAGGCGTTGGCCGTCAGGGCATCGTCCCCGTACGGCATCAGGTCGTCGCCCTCGACGTGGGCGACGGAGACCGGGATGCCCACCTCGCCCGCCAGGGCGCGGACGGCGGCGGCGAGTCCGGCCGGGTTGAGGCCGCCCGCGTTGGCGACGATCCGTACGCCCCGCTCGTGCGCGAGCCCGAGCCCGTCCTCCAGCTGGCGCAGGAAGGTCTTGGCGTAGCCGAGGTCCGGGTTCTTCAGGCGGTCGCGGCCGAGGATCAGCATGGTCAGCTCGGCCAGGTAGTCCCCGGTCACCACGTCCAGCGGGCCGCCGGTCAGCATCTCGCGCAGGGCGCTGAAGCGGTCCCCGTAGAAGCCGGAGGCATTGCCGATGCGCAGGGGGCGGCGGCGGCCGGGCACCGGGGACCGGCTCATCGGCCGGTCTCCGCCGCCGGATTCGGCGTCGGATTCGGCGTCGGTGGCGGCTCAGGTGTCGCCTCAGGCGCCGCCTCAGGCGCCGCCTCAGGCCTCGGCGCGCGGCCCGGGCCGGCCGGGCCCGCGAAGGCCTGGGCGATGTCCAGCCAGCGGTCCGCATCGGGGCCGGTGGCGCTCAGGGCCAGGTCCGCCCGGTGGGCCCGCTGCGTCACCAGGAGGCAGAAGTCGAGCGCCGGGCCCGTGATCCGCTGCGGAGCCTGCGCGGGACCGTACGTCCATGCGTCCGCACCGTCGGGCGCGGTCAGTTCGACCCGGAACTCCTCGGCCGGGGCGGGCAGTCCGCGTACGGCGTAGGCGTAGTCGCGGGCCCGTACGCCGATCCGGGCCACGTGCCGCAGCCGCGCGGTCGGCGTGCGGCGTACGCCGAGCGCGTCGGCGACGTCCTGGCCGTGCGCCCAGGTCTCCATGAGGCGGGCGCTCGCCATCGAGGCGGCCTTCATCGGCGGCCCGTACCAGGGGAAGCGGGTGTCGGGCGAGGCCCCGGCGAGCGCCTCGTCGAGAGCGGCCCGCCCGGCGCGCCAGCGGTCCAGCAGCTCGGCGGGCGCCAGCGCCGCGCCCTCCTCCGCGCCCTCGTCGACGAAGGAGTCGGGCGCCTTCAGAGCCTCCTCGACCATGCGGCCGAAGCCGGTGGCGTCGGTGAGCGAGAGCAGCGTGGCCCGGTCGGTCCAGTGCAGGTGGGCGATCTGGTGGGCGACCGTCCAACCGGGCGCGGGGGTGGCCAGGGCCCAAGTCGGCGCGGGCAATTCCCGTACCAGGGCATCGAGTTCCTGCCCCTCCTCACGCAGATCGGCGAAGACGGAGACAGCGGACGGATCGAGCACGGTACGGCTCCCCTCTCGGCGTGAGGGGAAGAGTGGCAGCCTCCGGTAAAACAATCAAGCACGCTTGCATGGTTCAAAGGGCAGGCGGCGCGTTCCCGCCACCAGCGTCAACCATCCCTCCCGGTAAGGGATTTCACGGACCCGCTGACGGCCGCCGGTACGGGACCGCCCGGAGCACCGGACACCGAGGGGCGATTCAGGCCGTAAGCCGGAAACTCGCGATACGTCACCGATGTCCCGTCGATACTGAGTACTCGGCTGAGCATGCCGCTGAACACTCCGCTGAACATTCCACGACATTCCGCTCCGGGCCCGGACGCGGCGCGCACCACGTCCACACCCCCTGTCTCGACCACGCCGACGACGAAGAGGTTGAACCGACGTGACTCCAGCTGCCGACCGCCCCTCCACCTCCACCTCGCCCTCCGCCGCTCCCCCCTTCTCCCTCTACCCCGAGCTCGACGCGAACGCCCTCACCGCCTTCGTCACCGCCCTGGAGAGCGGCGACGTCACCGGCCTCGCCCCCGCCCGCGCCGCCGAGGTCGCCGAGGCCCGCTCCGTCGCCGTCTTCAGCCGCCTCAAGGTGACCGGCGACGGCGGGGACCTGCTCGCCGCCGCGCTCTGGCGGCACACCGGGGCCGAGCCGCGGCCGGCCATCGTGATGCCCTCGCCGTGGACCAACCTCGGCTGGCTCGCGTACGCCGTCCAGGCCACCCTCTTCGCGGCCCGCGGCTACAACGTCCTCGCCTACACGACCCGCGGCTTCGCCGGCTCCCAAGGCCAGGTCGACGTGGCGGGCCCGCTCGACGTCGCCGACGCCCGCCTGGCCCTGGATCACCTCATCGAGCGCACCGCCGGCCCGGTGACGAAGATCGGCTTCCTCGGGGACTCGTACGGCTCCGGCATCAGCCAGCTAGCGGCCGCGCACGACCCCCGCGTCGACGCCGTGGTCGCCCTCAGCAGCTGGGGCGACCTCGGGGAGGCCTTCTACGAGAACTCCACCCGCCACGTCGCGGCCGTACGGGCGCTGCTGAAAGCGGCCGAGAAGGCGCGGCTGAGCGAGCAGACCCAGGGCATCTTCGACAACGTGCTCGCCAACCGCGACATCGCGGAGACCCTGCGCTGGGCGGAGGCGCGCTCGCCCTTCACCCACATCAAGGAGCTCAACGGCCGCCAGGTGCCGGTCTTCTTCTCGCACGCCTGGCACGAGACGCTCTTCCCGGGCAACCAGACCCTGAAGATGTTCAACGAACTCACCGGTCCCAAGCGGCTCGCCTTCTCCATCGGCGACCACTCCGGCCCCGAGGCAGCCGGCATGGTGGGCCTGCCCAACCGGATCTGGACGGACGCCCACCGCTGGTTCGACCACCACCTCAAGGGGATCGACAACGGCATCGGCGCCGAGGGGCAGGTGGTCAGCGAGGTCATGTGGAGCAAGACCTTGGAACCCCGTCCCACCTGGCCCTCCCTCACGGAGGAGGTACGCCGGCTGCACCTCGCGAGCGGCGGCGAGCTGACCGAGGAGCCGGAGGCCGGCTGGACGTCGAACGTGCTGTGCGGGGTGGACACCCCGGCGACCGTCGCCGACGCGGTCGTCACCTCCGGCTACCAGGAGATCGCCGGCCGCCCGAAGATCTACCCGACCGACGACATCGACCGCACCGTCGCCGCCGTCTGGACGGCGGCCCCGGCGCAGGAGGTCACCCGGCTGCGGGGCACGCCCAGGCTCCGCGTCACCTACCGGGCCCCTAACCCGGGCTCGGCCTTCGTGGCGTACCTCCTCGACGCGGCGCCCGACGGCACGGCCCACCTCGTCACGCACGCCCCGTACACCGACCTCGACTCGCCGCCCGACAGCTTGATCAGCGCGGACATCGAACTCCAGGCCGCGGCGTACGACGTGCCGCGCGGGCACCGGCTGATGCTGGTGATCGACGCCCGCGACCCGTTCTACGGGGACGCCAACCTGCCGCGCGCCACGCTGGCCTTCACCTCGCCGGAGCCGACGCCGTCGTATCTGGACCTGCCCCTGGGATAGGGACGGGACGGGTACGCCCGCACCGGCCGGCCCCCCGTGGCCGGCCGGTGCGGGCGTACCTACCCGTCCCAGGTCCTGTCCGGGCGGACAGGCGGACAGGACCTAGTGCTGTGGACGACAGGTGAAGTCCATCGTCCAGTTGTGGAGCCAGCTCCCGCCCTCGTCCAGTGAGAAGAACTGCTCCCAGCGCGGAGACCGGGTCTGCGTCCCCGACCACACGTAGCGCACGCGCACCGCCTTCCCGTCGTGCGTGTCCTCGCCCTCGAAGACACCCCGGCCGCCCTCGAAGCGGCCGACGACGGGCGGGAAGAGGGTGCCGGTACGGCGGCTCGCCCAGGAGAGCGACCACTGCTCGCGCTCACGGTCGTACAGGCGCAGGGTGAGCCCGGCGAAGCCCTTCGTCGGGAACTCCACCTCGTCGAAGCTGGCGCCGCCGTCGAAGTGCCGGGAGGCGCACGACACCGCCGGAAACTCCTCCCACTCGCTCTCGGCGTCGAGGAAGTCGGTGCGCCAGCGGTTGGCGACGTCCCAACTGCCGACGAGGAAGTCGAAGTCGTTCATGCGGTGTGCTCCCTTGGCCGTGTGGCGATACGAGGGAACCGTAGGGGCGCCTCACTGACATCCTGTGTCAGTGAAGTCCAGCCGACTGCTCTCGATCCTCCTGCTGCTCCAGACCCGGGGGCGGATGACCGCCGCCGAGCTCGCGCAAGAGCTGGAGGTGTCCGTACGCACCGTCTACCGCGATGCGGAGGCGCTGACCGCGGCGGGCGTGCCGCTGTACGGGGACGCCGGGCACAGCGGGGGCTACCAGCTGCTCGCCGGGTACCGGACCCGGCTCACCGGGCTCAGCTCGGGTGAGGCGGAGGCGCTGTTCCTGACCGGCATGCCGGGACCGGCGGCGGAACTCGGCCTCGGCCGGGCCCTGTCGACGGCCCAGCTGAAGCTGCGCGCCGCCCTGCCCGCGGAACTGCGGGCACAGGCGGACCGGATGCGGCTGCGCTTCCACCTGGACGCGCCCGGGTGGTACGCGGAGCACGAGGAGACCCCGTACCTCGCGCAGGTCGCCGACGCGGTGTGGCGGGGGCGGGTGATCGAGATCGGCTACCGGCGGTGGAAGGAACCGCGGGAGGTGGAACGGCGCCTCGCTCCGTACGGCCTCGTCCTGAAGGCCGGGCGCTGGTACCTGGTGGCGGGCCCCGCCGGGTCGGCCGGGGCCGCCGGGGAGACCGGAGCCGCCGGGGAGACCGGAGCCGCCGGGGAGACCGGAGCCGCCGGGTCGGCCGGAGCCGCCGGGCCGCTGACGTACCGGGTGGACCAGATCCTCGGAGTCACGGAGACCACCGAGGAGTTCGAGCTGCCGGACGGCTTCGACCTGGGCGCGCACTGGCGGCGGACGCAGGCCGACTTCCATGCGCGGCTCCACCCGGAGGAGGCGGTGGTACGCCTCTCCGCGCGGGGCGCGGCCCGGCTGACGGGCGTCCAGGCCCGCGCCCTGACGGCCACCGGCACACCGGACGCCGAGCTCCCGGGATGGACGCGGGCCGTGCTGCCGATCGAGTCGGCGCAGCACGCGCAGGCCCAGTTCCTCGCCCTGGGCCCGGAGGCGGAGGTGCTGGCCCCGCCGGCCCTGCGGGCCGCCATCAGGACCGCGCTGACGGCCATGACGGCCCGCTACGCCTGAGCCCGGCCGGCCTCCCCGTTGCCACGGCCCGGGCGCCGACGGGCGAGCCGCGCTCCCCGCGGACGCTCCCCAAGACCTGGACCGCCGCCCCCGGCGTCAGGCGGGCTGCTTCCGGATCTGGGAGCGGACCGCACCCATGCTGGCCGCGATCACCAAGGCGATGGCCAGCGCGTCCAGGGCGGACAGGGCCTGGTTGAGGACGAGGAAGCCCGCGGTGGCCGCGATGGCGGGTTCGAGGCTCATCAGGATCGCGAAGGTCGGGGCGGGAAGCCGGCGCAGCGCCAGCAGCTCCAGGGTGTACGGGAGCACGGAGGACAGTACGGCCACGCCCACGCCCAGCGCGAGGGTGCTCGGGACCAGCAGGTCGGAGCCGGCTTCGACGATGCCCAGCGGGAGGGAGAGGACCGCGGCCACCGCCATCGCCAGCGCCAGGCCGTCCGCCTGCGGGAAGCGGCGGCCCGTACGCGCGCTGTACACGATGTACGCGGCCCACATCACGCCCGCTCCGAGCGCGAAGGCGGCGCCCGCCGGGTCGAGGGAGCCGAAGCCGGAACCACCGCCGTGGCCGGACAGCAGGACCACGCCGGCCAGGGCGAGCCCCGCCCAGAGCAGGTTCACCAGGCGCCGCGAGACGATCACCGACAAGGCGAGCGGTCCGAGGACCTCCAGGGTGACGGCCGGCCCGAGCGGGATCCGGTCCACGGCCTGGTAGAAGAGGCCGTTCATCCCGGCCATGGTCACGCCGAAAACGAGCACCGTGCCCCAGTCCGCGCGGGAGTAGCCCCGCACCTTCGGGCGGCACAGGAGCAGCAGCACGATCGCGGCGGCCGCGAGGCGCAGGGTGACGACGCCCGCCGCGCCCGCTCGCGGCATGATCACGACCGCGAGGGCGGCACCGAACTGCACCGAGATCCCCGCCGAGATCACCAGTGCGACGGGACCGAACCGCCCGGCCCCGAACCGCCCGGCACCGGACCGCACCGCACCGAACCGCCCCGCACCGCGCCCCTCAGTGCCGGGGATCGGAGCGGTGGACGACGCGGCGGACGGAGCGGTGGACGACGGCACGGTGGCCGAAGGAAGCGAGGTGGGCGAGGAGGGCGAGGGGGCGGTCATTTATCCAGACTAAGCGCACGTAAGGAGTGCCGATGCGTGTCCTGCCTTACACGCCGCACAGACCGTGTCTCATCCGGTGGACGCGCCACCGTTCCCCCCACCTGGAACCGATACGCTCCGCCCGTGGCTGAGATCCAGATTCCCGCTGACATCAAGCCCGCCGACGGACGCTTCGGCGCGGGCCCCTCCAAGGTGCGGACCGAGGCGCTGGACGCCCTCGCCGCCACCGGAACCTCCCTGCTCGGAACCTCACACCGCCAGGCCCCGGTCAAGAACCTGGTCGGCTCGGTGCGTCAGGGCATCCGGGACCTCTTCTCCCTTCCCGAGGGCTACGAGGTGATCCTGGGCAACGGCGGCTCCACCGCCTTCTGGGACATCGCGACCCACGGACTGATCGAGCGGAAGTCCCAGCACCTCGCCTTCGGCGAGTTCTCCTCCAAGTTCGCCACGGCCGCGAAGCTCGCGCCGTGGCTGGACGCACCGACCGTGATCTCCTCCGAGCCGGGCACGCACCCGGAGCCGCGGGCCGAGGCGGGCGTGGACGTGTACGCGTACACCCACAACGAGACCTCGACGGGTGTCGCGGCGCCGCTGAAGCGCGTCGCGGGCGCCGACGCCGGGTCCCTCGTCCTGGTGGACGCGACCTCGGGCGCCGGCGGCCTGCCGGTGGACATCACCGAGACGGACGTCTACTACTTCGCTCCGCAGAAGTCCTTCGCCTCGGACGGCGGCCTGTGGCTGGCCGCGTTCTCCCCGGCCGCCCTGGAGCGTGCGCAGCGCGTGCACGCCTCCGGCCGGCACGTCCCGGAGTTCTTCTCGCTGCCGACGGCGATCGACAACTCGCTCAAGAACCAGACGTACAACACCCCGGCGCTGGCCACCCTCTTCCTGCTGAACGAGCAGCTCCAGTGGATGAACAGCCAGGGCGGGCTGGAGTTCACGACCGGCCGTACGTCGGCCAGCGCGCGCAACCTGTACGGCTGGGCCGAGGCGTCGAAGTACGCCAGCCCGTTCGTCGTGGACGCCGACAAGCGCTCCGCCGTCATCGGCACGATCGACTTCTCGGACGACATCGACGCGGCGGCCGTCGCCAAGGTGCTGCGCGCCAACGGCATCGTGGACACGGAGCCGTACCGCAAGCTCGGCCGCAACCAGCTCCGTGTCGCGATGTTCCCGGCGATCGACCCGGCGGACGTGCAGGCGCTGACCGCGTGCATCGACTACGTGATCGGCGAGCTCTAGGACCCGGCGGACGAAGCCCCCGGCGACCTCGGGTCGCCGGGGGCTTCGCCGTCGCCTCCCCGGCCGGGAAGGCGACGGGGAAGGCGACGGGGACACGGGCGGAACGGGTGGTCCCCGCCTGATCACCCGCGGTGGCGACCTCACCGCGGACCACCACCCGGATGCCGACCCCGTGGTGTTCGCCCACCGCACGGGCAAGCGGTAGGGGGTGTACGCGATACCTTCATGGCCTAGGCAAGAAATCTTGGAGGCAGCGGCGTGAGCGTGCGAGTGACGGCGGCCGAGAGCGGCGTGGACCCCTTCGGCACGGCCCGGCTGCGACGCGGGGTGCTCGACGCCTGGGGCGCGGGCCCCGCCCGTTTCCGCGAGGACGCCAACGCCGAGGAGGACCTGGCGCTCGGCGGCTACCGGGACCGGCTCGTCGTCGAACTGGCGCAGAACGCCGCCGACGCCGCGGCCCGGGCCGGCGTGCCGGGCCGGTTGCGGCTGACGCTGCACCCGGGCGAGGGCGGGCACGGGGTACTGGCCGTCGCGAACACCGGCGCCCCGCTGGATGCGACGGGCGTGGAGTCGCTGAGCACCCTGCGCGCCTCCGCGAAGCGCGGCGACGCGACGGCCGGAGCCGCAGCGGGAGCGGGAGCGGGAGCGGGTTTTGAAGCCGGAGCGCCCGGAACCGGAGCCGGAGTCGGAGTCGGAGCAGCCTCGGGGCAGCCCGCCTGGGAGAGCGTCGGCCGCTTCGGCGTCGGCTTCGCGGCCGTCCTCGCCGTGTCCGACGAGCCCGCCGTACTGGGCCGCCACGGCGGGGTGCGCTGGTCCCTCGCCGAGGCCCGCGAGCTCGCCCGGGGCGCCGCGGTCGGCAGCCCCGGCCTCGGCGACGAACTGCGCCGCCGCGACGGCCACGTCCCGCTGCTGCGCCTGCCCCTGCCCGCCGAGGGCTCCGCGCCCGAGGGCTACGACACCGTCGTCGTGCTCCCGCTGCGCGACGCCCTCGCCGAGGACCTGGTCGAGCGGCTGCTGGCCGGCATCGACGACGCCCTGCTCCTCACCCTCCCCGGGCTGCACGAGGTCGTGGTGGACACCCCGGCCGGCGCCACCCGCACCCTGCGCCGCCACGACGAGGGCTCGTACACCGTCATCGAGGACTCCCTGACGGGGACCAAGCGCTGGCGCACCGTCCGCCACGGCGGCGCCATCGAGCGGGCGCTGCTCGCCGACCGGCCCGTCGAGGAACGGCTGCGGCCCTTCTGGTCGGTGTCCTGGGCCGTGCCCGTCGACATCGAGGGCGCCCCGCTCTACCCGGCCACCGCGCCCGTCGTGCACGCGCCGACCCCCACCGACGAGCCGCTGGGCATCCCCGCGCTGCTCATCGCGACCCTGCCGCTGGACACCACCCGCCGGCACCCCGCGCCCGGACCGCTGACCGACTTCCTCGTGGAGCGCGCGGCCGACGCGTACGCCGAACTCCTCGGCGCCTGGGACCCGGTGAGCACCGCGCTCGTGGACCTGGTGCCCGGACCGCTCGGCAAGGGCGAGCTGGACGGCGCCCTGCGCGCGGCCGTGCTGCGGCGGCTGCCCCGTACGGCCTTCCTCGCCCCCGCCGCGCCCCCCGAGCACGCCGAGGAGCGTGCCGCCCTGCGCCCCTTCGAGGCCGAGGTGGTGGAGGGCGCGGGCGCCGAGACCGTACAGGTCCTCGCCGAAGTCCTGCCCACCCTCCTCCCGGCGGGCCTGGAGCGCCGCCCCGAGCTGCGCACGCTGGGCGTCGGCCGGCTCCCGCTGGGCGATGCCATCGAGCGGATCGCCGGCATCGAACGGACCCCCGACTGGTGGCACCGCCTCTACGACAGCCTGGCCGGGGTGGACCCCGACCGGCTGTCCGGGCTGCCCGTGCCGCTGGCCGACGGCCGCACCGCCATCGGCCCCCGCCACCTGCTGCTGCCGGACGCGGACACCCCGACCGACCTGGCCCGGCTCGGCCTGAAGGTGGCCCATCCCGACGCGGCGCACCCGCTGCTGGAGAAGCTCGGAGCCCTGCCCGCCACACCGCGTGCCGTGCTGACGACCCCGCAGGTGCGGGCGGCCGTCGCGGCCTCCCTGGACGCCGGGGAGATCTGGGACGAGGACGCGCTCGACGCCGACGAGCTGGCGGATGTGGTCCTGGGCCTGGTCCGGGACGCCGATCTGGCCCCTGGTGACGAGCCCTGGCTGGGCGCGCTGGCCCTCCCGGACGAGGACGGCGAGCCGACCCCGGCGGGCGAACTGCTCCTGCCGGGATCGCCGCTCGCCTCGGTCATCCGCGAGGACGAAGTCCCGTACTGCGACGCGCGGCTGGTGGAGAAGTGGGGTGCGGGCCCGCTGACGGCCTGCGGGGTCCTGGCCGCCTTCCAGCTCGTCCGCGCCACGGACGTCGTCCTGGACCCGGACGAACTGGAGCCCCGCGAAGGGGACTTCGCCGAGCCGGACGACGTGGGCCTGCTGGACGCGGTGGACGTGTGGTGCGAAGACCTCCTCGACCAGCTGCCGCACACCCCCGTCCCGCCGGTGGCGACCGAGATCGTCGCCGTCCGCGACCTCGACCTGGTCGACGACGACTGCTGGCCGCAGGCGCTGGCCATGCTGGCGCAGCCGCCGCTGCGCGACGCGCTGACCCAGCCCGTACGCGTCCTCCTCCCGGACGGCACCACCCGGTCGGTGCGCCCCTACACCGCCTGGTGGCTGCGCGATCACCCGGTCCTCGACGGCCGCCGCCCGGCGGGCCTGCGCGCGGCGGGCGGAGACCCGCTGCTGGAGGGCCTCTACACCTCGGCGGACGCCACGGGCTTCGAGGACGAGCAGGTCCTGCGGGCCCTGGGCGTACGGACCACCGTGCGGGCCCTGCTGGACGAGCCCGGCGGCGCCGCCGAGCTCCTGGCCCGCCTCGCCGACCCGGACCGCGAGGTGACCGACCGCCAGCTGCACGGCCTGTACGGCGCCCTGGCGGACCTGGATCCCGAGCAGGTCACCCTCCCGGACGACCTGCGCGCGGTGGTGGACGGCGAGGTCCGCGTGGTGGACGCGGCCGACGCGGTCATCGCCGACGCCCCGGACCTGCTCCCCCTCACCGAGGGCCTGCCCCTGCTGCCGGTCACGCCGTTCCGCGCGGCGGACCTCGCGGAGCTGCTCCAGGTCCGCCGGCTCTCGGAGACGGTCCCGGCGGAGGTCACCACGCCGGGCGAGGAGCACGAGGTCCCGGAATCCGTGCTCCTGCTGCTCGGCCCCGCGACCCCGACCGTGTACATCGAGCACGAGGAACTGATCGCCGGCGGCACCGAACTGGACTGGCGCCGCACCCCCGACGGCACGCTCCACGCGTCCACCCTGGAGGGCGTGGCGGCGGGCCTGGCCTGGTCGGCGGGCCAGTGGCCCCGCCGCTTCGAGGTGGCGGCCCTCCTGGAGGACCCGTCCCGTACGGCGGAACTGGCCCGGGACCGCTGGTTCGACTGACAGTCCGGCAGCCGCCCCGGATACCGACGTCGCCTCGGCGGCCGGGCCAGCAGCAACGGAGCCATGCGTTCCCACAGGTCATCAGGGTCAGTGATCCATGGCAGCATCCACACCATGAGCGCCCAAAGCGACTTCAGGTGACGTTCGCGACCGGGGGCGTCGGGCCAGTCGGGCGTGGTCGTGGGCGAGGTCGCCCATGGAACGGGCGGCTTCCGCCAGGGCGTTGAGAGACTCGGCCTTGGGAACGGGCGGCTTCCGCCAGGGCGTTGAGAGACTCGGCCTCGTCGCCGGGGAAGTCGTAGCTGCGGCTCAGCTCCAGGGCATCGTGATGACGGTGCCGGGCCTCGTCATAGCGGCCCTGCTGTTGGTACAGCAGCCCGATGTTGTTCAGGACGACGATCTCGCCGATGCGCGATCCGGTCTCGCGGTGCAGCTGGAGCGCCTGGCGGTGGTGGTCGTGGGCGTCCTCGAATTGTCCCCGGCGCCCGTGGACGATGCCGAGTTCGGACAGTGATCTGGCTTCCCCGGCGCGGTCGCCGAGCTCACGATTGATGACACCGGCTAGAAATGAGCATTGTGATGATTGACGTGATCGTGGTCGGCGCAGGACCGACCGGCCTGATGCTGGCCGGCGAGCTGCGGCTGCACGGGGTGCGGGTGCTCGTGCTGGACAAGGAGGCGGAGCCGACCCGGCAGTCCCGCGCGCAGGGCCTGCATGTGCGCAGCATCGAGGTCATGGAGCAGCGTGGTCTGCTGGAGCGGTTTCTGCCGCTCGGCCGGCAGATCACGGTCGGTGGTTTCTTCGCCGGTCTCGGCAAGGCGTGGCCGGAGCAGATGGATACGGCCCATTCGTACGTCCTGGCGATCCCGCAGCAGGTCACCGAGCGTCTGCTGACCGAGCACGCCACCGAGGTCGGTACCGAGATCCGGCGCGGCTGCGAGGTGGTCGGGCTGAGCCAGGACGACCAAGGGGTGAACGTCGAGCTGGCCGACGGCAGCGAGCTGCGTGCGCGCTTCGTCGTCGGCTGTGACGGTGGGCGCAGTACGGTGCGCAAGCTGCTCGGTGTCGACTTCCCCGGTGAGCCCTCCAGGGTCGAGACGCTGCTGGGCGAGATGGAGCTGACCACACCGCCGGACGAACTGGCCGCCGTGATGGCGGAAGTCCGCAAGACCCAGCAGCGGTTCGGCACCATGCCCCTCGGGGACGGTGTGTACCGAGTCGTCGTGCCCGCCGAGGGAGTGGCCGAGGACCGTACCGCCACGCCGACCCTGGAGGAGTTCATGCAGCAGCTCCAAACGGTTGCCGGCACGGACTTCGGCGCGCACTCACCGCGCTGGCTGTCCCGCTTCGGCGACGCCACCCGGCAGGCCGAGCGCTACCGCGTCGACCGGGTGTTCCTCGCCGGCGACGCGGCGCACATCCACCCGCCGACCGGAGGGCAGGGACTCAACCTCGGCATCCAGGACGCCTTCAACCTCGGCTGGAAACTGGCCGCCGAGGTCGCCGGCTGGGCCCCGGAAGGACTGCTCGACAGCTACCACGCCGAACGGCACCCGGTCGCCGCCGACGTGCTGGACAACACCCGCGCGCAGATCCAGCTGATGTCGACCGAGCCGGGCCCCCAGTCGGTGCGCCGCCTGCTGGCGGAACTGATGGACATCGAGGAGGTGAACCGGTACCTGATCGAGAAGATCACCGCCATCGGGGTCCGCTACGACTTCGGCGAGGGCCACGAACTGCTCGGCCGACGGATGCGCGACATGCAACTGAAGCACGGTCGCCTCTACGAACGGATGCACACCGGCCGAGGTCTCCTGCTCGACCAGACCGGCCGTCTCTCGGTCGCCGGCTGGGAGGACCGGGTCCACCACGTCATCGACGTCAGCGAGGAACTCGACGTGCCCGCCGTACTACTGCGGCCCGACGGCCACGTGGCATGGGTCGGCGAGGACCAACAGGAACTCCTCGGGCGCTTGTCCGAGTGGTTCGGCACCGCAGTCGGCTGAGCACGCGGATCTGGATCGCAGAAGAGTTGTCGAAGCAGGACGTCATTGCCTAAGAGGTCCCTTACGGGCGGGGGCGGACCTTCCGCCGCCCCCGCCCGGTCATCACGCCGGGAACTTGCGGTCGACCCAGCGGAAGGTGAACTCGATCAGGGCCGCGGCGCCCGCCGCGATGCCCACGGCGATCCAGGGCATCGTGGTGCCCGCCAGCTTGAGCTGGAAGAAGTCCTGCAGCCACGGCACGACGAGGACGACGAGGAAGGCCGCTCCCATCGCGCCGACCAGACCCACCCGCCACCACGTGTAGGGGCGGGCGATGATCGCCAGGACCCACATCGAGGTCAGGAACAGCGCGAGCGTCGCGGCGCTGGTCTCCGACTTGAGGGCGTCCGCGCCGGTGTAGTGGTGTCGGGCGACCAGGTAGGTCACGAAGGTGGCCGTGGCCGCGATCACGCCGCCCGGGATCGCGTACCGCATCACCCGCTTCACGAAGTGCGGCCTGGCGCGTTCCTTGTTGGGGGCCAGGGCCAGGAAGAAGGCCGGGATGCCGATGGTGAGGGTGGACAGCAGCGTCAGGTGGCGCGGCAGGAAGGGGTACTCGACCTGCGAGCAGACCACCAGGATGGCCAGCAGCACCGAGTAGACCGTCTTCGTGAGGAAGAGGGTGGCGACGCGGGTGATGTTGCCGATGACCCGGCGCCCCTCGGCGACCACCGAGGGGAGGGTCGAGAAGCTGTTGTTGAGGAGGACGATCTGGGCGACGGCCCGGGTGGCCTCCGAGCCGGAGCCCATGCTCACGCCGATGTCCGCGTCCTTCAGCGCGAGCACGTCGTTGACGCCGTCGCCGGTCATCGCGACCGTGTGGCCCGTCGACTGCAGCGCCCCGACCATGTCCCGCTTCTGCTGCGGGGTGACGCGTCCGAAGACGGAGTTCTCTTCGAGGACCTTCGCCATGCCGGTCTGCTCGGCCGGGAGGGCGCGGGCGTCCACGGTGTTCTCCGCGCCCGGCAGCCCCAGCTTGCCCGCGACCGCGCCGACGGAGACCGCGTTGTCACCGGAGATGACCTTGGCGCTGACGTCCTGGTCTTCGAAGTAGCGCAGCGTGTCGGCGGCGTCCGGGCGCAGCCGCTGCTCCAGCACGACCAGGGCGGTCGGCCGGGCCCCGGTGGCCACGGCCGCGTCGTCCAGTTCGCGGCCGGACCTGGCCAGGAGCAGGACCCGTAGGCCCTGTTCGTTGAGGTCGTTGATCTCGTCGAGCGCCGGGTCACCGGCCGGCAGGAGCACGTCGGGGGCGCCGAGCAGCCAGGTGTTGTTCTCGCCGTCGCCCTCGCTGAAGCTGGCGCCGCTGTACTTGCGGGCGGAGGAGAACGGCAGGGACTCGGTACAGCGCCATTCCGCGCTGACGGGGTAGGCGTCGATGATCGCCTGGAGGCTGGCGTTGGGCCGCGGGTCGGACTCGCCGAGCGCGCCGAGCACCTTCTGGACGTACGCCGTGTCCGCGCCGCCGAGCGGACGGAGCTCGGTGACGTCCATGCCGCCCTCGGTGAGGGTGCCGGTCTTGTCCAGGCAGACCACGTCGACGCGGGCGAGGCCCTCGATGGCGGGGAGCTCCTGGACCAGGCACTGCTTGCGGCCGAGCCGGATGACGCCGATCGCGAAGGCCACGGAGGTGAGGAGCACGAGCCCCTCGGGGATCATCGGGACGATGCCGCCGACGGTCCGGGCGATGGAGTCCTTGAGATTGGAGTCCTTGACGATCAGCTGGCTGATGATGAGGCCGATGGAGGTCGGGATCATCATCCAGGTGACGTACTTGAGGATGGTGGAGATGCCGGAGCGCAGCTCGGAGTGGACGAGCGTGAAGCGGGAGGCCTCTTCGGCCAGCTGCGCGGCGTAGGCCTCGCGGCCGACTTTGGTGGCGGTGAAGGCGCCGCCGCCGGCGACGACGAAGGAGCCGGACATCACCTGGTCGCCGGGCTTCTTCAGGACCGGGTCGGCCTCGCCGGTGAGCAGCGACTCGTCGATCTCCAGGTTGTCGGCCTCGCCGACGGCGCCGTCGACGACGACCTTGTCGCCGGGGCCGAGTTCGATGACGTCGCCGAGGACGATCTCGGAGGTGGAGATCTCGGCCGTCCTGCCGTCGCGGCGGACGCTGGGTTTGGCCTCGCCGATGACGGCGAGGCCGTCCAGGGTCTTCTTGGCGCGCAGCTCCTGGATGATGCCGATGCCGGTGTTCGCGATGATGACGAAGCCGAAGAGGCTGTCCTGGATGGGCGCGACGAACAGCATGATCACCCAGAGCACGCCGATGATCGCGTTGAACCGGGTGAAGACGTTCGCACGGATGATCTCGGTGGTGGAGCGCGAGGAGCGTACGGGGACGTCGTTGACGTCTCCGCGGGCGACGCGTTCGGCGACTTCCGCGGTGCTCAGGCCGCCGGGCTTGAATCTGGGGGCCGGCGGCTCCACGGGGTGTACCGGGTCGAGCTCGACCCCTGCGGCGATGACGGTGCCACTGCCGGCGGCCCCGCCGGCACCCGGCTCCGGTCCATCGGATTCGATCTTCGCCCGCTGCGTCATGCATTCGACGGTAAAGGGCGCGGCTACGGTTCACCCCCCGAGTGGTACGAAGATCCGACTTCCGGATGAGGGAAATCGTCCTCGGGTCGCGCGGCGGGCGGAGTCGGGGTCCGGCTCGGGACCGGGCTCGGGGCTCGGGGCCGGCGGGTGGGCTCGGCCCGCCAGGCGCCGCCGCGCCGACGCCGTGGAGCTACGAAGCGCCGCCGCCCCGCGGGCCCGGCTCCCCGCGCTCCGCCCGCGCCGCGGAGTCCGCGTCGGCCTCCGCCTGGCGCTGGCGCTTGAGCGCCGCCTCGCGCCCCCGGACGTACCAGATGCCGATCAGTCCGAGGAATCCTCCGGCGGCACAGGTCCACACCCACCACAGCTGACCGCGATCGGCGAACCACCCGTAGAAGGGCAGCTGGACGAGGAAGAGGGCGAACCAGAGGATCGTGCCTCCGGTCACGGTCGCGACGACCGGGCCCTCCAGGGGCTCGGGCGCCTCGTGCTTCGCAGTCCATTTCGCCATGCGGCAAGTCTAGGCGTGGCGATCCGGCATCTACGCGCGGAGATGGACGCCCCTTCGTTCATGTGTTCATACTGAAACGGTGTGGGCGTGGCCCATTTTCTTCGTATAAACCACCCAATGAGGACGGTATGACCACCCCCGCCCCCGCCCCCGCGTCCACCACCCCGGAGCCTTCCCCCCGGCGCACGACCGGGCTGGATGGCTACTTCAAGATCTCCGAGCGCGGCTCGACCGTGGCCCGCGAGGTCCGCGGCGGCTTCGCGACCTTCTTCGCGATGGCATACATCATCGTGCTCAACCCGATCATCCTGGGCAGCGCGAAGGACATGTACGGCCACCAGCTCGACGGTGGCCAGCTGGTCACGGCGACCGTGCTGACGGCCGCCTTCTCCACGCTCGTCATGGGTGTCATCGGCAACGTCCCGATCGCCCTCGCCGCCGGTCTCGGCGTGAACACCGTCGTCGCCCTCCAGCTCGCGCCCCGCATGAGCTGGGCCGACGCCATGGGCATGGTGGTCCTGGCCGGCTTCGTGGTGATGCTGCTGGTCGCCACCGGCCTGCGCGAGCGGGTCATGAACGCCGTGCCCCTGGGCCTGCGCAAGGGCATCGCCATCGGCATCGGCCTCTTCATCATGCTGATCGGCCTGGTCGACTCGGGCTTCGTCTCCCGCATCCCGGACGCCGCGCACACCACGGTCCCGCTCCAGCTCGGCTCGGGCGGCCACCTGCACGGTTGGCCCGTCCTGATCTTCGTCATCGGCGTACTGCTGACCCTCGCCCTGCTGATCCGCAAGACGCCCGGCGCGATCCTGATCTCCATCGTGGTCATGACCGTCGTCGCGGTCGCCGTGCAGCTGATCGCGGAGCTGCCCGCCACGGCGTGGGGCCTCACCGTCCCCGAGTGGCCGGGCAACCCGGTCGCCGCGCCCGACTTCGGGCTGGTCGGCGAGGTCAGCCTGTTCGGCGGCTTCGGGAAGGTGGGGCTGCTGACGGGCGTCCTCTTCGTCTTCACCGTGCTGCTGTCCTGCTTCTTCGACGCCATGGGCACCATCCTCGGCGTCGGCGACGAGGCGAAGCTGATCGACAAGAGCGGCAACTTCCCCGGCATCAACCGGGTCCTGCTGGTGGACGGCCTGGCCGTCGCCTCGGGCGGCGCGACCTCGTCCTCGGCCACCACCTGCTTCGTGGAGTCCACGGCCGGAGTCGGCGAGGGCGCCCGCACGGGTCTGGCGAACGTCGTGACGGGCGGTCTCTTCGCGGTGGCGCTGTTCCTCACCCCGCTCGCCACGATGGTCCCGTCCCAGGCCGCCACTCCCGCCCTCGTGGCGGTGGGCTTCCTCATCCTGGCGGGCTCGGTGAAGGACATCGACTGGGGCGACTTCACCATCGCCGTCCCGGCCTTCCTGGCCATGGTGATGATGCCCTTCACCTACTCGATCACCAACGGCATCGGCATCGGCTTCGTGAGCTTCTGCGCGCTGCGCCTGGCGACGGGCCGGGGCCGCGATGTGCCGACGGCGATGTACGTCGTGTCGGCGGTGTTCGTCTTCGCCTACGCGATGCCGGCCCTCGGCCTCACGTAAGACCGTAGAACTTCTCCGTCTCGTCGACGGCCGCCTTGAAGCGCTCGTCGAAGTCATCGCGAATGAGCGTCCGGACCACATAGTCCTGGACGCTCATTCCGCGTTTGGCGGCATGGATCCGGAGCCTGTCGAGGAGCTCCCCGTCTATGCGCATGCTGAGCACATGTGTCCCCATGCCGAAAGACTCGGGGCAGAGGCCGCGTACGCGTGTCACTTTCCGCGCCGGACTCACCCGTACGAGTGACGGGATATAGCGGTGGTCTTTAGGGAGAGTAATGAGTTATTCTAAGGACATGCCTGACCTCACCCATGGCGGCGATGCTGCCGCCGTGAACGACCTCCGCTCCGCCGTCATGCGACTGGGCCGGCGCCTGAAGCACCAGCGCGTCGACGAGTCGCTGAGCCCGACCGAGATGTCGGTCCTCGGCACCCTCGCCCGCTGCGGCCAGGCCACCCCCGGTGAGCTGGCCCGCCGCGAGCACGTCCAGCCGCCGTCGATGACACGCATCGTCGCGCTGCTGGAGGCCAAGGGGCTGGTCAGGCTGGAGCCGCACCCCGACGACCGCCGCCAGAAGGTGGTCAGCCAGACGGAGGAAGCCGAGGCGATGCTCGAAGAGAGCCGCCGCAAGCGCAACGCCTTCCTGGCCGGGCTCGCGGCCGAGCTGACCGAGGACGAGTGGGCCAAGCTGCGCGAGGCCGCACCCGTCCTGGAAAAGCTCGCGCACCTATAGGAACGACGCCAGGAGGCGAACGCTTTTGAGTACGGGAACCGGAGCAGACTCCGCACCCGGCCACATATCCACCCCCTCTACCGCTGCAACCGCGGGTACCGCAGGCCCGGGTACCGCCCCCGCGGGCAAGAACTCGATGTTCAGTTCGCTGAAGATCCGCAACTACCGGCTCTTCGCGACGGGCCAGGTCGTCTCCAACACCGGCACCTGGATGCAGCGCATCGCCCAGGACTGGCTGGTCCTCTCCCTGACCGGCTCGGCCTCCGCCGTCGGCATCACCATCGCCCTGCAGTTCCTGCCGATGCTGATGTTCGGCCTCTACGGAGGCGTCCTCGCCGACCGGCTGCCCAAGCGGCCGCTGCTGATCGGCACCCAGAGCGCGATGGGCCTGACCGGCATCGCACTCGCCGCGCTCACCCTGGCCGGACACGTCCAGGTGTGGCACGTCTACCTCGCCGCCTTCCTGCTCGGCCTCGTCACCGTCGTGGACAACCCGGCCCGGCAGACGTTCGTCTCCGAGATGGTCGGCAAGGACCAGGTGGCCAACGCCGTCAGTCTCAACTCGGCCAACTTCCAGTCCGCGCGGCTGGTCGGCCCGGCGCTCGCCGGTGTACTGATCACCGCCGTCGGCTCCGGCTGGGCCTTCCTGCTGAACGGGCTGTCGTTCGCCGCGCCCATCGCCGGCCTGCTGATGATGCGCGTGCACGAACTGCACCCGGTCGAGCCGCGGCCCCGCGCCAAGGGCCAGCTCCGCGAAGGCCTGCGCTACGTCGCCGGCCGCCCGGAGCTGATCTGGCCGATCGCGCTCGTGGGCTTCATCGGCACCTTCGGGTTCAACTTCCCGATCTGGCTGTCGGCGTTCGTGAGCGACGTCTTCCACGGCGACGCGGGCACCTACGGGCTCTTCAACACGCTGATCGCGGCCGGCTCCCTGGCGGGCGCCCTGCTCGCGGCCCGTCGTGGGCACTCGCGCCTGCGCCTGCTGGTGGCGGCCGCCGTGCTCTTCTCGGCCCTCCTGCTCGTGACGGCGTTCGCGCCCGGCTTCTGGCTGTTCGCCGCGCTGCTCGTGCCCATCGGGATCTTCGGCCTGACGGTCAACGTCACGGCCAACTCCAGCGTCCAGATGGCGACGGACCCCGAGATGCGCGGCCGCGTCATGGCCCTGTTCATGATGGTGTTCACCGGCGGCACCCCCCTCGGTGCCCCGCTGGTGGGCTGGATCACGGACACCTACGGCGCACGGATCGGCATGGCCGCGGGCGGCGTCGTCTCCCTGGCCGCGTCCGTGACCATCGCGGTGGTCCTGGCCCGGATCGGCAACCTCCGCCTGCGGGTGGACCGCCGCGGCGTGGCCTTCGTCCCCTCCCCGCGCCGCGAGCTGGTGACGGCGGCGTGATGCGGTCGATGCCGTAAGCCCGGCGGACGCCGTCAACCGCAGGCGGCGCCGCCGGCGGCCGAGACCCCGCCGGCCGCCGAGGCGCGGAAGCCCGGAGGCCGCGCGGACAGCACTAGTCTCGCGGCATGAGACTCTTCGCCGCTGTGCTGCCGCCCACGGCAGCTGTCGCCGAACTGACCGAGGCCGTCAAGGACTTGCCCCGCGATCCCGCCCTGCGGTGGACCGGGGAGACGGGGTGGCACTTCACGCTCGCCTTCATGGGAGAGGTACGGGACGAGGTGCTGCCGGAGCTGTCCGCACGGCTGGCCCGGGCCGCCGCCCGCAGTACGCCGTTCTCGCTGCGGCTGCACGGCTCCGGCCACTTCGGGGAGCGCACCCTGTGGGTCGGCGCCGCCGGGGGCATCGACGCGATGCGGATGCTCGCCGAGCGGGCCGACGCCGCCGCCCGCCGGGCCGGCGTACCGATGGAGCAACACCGCAGGTACTCGCCCCATCTCACCCTGGCCCGGTCCCGCGGCGGGGCCGATCTGCGGCCGTACGCGGAGGGGCTCGCGGCCTTCGAGGGCACCCCCTGGCAGGTGTCCGAACTGAGCCTGGTGCGAAGCCGGTTGCCCGCGGACGGAGTCCCCGGGGAGCAGCCCCGCTACGAGGTCGTCGAAGCCTGGCCACTGGGCCACTGACCGCTCGCCCACGCCTCCCCGGACACCAGGGACACCAGGGACGGCGGCGCCGGAATCGACGCCCGCGCCGTCAGCCTCTACGAGTACGGCAAGGCTCACGGCCCCTGGCACACCACCGGCCCCGAGGTCGGCGACACCGTGATCTACGACACGGACGGCAGCGCCACCGACGGCCGCGTCGACCACGTCAGCCTCGTCGTGGCCGTCTGTGCCGACGGCAAGCGGATCCAGACCGTCGGCGGCAACGGGAGCCGACAGGTGCGGCGCGGTGGCTGGTTCAACCGGGACACCGCCTCCAGCCCCGTGGGCGCCGGCCCGGTCCTCGGCCACATCTCCCCCAAGGACTGATCCCTGGGACCACCCCGGCCGGGCCCGCCCCTCTGTACGAGGAGCGGGCCCGGCCGCGTTAGTCTCGACGGGTGGATCCCAAGACCAGAAACCGTGTCATGGCGGGTGTGCTCGCGCTGATGTTCCTCGTCGTGGCCGTGGCGGCGGCCGTCGGCCAGTAGTAGTCCCGCCGGCCCCTCCCGCCAGCCCCTCCCGCTACCAGGCGAAGGCCTCCGGCGACGGTCCCGGCCCCGGGAAGATCTCGTCCAGGCCCGCCAGGAGCTCCTCCGAGAGCTCCAGCTCCACGGCCCGCAACGCCGACGCGAGCTGCTCCGGCGTACGCGGGCCGACGATCGGGCCCGTGACCCCGGGGCGGGTCAGCAGCCAGGCCAGCGCGACCTCGCCCGGCTCCAGGCCGTGCTTGTCGAGCAGGTCCTCGTACGCCTGCACCTGCGCGCGCACCGTACTGCTGGACAGGGCGTCCGCCGAGCGGCCGGTGGCCGTGCGACCCGACTCGGCGGACTTGCGGATGGCGCCGCCCAGCAGGCCGCCGTGGAGCGGGGACCACGGGATGACCCCGAGCCCGTACGCCTCGGCGGCCGGGATGACCTCCATCTCCGCCCGCCGCTCGGCGAGGTTGTACAGGCACTGCTCGCTGACCAGTCCGAGCGTCCCGCGCCGCGCGGCCGTCTCGTTGGCCTGGGCGATCTTCCAGCCGGGGAAGTTCGAGGAGCCGGCGTAGAGGATCTTCCCCTGCTGGATCAGCACGTCGACGGCCTGCCAGATCTCCTCGAAGGGAGTCCGCCGGTCGATGTGGTGGAACTGGTAGACGTCGATGTGGTCGGTCTTCAGCCGCTTGAGACTCGCCTCGACGGCTCGCCGGATGTTCAGCGCCGACAGGCGGTCGTAGTTGGGCCACGCCTCGCCCTCGGGGGCCATGCTGCCGTAGACCTTGGTGGCGAGGACCGTCTTCTCGCGGCGGCCGCCGCCCTGGGCGAACCAGGTGCCGATGATCTCCTCGGTGCGGCCCTTGTTCTCGCCCCAGCCGTAGACGTTGGCGGTGTCGAAGAAGTTGATGCCGGCGTCGAGCGCCGCGTCCATGATGACGTGACTCTGGCCCTCCCCGGTCTGGGGGCCGAAGTTCATGGTGCCGAGTATGAGTCGGCTGACCTTGAGGCCGGTACGTCCGAGCTGCGTGTACTTCATGGGGTACTAGCCAACTGCTTGGAGTGCGCTCAAGGCAAGACCCCGTCGTAAAAGGCCCGTTACGGACCCGGCCGCGGGTGGTAGGCGCCGCCGATGCCCCAGGCCTGGTGGAGGACCGCCGCGAACTCGCCCGCCAGGCGGTGTTCGCCGGAGGCGTTGGGGTGCGTGCCGTCGTAGGTGTCGTGGTGGATCTCGTACGAGGACGGGCGCGCGGCCAGCAGGATCGGCGAGGCGGCGGTCGACAGGTCGGCCACCGCCTTCGCCAGAAGCTCGTTGAACCGAGCGACCTCGGCCGCGAAGGGCAGGTCCTCCTCGGCCCGGACGTTCGGGATCACCGGCATCAACACCATCCGGATGCCGGGGCGGGCGGCGCGGGCCGCGGCGATGAAACGGCGGGCGTTGGCGGCGGTCTCGTCGGCGCGGGTGTAGAAGCCGAGGTCGATCAGGCCGAGGGAGACGAGCAGGACGTCGGCCTCGGCGGCGCGCGCGGCCGGCCCTATGAGGGGGGCCATGTGCTGCCAGCCCTCGCCCCAGCCGGCCAGGTGGCGGCGGGCGTGGTCCGGGAAGCCGGGATCGGCGTACTCGTGGCTCGTCGGCGCGTCCGCGAAGGTGTCGTACAGCTCGCAGCGCGGGCCGACGATCTTGTAGGGGCCGCCGAAGGTCGCGTTGAGGTGCTGCCACATCCGGTAGCGCCAGGTGTAGTCGCCGGCGCGTCCGATGGTCATGGAGTCGCCGACGAACATGAAACGCATCCGGTCATCATCCCGGATGGTGCGGCGGCCGGTCCGCGGCCCCCCTGTGATGCCCGACACGCGCGGCGGCCTGGCAGGCTGGGGGGATGCGCCTGCTCCCGCCGACCGTCCTCGCCGCCGCCGTCGTCGCCGCGCTCGCCCTGCCGCCGGGTGCGGCCTTCGCGGCCGAGGCCCCCGGGGTCTCCTCCTTCACCATCGCCGATCCGCGCATCAAGGAGTCGAGCGGGCTGACGGCGAGCCGGATCCACCCGGGCGTGTACTGGACGCACAACGACAGCGACGACGGGCCGTACATCTACGCGGTGGACTCGGCGACCGGGAAGACCGTGGCCCGGGTGACGCTCACCGGGATCGGAAGGCCGCGCGACGTCGAGGCCGTCTCGCTGGGCCCGGACGGGCAGCTGTACGTCGGCGACATCGGCGACAACAAGGACGGAACCTGGGACCACGTGTGGATCTACCGGTTCCAGGAGCCCAAGGAGCTCGGCGATGTCACCGTCAAGGCCACGCAGTTCACGGTGCGGTACGCGGACGGGCCCCGGAACGCGGAGGCGCTGATGGTGCATCCGGTGACCGGCCGGGTGTACATCGCGAGCAAGAGCGAGGACAAGGGCGGGCTGTACGAGGGCCCGGCGCAGCTGTCGGCGGGCGGGCCGAACGTCTTCCGGCGGATCGCGGACCTGCCGTGGGTGACGGACG
The DNA here is from genome assembly GCF_040611115.1 of Streptomyces sp. NPDC003038. Taxonomy (NCBI): domain Bacteria; kingdom Bacillati; phylum Actinomycetota; class Actinomycetes; order Kitasatosporales; family Streptomycetaceae; genus Streptomyces; species Streptomyces sp. NPDC003038. The sequence goes on from NZ_JBEXNN010000005.1 coordinate 168,653, forward strand.
GGGCGTTCTCGCCGGACGGCGGACGCCTGGCCCTGCGCGGGTACTTCTTCGCGAAGACCTACGCCTGGAAGGACGGGCGCCCGGAGGGGGAGGGCGAGCGGGTGGACGCGCCGTGGCAGGGGCAGGCGGAGTCCGTGACGTACACGGCGGACGGCTCGGCGCTGATGTTCGGCGCGGAGGGGGCGGGCAGCCGGGTCGTCGCGGTCCCGGTGGCCCCGGCCTCCACCGGGCCCGGCGGCCCCGCCGCCCCCGGGGCCTCCGCGAAGCCGGGCTCGCCGCCGCAGCAGGAGGAGGAGGACGGCAGCTTCACGAAGGGTGCGCTGGTCCTGGCCGGGGGCATGGCGCTGGTCTTCGGCGCGAAGCGGCTGTTCCGCCGCCGCGGGAACGACTGAGCCCCCGGCAGCGGCGGCGCGCCCGGTCAGTCCCGGTCACAGCACTAGCTGTGGCCGAGGTCCTCGGCCGGGAGGTCCGAGAGCGGGACGGAGCCGCTGTCCGGGGCCGGGGCGGGCCGCAGGGGGAAGTCGTCCGAGGCCATCGAGTCGAGCACCGGCGGCGCCGGACGCGGTGGCGCCGGCATGACCGCGGCCTCCGAGTGGCCGCCGCAGCCGTACGACAGGGACACCATGTGGCCGTCCGCCGGGCTGAACTCGTTCGCGCAGACGCCGAAGGCCTGGCCGAGCGAGCCGCCGATCGCGACGAGGAAGCCGCAGGACACGCACGGGGCGGGCGCGGCCTGCGCCATCGGGGTCTTCGCGCCGAACGCCTCGTCCCAGCGGTCGGCCGCGGTGTGCAGTCCGTACCGCGACAGGACCCGGGCGCGCCGCATTCCGAGTTCCTCGGCGACGGAGGTGATGGAGCCGCGTACGGGGACGACCGCGCGGTCGGTGACGTCGGCGTCCTCCGCCTCGACCAGTTCGGCCATTTCGGGGGAGACGACCGAGTTCGGCGGCGGGGCGTCCTCGCCCGACCAGCCGGGCTCCAGGCGCAGGTCCTCGGCGTCGGTGGGCAGCAGGTCGCCGGGGCCCATGTCGCCGGGGCGCAGCCGTTCGCTCCACGGCACCCACTCGGGGGCCAGAAGGGCGTCGTCGCCGGGGAGGAGCACCGTTTCGTCGAGGGTGACGTTCTTCGCGCGGGAGGCGCGGGTCACGGTGACGGCCCAGCGCCAGCCCCGGTAGCCCGGTTCCTTGCACTCGAAGAAGTGGGTGACGACCCGGTCGCCCTCCGCCACGGCCGAGAGGTGGGCGCCCACCACGCCGGGGAAGGCGGCCTCCTCGGCCGCCGAACGGGCGAGTTCTACCGCCTCGGCGCACAGGCGGTCGGGGGTACGCGGGGTACGGCTTCGCGTCGTCGCAGCACTCACTGGTCTCGTTCTCTCCTACGCCGTCTCACGTGTGCGCCGTCCGTACTGTCGTCCACAACGACCCGTCGGTGCTGTCCGTACGTGGCGCGGGCGGAGCGGACCAGAGGGCCGCGTCGACGTCCGCACCCGACCGGACTCCGGGCGCACCTCACTGGATCCATTCTGCGGGATCGCGAAGAGGCGCGCGGCCAGGAGCAACCGCCGGTGGCGCGCTACGCACGCTACCTCCTCCGAAGCCTTGGGCCCACATGCAAGGTCCGATTCGCGGACAACGCGACGGCTCCCGGCGCCCCCGACGCGCCGGTAGGGGTCCCGACGGGCCGCGTGGGGCACTATGACCAGGTGGCACCCGTACGGTCGTCCGCCGGCGGCTCGGGACCGGCCAGGCGGGCCGGCCGAGCCCTGGGGCGTGCCCTGCACCTGCCCATCACCGGTACGGCGCGCGGGATCCGGCGCGCCACGCACGCGCACGGGGCCGGGGAGTCGGGCCTCGGCAAGCTGATCGAACTGCACGCCATCAACGGCGCCGGCGATGTGATGATCACGGTGGCGCTGGCCTCGACGGTGTTCTTCTCCGTACCCACGGACGAGGCACGCGGCCGGGTGGCCCTGTACCTGGCCATCACCATGGCCCCCTTCACCCTGCTGGCCCCCGTCATCGGACCGCTGCTGGACCGGCTGCCGCACGGGCGGCGGGCCGCGATGGCGGCCGCCATGCTGGCCCGGGCCCTGCTGGCGGTGACGATGTCGGGCGCCGTGGCGACGGGCGGACTGGAGCTCTATCCCGCCGCGCTGGGCGTCCTGGTCGCGTCCAAGGCGTACGGGGTGGTCCGCAGCGCGGTCGTGCCCCGGCTCCTGCCGCCGAGCTTCTCACTCGTCAAGGCGAACTCCCGGGTCACGCTGGCCGGACTGCTCGCCACGGGCGCGGCGGCGCCGGTGGCGGCCGGACTGCACACGATCGGCGCGGAGTGGCCGCTGTACGGCGCCTGCGCGATCTTCGTCTGCGGCACCTTCGCGGCCTTCACGCTGCCGCACAAGGTCGACGAGGCGAAGGGCGAACGCCGGGCCCGGCTCTCCACGCACGAACCGCACTCCCGGCGGCCCGGCCTGCGCACGGTGAGCCCCTCGGTGCTGTGCGGCCTGCTGGCGAACGCCTCGATGCGCGGGCTGTCCGGGTTCCTGATCTTCTTCCTGGCGTTCCTGCTGCGCGAGCATCCCCTGGCCGGGCAGAGCGCGGCGGTGTCCCTGGGCATCGTGGGCGTCTCGGCGGGCGTCGGCAACGCCTGCGGCACGGCGGTGGGCGCGTGGCTGCGGGCACGGGCGCCGGAGGCGATCATCGCGGCGGTGCTGGCGGTGACCCTCGGCGTCGCGATCCTGGCGGCGGTCGTCTTCAGCGGCGTGTTCATGGCCGTGCTCGCCGGCACGGCGGGCTTCTGCCAGGCGCTGGCGAAGCTCTCGCTGGACGCGATGATCCAGCGGGACGTTCCGGAGACCGTACGGACCTCCGCGTTCGCCCGTTCGGAGACGCTGCTCCAGGTGGCGTGGGTGCTGGGCGGCGCGATCGGCATCGCCCTGCCGCTGAACGGCGTCGTGGGCATGTCCGTCGCCGCGGCCGTGGTCGCCCTGGGCACGACGATGGCCGTCCGCGGCCTCCTCTCCTCCCCCCGCCACCACCCGAGCCCCTCCCGCCCCCGCGTGGCATAGCACCCGCCCAACGGGCGGAGCCCCGGCAGCGGCACTTCAGCCCCGCCGGCGTTTGAGGGCGCCCACATCCAGCCCCGCCGGCGTTTGAGGCGCGGGGTCCGGGGCGGAGCCCCGGCAGCGGCGCCGCACCCGACGGCGGACCCGCACCGCCCGGCACCGCACGCACCACCCGGCACCGCACCGCCCGGCACGGCACCGCACCACGCCGCGCCGCAGGCCCCGGCAGGGACCCCGTGCGGCGGCGCGGCCCACCGGCCCGATAGCCTTCGGCTCATGACCGCACCGCTTTCCTCGGGTAGGGGCCGCCGCAGCGTCGCGGCCCTCGGAGCCGTGTCCGCCGGCCTCCTCCTCCTTTCCGCCTGCGACAAGCCGACGCCCCTGGCGACCGTGACGGTCGGCACCTCGTCGGTGACCGCCGAGGCCGCCTGCCGCGACGGCGGGCAGCCGCTCTCCATGGACAAGGTCCAGGAGTGCCTCACCGAACTGAAGGACTCCAAGACCATCGAGTACGGCCGCGGCGACACCCTGCGCCTCGGCGTCGAGCCGGAGGTCGTGGAGGACGGCAAGAAGTGGCAGGCGGTCCTGGACGGCCAGCCCATCACCGAGCCCTCCGAGAACACCTACCGCAGCTTCGCGGGCGCCGACGTCTTCGCGACCGGCGGCCAGGGCGAGGCCCCCGCCTCCAAGAAGCTGGCCTTCCTCCAGCTCGGCGAGGACGGGAAGCCGCTCTCCGTCTGGACCTTCAACCTCAAGCTCAAGTAACCGGGCCGAACCGGTGCGCGTGCTCGTCGTGACCTCGGTGGCGGCGGAGGCAGACTCCGTCGTCAGTGCCCTGACCGGGCCGACCCCTCATCCGGACATTCCCGGTCCCGAGCCGCGCACCCTTCCCGGTGGTTACCCCGTCCTGCGCCGCGACCTCCCCGGCATCGCCTTCGACGTGCTCGTCGGGGGCGTCGGACCGGCGGCGGCCGCCGCCGGCACCGCCACCGCCCTGGCCCTGGCCCCCGCCCTCGGCGGCTACTCGCTGGTCGTCTGCGCGGGCATCGGCGGCGGGTTCGCGCCCGCCGCACCGCCGGGCTCCCTCGTGGTCGCCGACGCGATCGTCGCCGCCGACCTGGGGGCCGAGACGCCCGAGGGGTTCCTGGACGTACGGGCGCTGGGCTTCGGGCACAGCGTGCACCTGCCTCCCGCGGAACTCGCCGCCCGGGCCGCCGAGGCGACCGGGGCGCTGCTCGCGCCCGTGCTGACCGTGTCCACCGTCACCGGCACCGCCGCCCGGGCCGCCGAACTCGCCGCCCGGCATCCGCTCGCCGGCGCCGAGGCCATGGAGGGCTTCGGGGTCGCGGAGGCGGCCGCCGGGTACGGGCTGCCCGTACTGGAGGTCCGCGCCGTGTCCAACGCCGTGGGCCCGCGGGACCGTGCGGCCTGGCGGATCGGGGAGGCGTTCGCCGCCCTCACGGAGGGCTTCCGCGCGCTGGGGCCCGTACTCGCGAACTGGGGAGAACGCCATGAGCACCGCTGAGACCGCGCAGCCGCTGCGGATCGCCTACTCGCCCTGCCCCAACGACACCTTCGTCTTCGACGCCTGGGCGCACGGCCGCGTGCCGGGCGCGCCCGCCCTCGACGTCACCTTCGCGGACATCGACATCACCAACGGCATGGCCGAGCGGGGCGAGCTGGACGTGCTGAAGGTGTCGTACGCCGTCCTGCCCTGGGTGCTGGAGGAGTACGCGCTACTGCCCTGCGGCGGGGCGCTGGGGCGCGGCTGCGGGCCGTTGGTGCTGGTGAAGGACGACCCCGGGACGCGCGGGCCGGGGGTGGACCTGGCCGGCAAGACGGTCGCCGTGCCGAGTGAACGCTCCACCGCCTACCTGCTGTTCCGGCTGTGGGCGGCGGACGTGCTGCCGGCCGGGGTCGGCAAGGTGGTCGTGCTGCCGTTCCACGAGATCATGCCCGCCGTGCGGGACGGGCGGGTGGACGCCGGACTGGTCATCCACGAGGCCCGGTTCACCTATCAGGACTACGGGTTGCACTGCCTGGCCGACATGGGCGCGCACTGGGAGTCCACGACGGGCCTGCCGATCCCGCTCGGCGCGATCATCGCCAAGCGCTCCCTGGGCGCGGACCGGCTGCACGCGCTGGCCGAGGCCGCCCGTACGTCGGTCCGGATGGCCTGGGACGACCCGGAGGCGTCGCGCCCGTACGTGCGCGCCCACGCGCAGGAGCTCGACCCGGCCGTGGCCGACCAGCACATCGGGCTCTACGTCAACGAGTTCACCGCGGACCTCGGCGACGACGGTTACGCGGCGGTCCGCGGGCTGCTGACCCGGGCGGCGGCCGAGGGTCTGGTACCGGCCATCGCGCCCGGCGCGCTGGCCTTCCCGTAGTCCGCTCACGGCCGTGCCCCGCCGCTCTCGCGAGGGGCGGGGCACGGTCGTGGGCGGTACTCAGACGTCGAGCTGGTCGGCCACCGCGCGCAGCAGCCCGGCGATCTTCGTGCCGTGCACCTTGTCGGGGTAACGGCCGCGCTCCAGCATCGGAGTGATGTTCTCCAGCAGGGTCGTGAGGTCCTGCACGATCGAGGCGAGTTCGTCGGGCTTACGGCGCTGCGCCGCCGCGACGGACGGCGCCGGGTCCAGTACCGTCACCGAAAGTGCCTGGTCACCGCGTTGCCCGGCGACGACGCCGAACTCGACGCGCTGGCCGGGCTTGAGCGCATCGACCCCGGCAGGGAGCACCGACGAGTGGACGAAGACGTCGCCGCCGTCGTCACGGGAGAGAAAGCCGAAGCCCTTCTCACTGTTGAACCACTTGACCTTGCCGGTAGGCACGTCCGTCCTCTGTCCTTGTACTCGTCGGGTCCGGTAACCGCGCAACGGCTCCGGATAACAGCGCAGCGGGTCATGTATGACCCGCCACCTCAAGGCTAATGGTCGACGGCCGGGTGACAAGACGTTCCCCGGTCCTTCGCTGTGGCTGCTTGAGCCAGGGAACTACCCTGGTCGGGTGACGGTTACTCCTCTCCCCGACGAAGCGCGGCCCGGCGACACCCTGGTCAAGGCCGGCGGCATCGTGTTCATCGCCGGCGCCCTGGCCACGGTGGCCACGATGGCTCCGCTGTTCCTGGGCACCGACCCGTTCCCGCCGTACGCGTGGGCCGTGTGCATGCTCATGGGCGTCGGCTTCGCCATCTCCGCGGCGGGCGTGCTGCGCTCGGCCGCCGCGCAGCGCCGGGCGGCCCGGGCCTCACAGGCGTCCCAGGCGTCCCAGGCGTCACGGGCGTGAGCGCGGTCTAGGTCTGCCTAGGCGGCCTGCCCGGCGACGTACCGCGCGAGCCACTCCGGCAGCGCGGTGAGGTCCGCAAGCACCACGTCCGCGCCCGCCGCCCGCAGCTCCGGCTCCGGGCAGGGGCCCGTGGGCACCACCACCGACAGCGCGCCGGCCGTCCGGGCCCCGCGTACGTCGCCCACGTGGTCGCCGACGTAGACCTGCGCCCCGTACTCGCGCAGGGCACCCGCCTTGGCCTCCGCCCACAGCCAGCCGACGACCGCGTCCGGTTCGATGCCCAGGTGCTTCAGGTGCAGCCGGGCGTTGGGCTCGTGCTTGGCCGTGACGACGATCGCGCGGCCGCCGAGGGCCTGGACGGCCGCGATCGCCTCGCGCGCGCCGGGCATCGCGGGAGTCGGCTCGATGGCGTAGGTGGGATAGATCTCCCGGTAGCGGTCCGCCATGGCCGGGACGTCGGCTTCCGCGAACCAGTACGCGAGCTCCTCGTCCAGCGGCGGACCGAGCCGCGTGACGGCCTCGTCGGCGTCGATGTACGTGCCCGTTTCGGCCGAGAGGGCCTGGTAGGCGGCCTTGATCCCCGGGCGCGAATCGATGAGGGTCATGTCGAGGTCGAAGCCGACGGTCAGCAGCGGGGCGGCCGGCGCCGTGGCCACGGTGGGCGCGGTGGGGGCGGCGGGCGCCGTGGCCACGGTGGGGGCGGCGGGCACGGTGGGGGCGGCGGGCGCCGTGGCCACGGTGGGGGCGGCGGGCACGGTGGGTGCGGTGGGGCTCTCGGACGTCATACCGGCCATTGTGCCGAGGCGGGGCGGATCACCGGGAACGCCCCGGGGCATCACCCGCGACCCGACCACCGACCCCGGCATCCTCGGTCAGCGCCTGCGTGCCCGCCACACCAGGTACACCGCGGAGGCGATGCCCGCGCCCCGGATCACCCACGGCCACATGCCGTGCAGGGCGCCGCTCAGCTGGTCGTCGGCCAGTTCCTCGCCCCAACGGCCGTCCATGCGGCCCCACACCCACACCGCCGCCCCCGCGAGCACCGCGCCGGGCGGGCCGAAGACGGCCCACTTGCGTTCGGCGGGCCGCAGCACACGGGAGGCGTAGGGCAGGAGCCAGCCGACGGCGAGCAGCAGCCAGTAGCCGCTGACCACACCGACGACGAGGACGGCGGCGGCCAGCAGGAGCAAGGCGTTCGGCCGGGGGCGCGGCGCGGGCGCCGCCTCGGCCGCCGGTTCGGGCTCCTTCTCCGCCCGCGCCGCCTTCTTCGCGCGCCGCCGCTCGCGCAGGAAGCGTACGAGGGTCTGCGTGCGCTCCTTGGCCGCCCCGGGCGGTGGGCCCGGCGGCTCGGCGGTCTTCTCCGCCTCGGGCCCCGCCTCGAACCAATCCGGGAACTCGATGCCGCCCGCGAAGCCGTCGACCTGCGGGCCCGCGCCGTACGGGCCCGGGGTGACGCGCCACCAGTCGGGTTCGAGCCCGTCGGAGCCGCCGAGTTCGTCGAGCCCGGCCAGGTGCGGCGGCACGTTCTCCGGCTCCGCCACCGGGCGGGGCGGGGGCACGCTCTTGCGCCGCGGGCGGCCCGGGCCGCGCTGGGTGGGGACCGCCGGGGCCGGGTCCGCGGGGGCCGCCCGGGCGGGCTCCGACGCCGGTCCCGACGGGGTGGCGAGCGTGTCGAGGACCTCCTCGGGCGTGCCGATCCGCTGCAGGATCCGGCGTACGGCGGCCGGGGTCTCCGGCTCGTACTTGGCGCGCCGACGGTCGATCTCGTCCCGCAGCCCCGCCACCAGCCGCATCCGGTCGCCGGAGGACAGCTGCCTCCGCTGCGCCAAGTCCCCGACGCGGCTCAGATATTCGTAGACCAGATGGTCGCTTTCGATCCCCATGACCCGGCTCCTCCCGTACCGCCTGCCGGAAAGGTAGCGCGTGCGTCCGTGGAGCGGCCGTGGGCGCAGCGGATACCGTTGGCCGGATGGGGACCGGCCGACTGACCGGCCGACGCGACCAGGAGGCGACTGTGCCTGAGGCAAGCACTGCTGCGGGAGGCGCCGGGGGAGGCGCTGCGGGAAGCTCCGGAGGGAACGCCCCGCGTTCTCTCGCCGAGGCGCTGCGCGCCCGCGACGACGCGGCGCTCACCGCCCTGCTGCACGCGCGCCCGGACCTCGTCAGCCCGGTGCCGGGCGACATGACCCAGCTGGCCGGCCGGGCCGGGACCCGGGCCTCGGTGGTGCGGGCGCTGGAGCGCCTCGACCGGTTCACGCTCCAGACCGCGGAGGCCTTGGCGGTGGGCCCGGAGCCGTGCCCGTACCCGGTGCTGGAGTCGCTGCTGACCGGCCACCGCGGCACGGACGGCGGCGACGGCGCGGCCCGCGCCGCGCTCCCCCGGGCGCTGGGGACCCTGCGCGACCAGGCCCTGGTGTGGGGCGACGAGGACCGGCTGCGCCTGGTCCGCACGGCCCGCGAACTGCTCGCCCCGTCGCCCGGGCGGCCCTCCCCTACGGGCCTGGGGCCGACGGTCGCCGAGGCCACGGCGGGGATGTCGCCGACCCGCATCCAGGAGATCGTGGCGGCCGCCGGGCTGCCCGCCACCCACGACGCGGTCTCCGCGGTGACCGCGCTGACCGAGCTGTTCACCGACACGGACCGGATGTCCGCCCTGCTGGACGAGGCTCCGGCGGAGGTGCACCAGGTGCTGGGGCGGCTCGTGTGGGGGCCGCCGTACGGGGAGGTGACCGCGAACCCGACGCCGCCGGTGCGCTGGCTGCGCGACCGGGGTCTGCTGCTGCCCGCCACGGCGCGGACCGTCGTCCTGCCGCGCGAGGTGGCCCTGCACCTGCGCGGCGGTCTCGCGCACCGGGACACCCAGCCGGTCGCTCCGCCGGTGCTCGCGCACCGCGAGCACCGTCCACAGCTTGTGGACGCGAACGCGGCCGGGCAGGCGCTGGCCGCGCTGTCGACCGTCGAGGACCTGGTGAAGTCCTGGGAGCACGCCGGTCCGGCGGTGCTGCGGGCCGGCGGGCTCTCCGTACGGGACCTGAAGCGGGCGGCGGCGACCCTGGACACCACCGAGTCCTCGGCGGCGTTCTGGATCGAACTCGCCTACGCCGCCGGCCTGGTGGCCAGTGACGGCGAGGCGGACGAGCGGTACGCGCCCACCCCCGCCTTCGACGACTGGTGCGAGCTGCCGCCCGCCGAAAGGTGGTCGGTGCTCGTCACCGCCTGGCTGCCGGCCACCCGCACGGCCGGCCTCGCCGGCGAGCAGGACGCCAAGGGCCGCACGCTCTCCGTGCTCGGCCCGGACCTCGACCGCTCCGCCGCCCCCGAGGTGCGCCGCCGCATCCTGGAACTCCTCGCCGACCTGCCCGAAGGCGCCTCCCCCGACCCGGACACCCTCCTGGACCGGCTCGCCTGGGAGCGTCCCGTACGTGGTACGAGCGACCTGCGCGCCCGCCTCGCGCACTGGACCATGACCGAGGCGGAGGTCCTCGGCGTCACGGGCCGGGGCGCGCTGTCCGGGCCGGGCCGCGCCCTGCTCGAACACCGCGACCCGGCGCCGCTGATGGCCCCGCTGCTCCCGGAGCCCGTGGACCACGTCCTGCTCCAGGCCGACCTCACGGCGGTGGCCCCCGGGCCGCTGCGCAGGCCGCTCGGCGACACCCTGGCCGTGCTCGCGGACGTGGAGTCCAAGGGCGGGGCCACGGTGTACCGCTTCACGCCCGGCTCGGTGCGCCGGGCCCTGGACGCCGGGCACGCCGCCGCCGACCTGCACGCCTTCCTCGCGGAGCACAGCCGCACCCCGGTCCCGCAGCCGCTGGCGTACCTCATCGACGACGTGGCGCGGCGGCACGGGCATCTGCGGGTCGGCGCGGCCTCCTCGTACGTCCGCTGCGACGACGACGCGATGCTCGGCGAGATCCTGGCCGACAAGCGCTCCGCGGGGATGGGGCTGCGCCGCCTCGCGCCGACCGTGCTGGCCGCGCAGGCCGAACCGGGCGCGCTGCTCGACGGGTTGCGGGCGATGGGGTACGCGCCGGCCGCGGAGTCCCGTACCGGCGATGTCCTGGTGTCCCGGGCCCGCGCGCACCGCACCCCGCCCCGCTCGGCGCCCGTACCGGTGCCGGACGGGCCTCCGGTGCCGGACGAGACGCTGCTGGGAGCTGCCGTACGGGCGATCCGGGCGGGGGACATGGCGGCGACGGTCGTACGCAAGGAGCCCGCCCCGTCCGCTCCGCCGAGCGCGCCGGGAGGGCTTCCGCGCACGAGCGCGGCGGAGACCCTGGCGACCGTGCAGGCGGCCGCGCTGACCGGGTCGGCGGTGTGGATCGGGTACGTGAACGCCGAGGGCGCGGCGAGCCAGCGGGTCATCGCCCCGGTGCGGGTGGAGGGCGGCTTCGTCACCGGCTACGACCACACGGCGGACGAGGTACGGACGTACGCGCTGCACCGGATCACGGGGGTCGCGGAGCTGGCGGAGGACCAGGTCTAGGGCGGTGCCCCGGTGCGTTGCGGCGTGCAGGGGGCGGCGGCGCGGCGGCGTGCAGGGGGCGGCGGCGGAAAACGTCTGGCCGCGGCGGTGCGGTGTGCCCCATCCTGACGGCATGTCCGACCCGCACGCCTCGTCTCTCCCGTGGCCCCGGCGGATACGAGTGGTCGGCAAGCCTCAGGGACTCGGCGCGGTCAGGTACCGCTGGATCGTCGGTGCCAGCCATACCACGATCTCCGCCCGCGCCAGCCCCACCGCGGGCGGCATCCGCAGCACGTACCGCGTGAGCGCCAGCCCCAGCAGCTGCGACGCCATGAGTGCCGCCCGTGCCGGGACCTGCTGTGGGTCGGGGCACACCTGCCGGGCGACCGGCAGCAGCTGGTCCCGCAGGATGCCCTGCATGCGCTCCGCCCCGGCCTGGTTGGTCACGCCGACGCGCAGCAGGGCGGTGAGGACCTCGTTGTTCTCCCACATGTCGAGGAAGTGCTCGACGAGGATCCGCCCCGCGTCCTGCCGGCGGTCCGCCCCGCTCACGTCCGGCAGCCGCAGGTCGATGGCGACGGCCGCCGCGAAGAGGCCCTCCTTGTTGCGGTAGTACCGCATCACCATCGACGGATCGATGTTCGCGTCCTTGGCGATGGCGCGGATGGTGGCTCGCTCGTAGCCGTCGGTCGCGAAGCGCTCGCGGGCCGCCGCGAGGATCGCGCCGCGAGTGGCGTCGGAGCGGCGGGGGGCGCCGGAGCCGGGAACCGTGGAGGTGCTGCCGCTGCCGTTCATGCCAACAAGCGTAGGCCAACAGGCGTAGGTCAACAAGCGTTTGTCAACGGTTGTTTGCCAACGACTGTTGACAGCCTCCTCGGCGCCTCGCTATCTTCGTCAACGAGCGTTGGCCAACAACCGTTGGCGAAGATGATGGCAAGCAAGTGTTGGCACCAGGAGGCCACCATGAACGGCACCGCCACCCATCGCACCGTGATCGTCGTCGGCTCCGGCCCCACCGGCCTCCTCCTCGCCGGTGACCTCGCCACAGCCGGCGTCACCGTGACCCTCGTCGAGAAGCGGCCGCGCAAGATCAGCAACCTCTCCCGCGCCTTCGGCGTGCACGCCCGCACCCTGGAGCAGCTCGACGCCCGCGGCCTCGCCGACGAACTCCTCACCACCGGGGACACCATCACCGGCCTGCGGCTCTTCCGCCGCCTCTCCCTCGATCTGAGCACGCTGCCCTCGCGTTTCCCGTTCCTGCTCATCACCCCGCAGTACGAGGTCGAGCGGCTCCTGGAGCGGCGGGCCCGGGAGGCTGGGGTCGAGTTCGCGTACGAGAGCGAGGTGGTGGGGCTGCGGCAGGACGACGAGGGGGTCGACATCGACGTGCGCGGCGCGGACGGGGCGGTCGTCACCCGCCGGGCGGCCTATGTCGTCGGCGCCGACGGTCACCGGAGCGCCGTGCGGGAGGCGATCGGCCTGGACTTCCCCGGTGTCTCCGTCATCAAGTCGCTGATCCTGGCCGATGTCCGGCTGGCCGAGAAGCCCGAGGGCGTCCTCACCGTCAACGGCCGCGGCGACGCCTTCGCGATGATCGCCTCCTTCGGCGACGGCTGGTACCGGGTCATGGGCTGGAACCGCCGCAACGAGGTCTCCGACGACGCCCCGCTCGACCTCGACGAGGTCAAGGAGACCACCCGCCGTGCCCTGGGCACCGACTATGGCATGCACGACGCCCGCTGGCTCTCCCGTTTCCACAGTGACGAGCGCCAGGCACCGCACTACCGGGTCGGGCGGGTCTTCCTCGCCGGGGACGCCGCGCACATCCACTCCCCGGCCGGCGGGCAGGGCATGAACACCGGCCTCCAGGACGCCGCCAACCTGAGCTGGAAGCTCGCCGCGGCCGTCCAGGGCCGGGCGGCTGAAGGGCTCCTCGACAGCTACGAGGCCGAGCGCCACCCGGTCGGCAGGGCGGTGCTGCGCAGCAGTGGCGGACTGGTCCGGCTGGCCCGCGCGCGCAATCCGCTGCTGCGTGCCGCCCGCGCCCTTGTCTCCGCGTTCGTCGACATGGCCCCGCCCGTCCAGCGCAAGGCCCTGGGTCAGATCACCGGGATCGGCTACGCCTACCCCGCCCCCCGCGGCGCCCACCGCCTCACCGGCACCCGCGTCCCCGACGTCGCCCTGAAGGACGGCCGGCTCTACGAGGCGCTGCGCGGCGGCCGGTTCGTGGTGATCACGCCCGGGACGTACGAAGGCCCCCGTGTCCGTGAGGGGTGGCTGACCGTGGAGCGCTGGGCGGGCGACCGCCGGACGACCGTCCTGGTACGGCCCGACGGATACGTGGCCTGGGCGGCGGAGGGTGCTGACGCGGCGGGGATCGAGGAGGCGGTGGCCCGGTATCTGGGCTAGGCCCTCTCGGCCGGTTCATCCCGGCGTCGCGGGGTCAAGGCGGTCGAGAGGCGCCGCACTTCACGGCCGGGCGAGGCCCTGGACGGCCTCGGCCGCTCCGCCGAGGTCGACGCCCGCCTCGCCGGCCGTGCGGGTTCGCCGTCTCGGCGATCACGCGCGCGTTCTTCGATCGCCGGTGGCCGGTCAGGTGGCTCCTGGAGCACTGCGGCTCGAAGGGGTTCGCGGAGCTGAAGGCAATTCCTCGCCCGCCGCCGGGCCGAGCGGCCGGACGGTGGTGGTGGACATGCCGCGCTGGGTGCCGCCGTGGAAGTTCCGGAAGAGGTAGGGCTACGCACGGGCGGCCAGGGCGAGCAGCTCGTCCACCGGCCACTGGTCGTAGACGTGCTCGCCGTACTTGCGCGCCACCACCCGTCCGTCGGAGGCGATCAGGAAGTCGGCGGGCAGCCCGAGGCGCCCGCCGCGCGGGTGCCGGTCCGGCAGCCGCTCCCGGCCGCGCGCCACGGTCACCGCCGACCGGGCCACCGCGCGCAGCACCGGCCCCCAGGCGCGCGGATCCAGCAGGGCGCGCGGGGCGGACTCGACGCCGAACTCGCGGTAGAGCCGCCGGTCGGGGTCGGCGATCACCGCGAAGGGCAGGTCGCCGATGTGCGGGCGCAGTTCCTCGGCCGGGGAGTGGAAGACCACGACCTCCCGTATCCCGGCGGCCTCGATCTCCGCATGGCGCCGGACCACCGAACGCAGGTGGAGATTGCAGACGGGGCAGCCGGCGAAGCGCCGGAACTGGAGGTGGGTCAGCCGCCCTGGATCGGGGACGGCGGCCGCGCCTCCCGACGCGGTCACGAGGAGTCGGGCGGAGACAACAGAACCGGCATCGAACACGGGGTCCCCCGTCGTAAGCGGTGTGGGCAGCGCAAGGCGACGCGACTGCTTAGGTGTATGCCGTACACCTACCAGCGTAGGCGTATGGCGTACGCTGTCAACCGTCATGCCCCGCCCCCGCTCGCTCACCCCGGACCAACTGGCCGCCGCAGCCCTCGTCGTGATCGACCGCCAAGGGCTCGCCGCCCTGTCCATGCGCGCCGTCGCCGCCGAGATCGGCATCAGCACCATGGCCCTGTACCGGTACGTCCGGGACCGCGAGGAGCTCGAAGCCCTCGTCGTCGAGCTCGTCCTCAGCGCGGCGGACAGCACCCCTCCCCCGGCCGCCGCCCCCTGGCGCGAGCGGATCACCGTCCTGGTGGACCGGCTGCGCGCCGCGGTCGCAGCACACCCTGCCGTCCTTCCCCTGACCCTCACCCACCGCCACCGCTCCCCGAGCGTGCTGCGCTGGTCCGAGACGGTGCTCGGGGTGCTCACCGGCGCCGGGATCGAGGCCGAGGACCGCGTCGTCGCCCTGCGCGCCCTGCTCGCGTACGTGATCGGCGCGATCCAGCAGGAACACCTCGGGCCCCTCGAAGGCGCCGGCACCGCCGCCATCGCCGCGCTCCCGGCGGAGCAGTACCCGTACATGAGCGAGACCGCGCGCGGAGCCCGCTCGCTCACCCGGGACCGGGAGTTCCACGGCGGCCTCGACCTGCTGCTGGGCGGACTGGGCCGGTAGCCCGGCAGGCCCCGCGCCCCGGCCCCGCCCGCCCCGCCCCGCTCGCTCCCCTTATCCGCTCCCCTCATCCGCCCACCAGAACCGGTTACCGCTGCGCGGACTCGCACTCCGCGATGGCCGCCCGGCACGCCTTCACGAACCTGCTGAAGTCCGCGTTGCGCGTCTCGCCCCGCCGCGTGGCGCTGCTCGCGTCGCCGAAGAAGCTGTCCCGCAGCTCCCGGGTGAGCTCCAGCTGCGCGCCGCCCGCACCGTGCAGGGTCCGGTTGCAGATGTTCCGCTCGTCGTTGCCGTTCACCGCGGTGGTGCCGGGGAAGATCTGGAAGCCCGCGCCCCGCAGGTGCCGGTCCAGCGCGCCCCGAAGAATCTCGCTCCGCCCGCCGACGATGACGCCCCGCCGGTCCGCGAGGTCCGGCCGGGTCGCCTCCGGATAGGCGTCGTCCCAGGTGCATCCGTGCAGGCTGACCGTGTTGCGGCTGCCCGCCACCATCGACTCCGCGACCGGGTCGTCGCAGTGGATGGAGGTCACGTGCAGCTCGCTGTTCGGCGGCTTCGGCGTCCCGTCGGGGTTCGTGCCCTTCGTGCGCAGCCCCTCGAACATCCAGAAGTCGTACACCGGCTCGCCCGGGAACATGATCCGCGGGAAGGGGACCGGACTGCCGTCCGGCGCCGTCGGCTTCGGATGCGGGTCGTAGCCGGCGATCCCCAGGCACAGCTCGCTCGTACCGGGCTCGATCCCGCCGCCGTGGATGGCGAGGACCGTCGTCAGGCCATAGGGGTGGGCCTCGCTCTTGGAGAGGTCGGTCATCTCGTGCCGCTTGTAGCGGCGGGCGAAGTCGTACCCCTCGCCGTCCGTCTCCTCCGGCGAGGCCAGGAACTCCTGGTACATGGCGGTGTTCGACGGGTACTTGTCGTTCGCCGACCCCGCGTACGCCGTTCCGGCCGACAGCCCGCTCAGCACCGGCGCCCCCGCCGCGGCGGCGACCAGACCCGTCAGCAGCGTACGGCGACTGGCACCCGGCACGCCCCGCATGCCCCGCACGTCCCGCACACCCCTCATATCCCTCATATCCCGATGCTCGTGCCCGGCCATGCGACCCCCCTCGTTCAAGATCTTTGAAGTACCGGGCGCCAGTCTCACACCCGGCCTCCGCCCGGCGCGCGGCGCGGTCCCGAGCGTCTGGTACCCACCCACCGGGGGCGTACGGCACACTGGAGGTTTGGCCTGAGAGAAACGGGGCGCCGCGCGTGAATGGTCCACTGATCGTCCAGAGCGACAAAACCCTCCTGCTGGAGGTCGACCACGAGCTCGCCGGAGCCGCGCGGCGCGCCATCGCCCCCTTCGCCGAGCTGGAGCGGGCTCCCGAGCACATCCACACCTACCGCATCACCCCGCTCGGCCTGTGGAACGCCCGGGCCGCCGGGCACGACGCCGAGCAGGTCGTCGACGCGCTCGTCGAGTTCTCCCGCTACCCGGTTCCGCACGCGCTGCTCGTCGACGTCGCCGAGACCATGGCGCGCTACGGCCGCCTCACCCTCTCCAAGCACCCCGTGCACGGGCTGGTCCTGACCAGCACCGACCGGCCCGTCCTGGAGGAGATCCTGCGGTCCAAGCGGGTCACCCCGCTCGTCGGAGCGCGGCTCGACCCCGACACCGTGGTCGTGCACCCCTCCGAGCGCGGGCAGATCAAGCAGACGCTGCTCAAGCTGGGCTGGCCGGCCGAGGACCTCGCCGGGTACGTGGACGGCGAGGCGCACCAGATCGACCTGGCCGAGGACGGCTGGGCGCTGCGGCCGTACCAGCAGCAGGCCGTCGAGGGCTTCTGGCACGGCGGCTCCGGTGTGGTCGTACTGCCCTGTGGCGCCGGCAAGACGCTGGTCGGCGCCGGAGCCATGGCGATGGCCAAGGCGACCACGCTGATCCTGGTCACGAACACCGTCTCGGCCCGCCAGTGGAAGCACGAGCTGGTCAAGCGGACCTCGCTGACGGAGGAGGAGATCGGCGAGTACTCCGGCACCCGCAAGGAGATCCGGCCCGTCACGATCGCCACGTACCAGGTCCTGACGACGAAGCGGAAGGGTGTCTACCCGCACCTGGAGCTCTTCGACTCCCGCGACTGGGGCCTGATCGTCTACGACGAGGTACACCTGCTGCCCGCGCCGGTCTTCAAGTTCACCGCCGACCTCCAGGCGCGGCGCCGGCTCGGCCTGACCGCGACGCTGGTGCGCGAGGACGGCCGCGAGTCGGACGTCTTCTCGCTCATCGGGCCGAAGCGGTTCGACGCGCCGTGGAAGGAGATCGAGGCGCAGGGCTACATCGCGCCCGCCGACTGCGTCGAGGTCCGCGTCAATCTCACCGAGACGGAGCGGCTCGCGTACGCGACCGCCGAGACGGAGGAGAAGTACCGGTACTGCGCGACCACCGCGACCAAGCGGAAGGTCGCCGAGGCGCTCGTCGCCAAGCACCGGGGCGAGCAGACCCTCGTCATCGGGCAGTACATCGACCAGCTCGACGAACTCGGCGAGCACCTGGACGCCCCCGTCATCAAGGGCGAGACCTCCAACGCGCAGCGCGAGAAGCTCTTCAACGCCTTCCGGGAGGGCGAGATCAGCGTGCTGGTCGTCTCGAAGGTCGCGAACTTCTCCATCGACCTGCCCGAGGCCACGGTCGCCATCCAGGTCTCCGGCACCTTCGGCTCCCGCCAGGAGGAGGCCCAGCGCCTGGGCCGCGTGCTGCGGCCGAAGGCGGACGGCCACGAGGCGCGGTTCTACTCGGTCGTCGCACGCGACACGATCGACCAGGACTTCGCGGCACACCGTCAGCGCTTCCTCGCGGAGCAGGGCTACGCCTACCGGATCATGGACGCCGACGAGCTCCTGACGAACGACTGACCGCCAGGTCCCCGAGGACGCGGGTGCCCTCCGGCGGGAGGGGATGCCGCGGGGCCAAAGCGGCGTGATCGCGCGGGCTTACGGGACCGGCGGGGCCGGCCGGTGGGCGCACCGCGGCGAGCAGGGCCGTGAGCAGCGGGACGCACCAGACCCACAGGTGCGGCCAGCTCTCCAGCAGCGCCCGGGCGGTGGCGGGCAGGTGCCGGGCCCAGTAGACGGCCGAGGCCTGCGGGAGGACCAGCAGGCCCAGCAGCGCCGTACCGGTGAAGGCGGCCAGCGCCGTCAGCCCGGCCCGGGCGCGGCCGGTCAGCAGCAGGTACGGGATGAAGGCCACCGCGACCGGGGAGATCCCGGCGGCGGTGCCCAGCGCAAAGCCCTTGCCGAGCGCCGCGCCGGGCCGGCCGAGGTCCCACAGGACCAGGCACGCCAGGGCCAGGTTGATCTGGCCGGGCAACGGCGCCTGGAACAGGGGCTCCAGCCACAGCCCGGCGATGGTGGCGGCCAGGACGGGCCGGGGCCGCGCCCGCAGCCCGGCGAGACGGCAGGACAGCAGGACCAGCAGGGCGAACAGCCCGGCATCGCCGAGGACGAGGACGGCTTTCAGCGCGCCGGTCGGCAGCCAGGCGGCCGGCGTGAAGAGGATCGCCGCGAACGGCGGATACGCGGCGGACGGGCGCCACTCGGCGGCGGCCAGACCGTGGACGAGGGCATCGGCCACCGGGATGCGCAAGGCGACGCAGAGGACGCCGAGCGCGAGCAGCGAGCCCGTGACCAGCACGCCGGCGAGGGGCGACGGCGAGCGGCGGCTGGGGTCGGGGCTCCGGGTCACGCGCGTGACCCTAGTGGATCATCCCCCCGGCCCCACCGAATCAAGCCACGCCCTACGCCCCCACACCGCCTGAACGGCCCCCACCCCCACCCGACCCGCCGACCCGTGGCGCGACCCAGCAGTCCGGCGATGCGGCGTTCCCGCATTCCGATGGCCCAGCGTTCCGGTGCTCCAGCAGTCCGGCGATGCGGCGTTCCGGCGGCCCAGCGTTCCGGCGATGCGGCGTTCGGGCGTTCCAGCGGCTCAGCGCTCCGACGGCCCAGCGGCCCGGCGGTCCGGCGGCGGTCAGCAGCGTATGACGCCCGCGTCCTCGCCGTATTCGCCCAGGACGACGACGCTCACCGCGGCCGCGGCGAAGACCTTCGCGGCGCGCAGGATGCTGCCGAGGCTGTGGCGGGGGCGGAAGTCGGAGGTGGCGGTGGCGCCGCTCGGGCGGCCGCCCTGGATCGGGGTGAAGGTTGCGGTGCTCATGAATCCATGGTGCGTTTCCGCGCCGCCGCGCACATCGCTCTGGGGACGGAATCCCGGGGCCCCCCGCATCCTCCTCGCGACCCATGCCGCCCCCTAGTGGCCCTCCCTCAGGTCTGACACTCCCCCGTACGACACCCGTCCGGAGGTCCCGGCCCCCAGCGCTTCCGGCACCCCAAAACCATTCGCGCCGCCCCGCCGCGATGGCTAGAATCTCCGCTCTTGCCCGCCTCCCGCCGCGTCATCGGGGAGAGCCGCCCGCCGGACAGAAACCGGCGGGCATCTGTTCCGTACCGATCACCGCAGACGCTCACGCAGCTCCGCGATCCGCAGCTGGAGGCAGTTCCGTGCCCGCGCACGCCCCCGAGTCCGACACCCCGCCCACCGCCGTTCCCGCACGCGCGGCCACCGCGACCGCGACCGCGACGGAGACCGTGCCCGCGACCGCGGCCGGCCCCCTGGCCCGCGAGCGCGCGCACCTCGCCGCCTCCCGCTCCGCGCTCCGCGCCATGCGCGCGGACGTCGAGGCCCTCGACATCCGCGACGTCACCGCGAATTGGGTCAACGCGATCGTCCTGCAGGCCCAGATCGACGACCGCATCAAGGCGCTCGCCGACCTCGCCCACACGCCCCTCTTCTTCGGCCGCCTCGACTACCTGCACGCACCCGGCGCGAAACTCGCCGAGGGCGCGGGCGGCGAGCAGTTCTACATCGGCCGCCGCCACGTCCACGACGCCGACGGCGACCCGATGGTCATCGACTGGCGCGCGCCCGTCTCCCAACCCTTCTACCGCGCCTCCAAGACCGACCCGCAGGACGTCTCCCTGCGCCGCCGCTTCGGCTACACCGGCGGCGAACTCACGGCGTACGAGGACGAGCACCTGTCCGACCCGGACCCGTCCGGGCCCACGGCCGCCGCCACCGTCAGCAAGCTGCTCCAGCAGGAGATCGAGCGCCCGCGCGTCGGCCCCATGCGGGACATCGTCGCGACGATCCAGCCCGAGCAGGACGAGATCGTCCGCTCCGGCCTGTCCGGTTCCGTCTGCGTCCAGGGCGGCCCCGGCACCGGGAAGACGGCGGTCGGCCTGCACCGCGTCGCGTACCTGCTGTACGCCCACCGCGACCGCCTGGCCCGCACCGGCACGCTGGTCATCGGGCCGAACCGTTCCTTCCTGCACTACATCGAGCAGGTCCTCCCCGCCCTCGGCGAGCTGGAGGTCAAGCAGGCCACCGTCGACGACCTGGTCGCCCGCGACGGCCTGGAGGTACGCGGCTCCGACGCGGCCGAGACCGCCGTCGTCAAGGGCGACGCCCGGATGGCGGAGGTCCTGAACCGCGCGGTCCGCTCGCACGTCACCCTGCCCACCGAGGTGCTGATGGTGGTCCGCGGATCGCGCCGCTGGCGCGTGCCGGCGTACGAGCTGTGCGAGATGGTCGAGGAGTTGCGCAGCCGCGACATCCGCTACGGCGCGGCCCGCGACGCACTCCCGCAGCGGATCTCGCACGCGGTGCTCGTACGGATGGAGCAGGCGGGCGAGGCGCCGGACGACCGCGTCCAGGACGCGGTGGCGCGCAACGCGGCGGTGAAGGCGGCGGTGAAGGAGATCTGGCCGCCGGTGGAACCGGCGAAGCTGGTGCTGCGGCTGCTGTCGGACCCGGAGTTCCTCGCTGCGCACGCGCAGGGCGTCCTCACGGCCGACGAGCAGAAGCTCCTCCTGTGGCCGAAGCCGTACCGGAGCGTGAAGTCGGCGAAGTGGTCGGCGGCGGACCTGGTCCTGATCGACGAGGCGGCGGATCTGGTGGAGCGGACGTCTTCGCTGGGCCATGTCGTGCTCGACGAGGCGCAGGACCTCTCGCCGATGCAGTACCGGGCGGTGGGCCGGCGCTGCACGACGGGTTCGGCGACGGTACTCGGCGACCTCGCCCAGGGCACGACCCCGTGGGCGACGCGCAGTTGGGACGAGGCGCTGACCCACCTCGGCAAGCCGCAGGCGGTGCTGGAGGAGCTGACGGCGGGCTTCCGCGTGCCGCGCGAGGTGATCGCGTATGCCTCCCGCCTGCTGCCCTCGATCTCACCGGGCCTGGCCCCGGTCTCCTCGGTCCGTGAGGCGCCGGGCTCCCTGCGGATCACACGGACCGGGGAGCCGTCGGAGCTGACGGCGACGGTGATCGAGGCCTGCCGCGCCTCCCTGGAGCAGGAGGGATCGGTCGGCCTGATCGCGGCGGACGCCCGTGTTCCGGCCCTGGCGGAGGCCCTGCGGGCGGCGGACCTTCCGTATCTGTCGCCGGGCGAGGAGACCACGGCGCGCTCGCGGCTGACGCTGGTGCCGGCGTCGCTGGCGAAGGGTCTGGAGTACGACTACGTGGTTCTGGACGAGCCCGCGGCGATCGTGGACGGCGAACCGGACGAACGGACCGGCCTGCGGCGGCTGTACGTGTGCCTCACCCGCGCCGTCTCGGGCCTGACCCTCCTCCACGCGGCCCCCCTCCCGGCGGCCTTGACCTGACCCCGCCGGTGCGCGTGCCTCTGCCCGGAGC
This sequence comes from Streptomyces sp. NPDC003038, assembly GCF_040611115.1. NCBI lineage: Bacteria > Bacillati > Actinomycetota > Actinomycetes > Kitasatosporales > Streptomycetaceae > Streptomyces > Streptomyces sp. NPDC003038. Next base: position 190,197 of record NZ_JBEXNN010000005.1, read on the forward strand.
CGGCCCGGTCCTGACGCCGGCCCCACAGCGGGACCGGCGGACCCGGCCGGCGGGCGGAAAAGCGGAGGTTCAGGACAGCGCCGTCCGCCACTGCGCCACCGCCGCCGCCGACACCGGCCGGCCCCATCCGTCGGGCCGCGCCGCGCCGCCGATGTGGAAGGCGTCGATGCCGCCCGCGCGCAGCACCGGCAGGTGCGACAGGGCCAGCCCGCCGCCGACGAGGATCCGCGGCCCGTAGCCCGGCTCGCCGCCGCGCGCCGCCTCCGCCAGCAGCACCGGCAGGCCGGCGTCGACCCCCGCCGCCGCGCCCGCCGTCAGGTACGTGTCCAGCCCGGGCAGCTCCGTGAGCGCCTTGCGCAGCTGGTCCCGGTCCGCCGCGCGGTCGATCGCCCGGTGGAAGGTCCAGCGGCAGCCGTCGAGCTCGGCCAGGATCGCCTCCACGGCGGCCAGGTCGGGGCTGCCGTCGGGGTTCAGGAAGCCGAGGACGAACTCCTGCGCCCCCTCGGCCCGCAGCGCCCGCGCCTCCGCGACGAGCGCGGCGACGTCGCCCGCCGCGAAGCCGTCCGTCGTGCGGAGCATCACGCGCAGCGGGATGTCGACGGCCGCCCTGATCGCCGCGAAGGTCTCGCGCGGCGGGGTGAGCCCGTCGGCGGCCATCTCGGTGACCAGTTCGAGTCGGTCCGCCCCACCGGCCTGGGCCGCGATCGCGTCCTGCGCGTCGAGGGCGATCACCTCCAGGAGCGCACGGTTGCTCATTCGATCCCATCCTTCGGAAAGCTGCTCGTGTGACCCGCGCCGGGGCAGCCCGCCGGGGGCGGTCGGCCGGCGGGCGAGTCCGGGCCAGTACGGAAAATAGGTCTAGTCCAATATCCAGAGTACGGGCCCGCCCCCGCGCTTCACCAGCACCAGCACCCTCACCATCACGCCACCCCCACAATGTGCGCATGGACTCAGGCACCCCGCACACCGACACCCAGGCCGGCACCGGCGACCGGGCCGCGGCCGGCACCGCAGCCCTCCACGCCCGGTGGCTGGCGACGGCCTCCGCCGCCGGGGCCCCCGCCGACCGCGATCCCGCCCCCTACGCCGAGCGGCTCCTCGCCGCCTGGTCGGAGCCGCAGCGCCGGTACCACACCACCGCGCACCTGGCCGACGTACTCGCACGGATCGACGTACTGGCGCCGCACGCCGCGGATCCCGCCGCCGTACAGCTCGCCGCCTGGTTCCACGACGCCGTCTACCGCCCCGACCGCTCCGAGAACGAGGAGCGCAGCGCCGCCCTGGCCGAGCGCGCCCTCGCCGAGCTCGGCGTCGACGCCGCCCGCACCGCCGAGGTCGCCCGGCTGGTCCGCCTCACCGTCACCCACGACCCCGCACCCGGCGACACCAACGGCGAGGTGCTCTGCGACGCGGACCTCGCCGTACTGGCGGGCGCCCCGGACGCGTACGACGCGTACGTCGCCGCCGTCCGCGCCGAGTACGCCTTCGTCCCGGACGACGCCTTCCGCACCGGCCGCGCCGCCGTACTCCGCCAGTTGCTCGGCCTGCCGCGGCTCTTCCGTACGCCCTACGGCAGCGAGCGGTGGGAGGCCCCGGCCCGCGCGAACCTCGCCGCGGAGCTCGCCGCCCTCACGTCACGACCCTGATGCCGCACGGGCGGCCGGGGACGCACCCGATGTCACGGCCCCCGATGTCATCCGGCTGACATACGGCGCAGGACGGTGCCGGGAATGCGATCCCCTCCGCCACGGTTGATCAGTGGCATGCCCGCAGCCGCCGCACGCCCCCGCATGCCCGTCGCCGTGTACATCCTCGGCCTGTCCGTCTTCGCCCTCGGCACCAGCGAATTCATGCTCTCCGGGCTGCTGCCACCCATCGCCGACGACATGGGCGTCACCATCCCGCAGGCGGGCCTGCTGATCTCCGCCTTCGCGATCGGCATGGTCGTCGGCGCACCGCTGCTGGCCGTGGCCACCCTGCGCCTGCCGCGCCGCACCACCCTCATCTCCCTGATCTCCCTCTTCGGCCTCGGACAGGTCGCGGGCGCGCTGGCTCCCTCGTACGAGCTCCTCTTCGCTTCCCGCGTCATCTCCGCCCTCGCCTGCGCGGGCTTCTGGGCCGTCGGCGCGGCCGTCGCCATCGCCATGGTCGAGCAGAACCAGCGGGCCCGCGCCATGGCCGTCATGATCGGCGGCCTGTCCATCGCCAACGTCCTCGGCGTCCCCGCCGGCGCCTTCCTCGGCGAGCACCTGGGCTGGCGCTCGGCGTTCTGGTCGGTCGGCGCCGCCTCCGCCATCGCCCTCATCGGCATCCTGGCGCTGATCCGGAAGATCCCGCTGCCCGCCGAGAAGCCCAGCCTCGGCCGCGAGCTGCGCATCTACCGCGACCGCCAGGTGTGGTTGTCCATCGTCATCACGGCGCTGGCCGCGGGCGGCGTCTTCTGCGCCTTCAGCTATCTGTCGCCGCTGCTCACGGACGTGGCGGGGCTGGACTCGCACTGGGTCCCCTGGATCCTCGGCCTCTTCGGCATCGGCGCGCTGGCCGGCACCACCCTCGGCGGCCGGGTCGCCGACGCGCACCTGTTCGGCGTGATGATCTGGGGCATCACCGCCTCGACCGTCTTCCTGGCCGCGCTCGCCCTGCTGGCCCCGGTCCAGATCGCGGCGATCGCCCTCTCCTTCCTCATCGGCTTCTCGGCCTTCTTCACCGCCCCCGCGCTCAACGCCCGCATGTTCAACGTCGCGGGCGCCGCCCCCACCCTGGCCGGAGCCACCACCACGGCCGCGTTCAACCTCGGCAACACGGGCGGCCCCTGGCTCGGCGGCGCCGTCATCGACGCCGGCCTCGGCTTCTCCGCCACCGCCTGGGCGGGCGCCGCCATGACCGTCACCGCGATCGCCCTCGCCGTCGTCGCCTTCCGCCTGGACCGCCGTACGCCGCCGCGCGCGACCCGCGTGGTCACCTCCGGCTCGGCCACCCGGGCGACGGCGGCCCTGGACGCGGCGCCCGCGGACCGGGCCGCCCGCGCGTAACCCGGAAGGACGCGGGGCCAGGCCCGGAACAGCCTCGGCGGCCTCGGCTACGCCGGGCGCCCCTTCGGACGGCGCAGGCCGGCCCCGCTCAGGCGGCGGACGAGTTCCTTGCTGCCGATCTCCACCGCGCCCGCGGCGACCGCGGCCGCGTACCGGTACGAGGGCACGTCGTAGTGGTCCCGCTCGAAGGCCCTGGGCGGGCAGCCGATGGCCGCAGCGAAGGCGTGCAGCTCCTCGTACGAGACGTCGCTGACCAGGTGCGACCACATGCGGCCATGACCCGGCCAGGTGGGCGGGTCGATGTACACCGTCACCGGCGGCTCACCGGCCCACACGGAAGACGGGGCCCAGGCCGCCGACCGAGGCCACCTTCACTCCCGCCTCCGAACACACCCAGTGCGGGTCCGGCCCCAGTTCCGGCTCCACCTCCAGCGCGTGCGGTTCGCCGTGGGTACAGACCGGGCACAGCGGCCAGCGCCCGTACTTCTCCAGCAGCGCGTCCTGTACGTCCTGGGCGACCAGTCCGGCCAGGTTGTCCACTCCCTCCGGCCACTGCTCCACCCACCACCGGCGGTGCGTGACCGAGTCCTCGACGAGGGAGACGACATCGGCATCGGCGACCTGGCCGGCGGCGAGGTCGGCGAGAACGAGGGCGCGGGCGACGTGCAGCGCCTGCTCGAGGGGGATCGCGTGGTCCATGCGGCCATTGTGAACCAGCTCGGGCCGAGTGGCGACGGTCGTTTCTTCCCCCTATGGCGCCTTGACGCCCCCACGGGCTGAAAATAGGTTTCACGCGTGAGCATGAACGCGAAGGAAACTTCCAGCGGCTCGGGCGCTCAGTCCCCCGCCCCCACGTCCCCCACAGCCCTCCCGCCCCAGCCGGCCGCTCCGGGCCTCCCGGCCACGCGGGCGACTCCGGCCACCCAGGCGACCGCGGCCACGCAGACCTCCCCTGACACCCCGCCCGTCCAGGCCGCCCCTGACACCCCGCTCGCGCAGACCTCCCCGGCCTCCCCGCCGGCGCATGCGCTCCGCGCCCGGATCCGCAGCCTCGGCCCCTCCATGACCCGCTCCATGCAGGCCGTCGCCGAAGCCGTCGCCTCCGACCCGGCCGGCTGCGCCCAGCTCACCGTCTCCGCCCTCGCCGCACACACCGGCACCAGCGAAGCCACCGTCGTGCGCACCGCCCGCCTCCTCGGCTACCCGGGCTACCGCGACCTGCGCCTCGCGCTCGCCGCCCTCGCCGCCCAACAGGAATCCGGCGCCGCCCCCGCCGTCACCGTCGACATAGCCGTCGACGACCCGATCGCGGAGGTCGTCGCCAAACTGGCCCACGAGGAGGCGCAGACCCTCGCCGACACCGCCGCCGGACTCGACCTGACCCAGTTGGCCGCCGCCGTCACCGCCCTCGCGACGGCCCGCCGGATCGACATCTACGGCGTCGGCGCGTCCGGCCTCGTCGGCCAGGACCTCGCCCAGAAGCTGCTCCGCATCGGTCTCGTCGCCCACGCCCACAGCGATCCCCACCTGGCCGTCACCAACGCCGTCCAGCTGCGCCCCGGCGACGTGGCCGTCGCGATCACCCACTCGGGCTCCACGGGCGACGTGATCGAACCCCTCCGTACCGCCTTCGAACGCGGCGCCACCACCGTCGCCCTCACCGGCCGCGCCAACAGCCCGGTCGCCCACTACGCCGACCTGGTCCTGGCCACCTCCGCCCCCCGCGAGACCCAGCTGCGCCCCGCCGCCATGTCCAGCCGGACCAGCCAGCTCCTCGTCGTCGACTGCCTGTTCGTCGGCGTGGCGCAGCAGACGTACGAGACGGCCGCGCCCGCCCTCGCCGCCTCCTACGAGGCCCTCGCCCCCCGCCACCACATCCCCGTACCGACCGGCAGCAAGCGCAGCACCACCGGCACCACCGGCACCACCCGCTAGGAGCACGCCACCCATGACCGCGTACGCCGACCTGCGCGCCCAGCTGGAGACGCTGACCACCGAGGCCTTCCGTCCCGAACTGGCCGAGATCGACCAGCTGCCCACCCTCGACATCGCCCGCACCATGAACGCCGAGGACGCCACCGTCCCGGCCTCCGTCGCCGGCCAGCTGCCGCGGATCGCCGCCGCGATCGACGCGATCGCGCCGCGGATGGCCCGCGGCGGACGGCTGGTCTACGCGGGCGCCGGCACGGCCGGCCGGATGGGGGTCCTCGACGCCAGCGAGTGCCCGCCCACCTTCAACACCGACCCGTCCGAGGTCGTCGGCCTGATCGCGGGCGGCCCCTCCGCCATGGTCAAGGCCGTCGAAGGCGCCGAGGACTCCAAGGAGCTGGCCGCCCAGGACCTCACCGCGCTCGCGCTGACCGCCGACGACACGGTCGTCGGCATCTCCGCCTCCGGCCGCACCCCGTACGCGATCGGCGCCGTCGAGTTCGCCCGTACGCGCGGCGCGCTCACCGTCGGGCTCTCCTGCAACGCCGGCTCCGCACTCGCCGCCGCCGCCGAACACGGCATCGAGGTCGTCGTCGGGCCCGAGCTGCTCACCGGTTCCACCCGGCTGAAGGCCGGCACCGCGCAGAAGCTGGTCCTCAACCTCATCTCGACGATCACGATGATCCGGCTCGGGAAGACGTACGGAAACCTGATGGTCGACATGCGCTCCTCCAACGAGAAGCTGCGCGCCCGCGCCCGCCGCATCGTGGCGCTGGCCACCGGCGCACCCGACGAGGAGATCGAGGCCGCCCTGACCGCCACCGGCGGCGAGGTCAAGCACGCCGTCCTGGTCATCCTCGGCGGCGTCGACGGCCCGAAGGCGGCCGAACTGCTCGCCGCCTCGCAGGGCCACCTCCGCGCGGCCCTCACCCTCGCCCTCGCGGACGCCCAGCCCCGCACCGTCTGACCACCCGGCCCCGACAGCAAGGCGACAACCACCATGCCCACGGACAAGAACCGCGCCACGGCCGCCGCGATCCTCCCCCTGGTCGGCGGCCCGGACAACATCACCTCGATCGCGCACTGCATGACGCGCCTGCGCATCGGGCTGCGGGACCGCGGCCTGGTCCGGGAGGAGGCGCTGCGGGCCGTCCCCGGCGTCATGGGCGTGGTCGAGGACGACACCTACCAGATCGTGCTGGGGCCGGGCACCGTGGCCCGGGTGACCCCGGAGTTCGAGGCGCTCGTTCAGGAGGGCCGCTCGGCGGCGGCCGACCGGCCCGTCACGGCGGAGGAACTCAAGGCGCAGGGCGCGGCGATGAAGGAGGCTCAGAAGGCGAAGAACTCCACGCCCTTCAAAATGTTCCTGCGCCGCATCGCGAACATCTTCGTGCCGCTGATCCCGGCGCTGATCGGCTGCGGCATCATCGCGGGCCTGGGCGGCGTCCTCACCAACACGGGCTGGCTGCCGGGGGTCGTGCCCGCGCTCACCGCGATGGCCTCCGGCTTCATGTCACTGATCGCCGTCTTCGTCGGCTACAACACGGCCAAGGAGTTCGGGGGCACGGCCATCCTCGGCGGCGCGGTCGCCGCGATCATCGTCTTCCCGGGCGTCGCCAAGATCGACGCCTTCGGCCAGCAGCTCTCCCCGGGCCAGGGCGGCGTACTGGGCGCCCTGGCGGCCGCCCTGCTCGCCGTCCACGTGGAGAAGTGGTGCCGCCGCTGGGTACCGGAGACCTTGGACGTACTGGTCACCCCGACCCTGACCGTTCTCGTCTCCGGCCTGGCCACGCTCTTCGGCCTGATGTTCCTCGCCGGCGAGGTCTCCACCGCCATCGGCGCCTTCGCCAACTGGCTCCTCGCCACCGGCGGCGCCTTCGCCGGCCTGGTTCTGGGCGGCCTCTTCCTCCCGCTGGTGATGCTGGGCCTGCACCAGGCCCTGATCCCCCTCCACACCACCCTGATCGGCCAGTCCGGCTACACCGTGCTGCTGCCCATCCTCGCCATGGCGGGCGCGGGCCAGGTCGGCGCCGCCATCGCCGTCTACTACCGCCTCCCCCGCAACGGCTCGCTCCGCGCCACCATCAAGTCCGCCCTCCCGGCCGGATTCCTCGGCGTAGGGGAACCGCTGATCTACGGCGTCTCCCTCCCCTTGGGCCGCCCCTTCGTCACCGCGTGCATCGGCGGCGCGGCCGGCGGCGCCTTCGTCGGCCTCTGCCACCAGCTCGGCGTCGCCTTCGGCTCCACCGCCATCGGCCCCTCCGGCTGGGCCCTCTTCCCGCTGCTGGACGGCACGTCGGGCATGGGCCTCACCCTCGCGATCTACGCGGGCGGCCTGGCGGTGGGCTACCTGGTGGGCTTCGCCGCCACCTACTTCTTCGGCTTCACGCACCGGATGCTGACCGACCTGAACACCGACCCGGCCCCGGCCGCCGCCTCCTCCGGCCCGGGCACGACAAAGGAACCGGCCCTGTCCCCCTGAGTCCCAACCCCACCCCGTCCGGCCCCGCGCGGCGGCCCCGCACCCGCTCAGCCCGCCCGCGGAGTTGCCTCCGCCTTCGGTTCCGCGCAGCGGGCCCCGCATGATGGGGCCATGATCGACGCCATACCTCCCGTCGTCCCGGCCGGCCGGATGCGCGCCCTCCCCCAGCCGGTGTTTCCCCTGGGCCACGTGCGTCTGCGCCCCTGGGAACCGTACGACGCACCCGTGCTGGTGGAGTCCTGCCTCGACCCGCAGATCCGGCACTGGAACCGCCCGGACCGCCTCACCCTGGCCGAGGCCGAGGACCGGATCTCGCGCTGGCACGCCCGCTGGCAGGCGGAGGAGGCCGCGATCTGGGCCATCGCCCCGGCGGCCTCCGGCCCGGCCGTGGGCCTGATCGGACTGGCCGACCTCGATCTGCGCGGCGGCAGCGGCGAGTTCCTGTACTGGCTCCTGCCCGCGGGACGTGGCAGCGGCGTCATGGCGAAGGCCACGGACCGCATCAGCCGCTGGGCCTTCGACGACCTGGGCCTGCACCGCCTGCGCATCACGCAATCCGTCGCCAACCCGGCCTCCTGCGCCATCGCGACGAAGGCCGGCTTCCCGCTGGAGGGCACCCTGCGCGGCGCCCTCCTCCACGCGGACGGCTGGCACGACGAACACCTCCACGCCCGCCTGCGTACCGACTGACGTCAGCACCTCCTGGCGTGGGTCACTCCATCGCATTAACCTCCCGCATTTGATTCGCTGCGGAGAGTCATATGCCACGAGGGTATGCCCATGTACTCATTTGCCCCCATCTCCGCGTACGGCTGACGGCGGTGGCATCGTAAGTAGCATAGGTGGCATGAGCGAGCCCACCCAGAAGTACTCCATCTCGATGCCCCGCGACGTCGCCGAAGCCGCCCGCGCCCGCAGCGGCCCCTCCGGCCTGTCCGCCTACGTCACGGCCGCCGTGGCCCGCCAGATCGAGCGGGACAACCTGAACGAGCTCATCGCCGCAGCCGAGGCCGAGATCGGCCCGATCACCCAAGAAGAGATCCAAGCCAAGGCCGACATCCTCCTGGGCACGCGCCAGGAACAACCGAACACCAGCGAGAGCGAGTCACAGGCCGCATGACTTCACCCTCTGTCACCCCTGCGGGCACGCTCGTCCTCGACAGCGAGGGACTCGCCAAGTACGTCCTGCGAGACCGGGAGGTCGTCGGATGGCTGGCGGCCGCCGGCGCCCGGGACTTCCGCGTGATCACGAGCACGGCAACGCTGGTCGAGGTGATGCACCCCCGCATCAATCAGGCGGCGCTCGCCTGGGCGCTGTCCCGCATCGTCATCGAGCCCGTCACCGAAGAGGTGGCCCGGCGCGCCTCGGCTCTCCTCCGCGAGGCGGGCCTGCACGGGCACAAGTACGCCATCGACGCGATGCTCGCCGCGACGGCGCTCGCGGCGCCCGGCCCCGTCACCGTCCTCACCTCCGACCCGGCGGACCTGACCGCACTCTGCGGTAAGCGCCTCACCGCCGTGAAGGTCTGACCAGGGCCGCGCCCACCGGGGCTCGGGCTCCACGCATGGGACCGAACGCCTCGTCCGCCGTACCGGCATCCTCGATCCTCGTCCCTCCGGCGCGGCCCCGGACCGGCCGCACATGACCTGCCGACGGACTCGACCGGGCCGCCTTCGTCACCAGCCCCTGACCGGGTCCACTCGAAGCCCAGCCGGCCCGGCCGCTCCGCCGTCAGGGCCCCTCCACCGCCGGCGGCCCCGCGGGCCTCGGCACCCTGCCGGACTGGCCGCGCCGGTACACCTGGAGCCGCGACACCTCGTACGACATCTCCGTGACCCCCGGCTCCGGCGCCGGATGGTACCGCCCGGCCGACACCGACAGGTTGACGATGAGGTACGCGTGCCAGGCGCGGCCCACACCCCTGCCGTCGCTGTACACCCTGGCGCCGTTGACCCACCACACGACCGAGTTCTTCCCGAACTCGACCTTCAGGTCGACCCAGGCTCCGGGCCGCACCGACGGGTCGCGGTGCTCGTGGTGCCCCCTCCGGACGTGGTTGGTCAGCTCCAGCAGATCCGGGTTGTCCGGGTGGTACTCGAAGACGTCGATTTCCTGGCCACCGTCCCGCCAGGTCCAGATCGCGGGCCACGCCCCGATCTCCACCGGCAGTTTGACGCGTGCCTCCAGCACGTCACCGGTGCGCGCCATGAAGCCCTCGTCGCTGCCCTCGGTGGTGAGCAGCCCGGCGTTCCAGTTGCCGTCGGAGCGCCGCGTCGCGCGGAAGACGCCGCTTCGGCTGTAGGCGGGATCGGAGACGAGGTGGTCGAGCTTGTTGTCGCCCGGGTTGACCGGGCCGCCGTCGGGATAGGCCCACGAGCGGCCGGCGACCCACTGGGTGAGGGAGGCGAAGTCGGCGGTGAAGACGGGGGCGCTGCGCGGCGCGAAGAGCGCCGTGTCACCGCCCCTGGGGGCGAGGCGGGGCGTCAGGCGCCGCAGCCAGCCCAGTTTTTCGGGGTCCATGGCGGGTTTCTGCCCTTAACCGGACGCAAACATACCGCAATTCTCGCGGTGCGTGATGGTATGGATGCACTCAGCTATCGAGGGCGCGCGCCGCCTCGATGAAGGCGCGGATGAGCTCCGGTGACTTCACTCCGCGCTCCCGCTCGACCCCGCTGGAGACGTCCACACCCCAGGCCCCGGTGGTCCGGGTGGCTTCCCGGACGTTGGCGGGGGTCAGCCCGCCCGCCAGCAGCCACCGGCCCTTCGGCGCCGTGAACTCCTCGGAGCCCCAGTTCCACGGCTTGCCCGACCCCGGGTCGGGGGCGTCGAGCAGCAGCAGGTCCTCGCCCAGCTCGCCGCAGCGTTCGACGTGCTCGGCCGTGGCGCGGATCAGCGTCCGGCCAGGCCCGCGCAGCTCCTCGTAGTACTCGGCCCCCTCGTCCCCGTGGAGCTGTACGGCGCGCACGCCGCTCTCATCGGCCAGGCGGCGCACCTCCCCGACGGCCTGCCCCCGGAACACCCCGACGGTGAGGACCCCGTCCGGCACCAGCGCGGCGAGTGCGCGCGCGGTGGCGGCGTCGACGGTACGCGGGCTGCCGGGGGCGAAGACGAACCCGACGGCGTCGGCGCCGGACTCGACGGCCACCTCCACGTCGCGCGCGGTCCGCAACCCGCAGATCTTGATAAACGGTTGGGTCATACGCATCAGTCAACCCCACAATGGCCCGATGGACGAGAACGGGGTGGAGATCACCACAGGCGGGCAGGATTCCGAGCTCGACACCCGGCTGGGCAAGGAGCTGGACGCCTTCAACAAGGCGGCGACGGCCGGGCACGACCAATCTGAGTTCACCGTACGGATCACGGAGGCCGACGGCTCGCTCGTGGCCGGCCTGAGCGGCTGGAGCTGGGGCGACCGGGCGGGCATCGAGCTGACCTGGGTGCGCGAGGACAGCCGCGGCGGGGGCTGGGGAGCGAAGCTGCTGGCCGCGGCCGAGGACGAGGGCCGCCGCCGGGGCTGCCGCACGATCATGGTCTCCTCCTTCACCTTCCAGGCGCCGGCCTTCTACGCCCGCCACGGCTACGAGGAGACGGCCCGCGTGCCCGGCTTCCCGGGCGGCCACGAGGACGTGTACTTCCTCAAGCAGCTCTGAGGACCGCTCGACCGGTCCGGCGAAAACGCCCGAGGGCGGCACCCCCGCGGGGGTGCCGCCCTCGTTCGAGAACAGCCGATCAACCAGAGGCCGGAGCCAGGGGCCGATCAGAAGTCCATGTCACCGCCCGGCATCCCGCCCGGCGCGCCGGCGCCGGCCTTCTCGGGCTTGTCGGCGATGACGGCCTCGGTCGTGAGGAACAGCGCGGCGATCGACGCGGCGTTCTGCAGCGCGGAGCGCGTGACCTTCGCCGGGTCGATGATGCCCTCGGCGATCATGTCGACGTACTCGCCGGTCGCGGCGTTCAGGCCCCAGCCGACGGTCAGGTTGCGGACCTTCTCCACGACGACGCCGCCTTCGAGGCCACCGTTGACGGCGATCTGCTTGAGCGGAGCCTCCAGGGCGAGCTTCACGGCGTTGGCGCCGGTCGCCTCGTCACCCGACAGGTCGAGCTTCTCGAAGACCGAGGAGGCCTGGAGCAGGGCCACGCCACCACCGGCGACGATGCCCTCTTCGACGGCCGCCTTCGCGTTGCGAACGGCGTCCTCGATGCGGTGCTTGCGCTCCTTGAGCTCCACCTCGGTCGCGGCGCCGGCCTTGATGACGGCCACGCCGCCGGCCAGCTTCGCGAGGCGCTCCTGGAGCTTCTCGCGGTCGTAGTCCGAGTCGGAGTTCTCGATCTCGGCACGGATCTGGTTCACCCGACCGGCGACCTGGTCGCTGTCACCGGCACCGTCGACGATGGTGGTCTCGTCCTTGGTGATGACGACCTTGCGGGCGCGGCCCAGCAGGTCGAGACCGGCGTTCTCCAGCTTGAGGCCGACCTCCTCGGAGATGACGGTGCCACCGGTGAGGATGGCGATGTCGCCGAGCATGGCCTTGCGGCGGTCACCGAAGCCCGGAGCCTTGACGGCGACGGACTTGAAGGTGCCGCGGATCTTGTTGACGACCAGGGTCGAGAGGGCCTCGCCCTCGACGTCCTCGGCGATGATCAGCAGCGGCTTGCCGGACTGCATGACCTTCTCCAGAAGCGGCAGCAGGTCCTTGACCGAGCCGATCTTGGAGTTGACGATCAGGATGTACGGGTCGTCGAGCGACGACTCCATGCGCTCCATGTCGGTGGCGAAGTACGCCGAGATGTAGCCCTTGTCGAAGCGCATACCCTCGGTGAGTTCCAGCTCCAGACCGAAGGTCTGGGACTCCTCGACGGTGATGACGCCTTCCTTGCCGACCTTGTCCATGGCCTCGGCGATGAGCTCGCCGATCTGGGTGTCGGCAGCGGAGATGGAGGCCGTGGAAGCGATCTGCTCCTTGGTCTCGACATCCTTCGCCTGGGCAAGCAGGGCGGCGGAGACGGCCTCGACGGCCTTCTCGATACCACGCTTGAGGGCCATCGGGTTGGCGCCGGCGGCCACGTTGCGCAGGCCCTCGCGAACGAGTGCCTGGGCCAGCACGGTGGCGGTGGTCGTACCGTCGCCGGCGACGTCGTCCGTCTTCTTGGCGACTTCCTTGACCAGCTCGGCGCCGATCTTCTCGTACGGGTCCTCGAGCTCGATCTCCTTGGCGATGGAGACGCCGTCGTTGGTGATCGTGGGGGCGCCCCACTTCTTCTCAAGGACGACGTTGCGACCCTTGGGGCCAAGGGTGACCTTGACGGCGTCGGCGAGCTGGTTCATCCCACGCTCGAGACCGCGCCGGGCCTCCTCGTTGAACGCAATGATCTTGGCCATCTGAAGTGGTCCTCCCGGACAGGGGTGGATTGCTCCGGACCGCGCCCGCGCCCGCGACGGACGGCCTGCGTGCCCGGCGGTTCCTTCCCGCCGGACCCTGCGGGCCTCACCGACCCGGTCCTCGTTTTAGTAGCACTCTCACCTGGAGAGTGCTAACGCCAATGATTAGCACTCGACCCCCGCGAGTGCAAGCGGCTTCGGGCAACGCGCGGCGAAGAAGCAGGCGGGACACGGGCCGACCGGGCACGACGCGCGAGGGGCCCGCATCCCGTGTCCAGGATGTGGGCCCCTCGTGTGTACGACGTGGGTACGTGTACGTGTGTACGCGTCGGCGGTCGAGCGCGCCGGGCTAGCCGAGTGCGAGCTTGACCATGTCCGCCTGCGGACCCTTCTGGCCCTGCGAGATCTCGAACTCGACCCGCTGACCCTCTTCAAGGGTGCGGTACCCGTCCATCTGGATGGCGCTGTAGTGGACGAACACATCCGCACCACCGTCGACCGCGATGAAGCCGTAGCCCTTCTCCGCGTTGAACCACTTGACGGTGCCCTGAGCCATGCCTAACTCCCCTATTACTGGCCCTTGCGCAGGAACGCACTTCGCGCTCCCGGGTCAGAACTTGCGCCGGAACGCGTCGACCGAGGCTGAATGTATCCGCGTCGGTGCTGTCTGCAACAGGTCAATCCGACGAGAATTCTGGACACGGGGAAACATTGAAATAGAGTGAAAATTTGCCATATTCCAGGGCAACTCGGGCCCGGCATATCTCGCCAAAGCCTCATACCGCACTTGCACATTGACCCGATGTCGACCCTGACGCGGCCCGCTCATATGCGGCGGGCAAGAACAGCGGAGGGGACTTCCCCAACTCTACCGCGCCCAATCAAGCAGAATTGCCCCCTCCGTTTATAGCGGAGGGGGCAATTACGGTTTTCGCGTGCCAGCTGACCGGATCAGCCGCCGGCGACGGCGGGGATGATCGAGACGCCCGCGCCGTCCGGGGTCGCCGTCTGCAGTCCACCCTCGAAGCGCACGTCGTCGTCGTTGACGTACACGTTGACGAAGCGGCGCAGCTTCCCCTGGTCGTCCAGGACGCGCGCGGCGATGCCCGGGTGGCTCTGCTCCAGGGACTGGATGACCTCGGCGAGGGTCGCGCCCTCGGCCGGGACCTCGGCCTTGCCGCCGGTGTAGGTGCGCAGGATGGTGGGGATGCGGACGTTGACGCTCATGGCGCTACTGCCTTTCCGGTGTACAGGAGGAGGGTCAGGCCAGCCCGGCGGCGCGGAACGCGTCCAGGCTCGGGCGGATGGTGGCGCTCTGGCCGCTGTCCGCGGCCACCGCCTCCAGGGTCTTGAGGCCGTCACCCGTGTTCAGGATCACGGTGGTCAGCGCCGGGTCGAGCTGCCCGTTCTCGACGAGCTTCTTCGTCACGCCGACGGTCACGCCGCCCGCGGTCTCGGCGAAGATGCCCTCGGTCTGCGCGAGGATCTTGATGGCCTCGACGACCTGCTCGTCGTTGACGTCCTCGACGTAGCCGCCGGTGCGGCGGGCGATGTCCAGGACGTACGGGCCGTCCGCCGGGTTGCCGATCGCCAGCGACTTGGCGATGGTGTTCGGCTTCTGCGGGCGGACCACGTCGTGACCGGCCTTGAAGGCGGTCGACACCGGGGAGCAGCCCTCGGCCTGGGCGCCGAAGATCTTGTACGGCTTGTCCTCGACGAGGCCGAGCTTGACGAGCTCCTGCAGACCCTTGTCGATCTTCGTCAGCTGCGAGCCAGACGCGATGGGGATCACGATCTGGTCGGGCAGCTGCCAGCCGAGCTGCTCGCAGATCTCGTACGCGAGGGTCTTGGAGCCCTCGCCGTAGTACGGGCGCAGGTTGACGTTGACGAAGCCCCAGCCCTCGCCCAGCGGGTCCCCGATGAGCTCGGAGCAGAAGCGGTTGACGTCGTCGTAATTGCCCTCGATGCCCACGAGGTCGCCGCCGTACACACCGGCCATGACGACCTTGCCCTGCTCCAGGTCGTGCGGGATGAACACGCAGGAGCGGAAACCGGCCCGGGCGGCCGCGGCGCCGACGGCGCCGGCCAGGTTGCCGGTGGAGGAGCAGGACAGGGTGGTGAAGCCGAAGGCGCGGGCGGCCTCGACCGCGATGGCCACGACGCGGTCCTTGAAGGAGTGCGTCGGGTTGCCGGAGTCGTCCTTGACGTAGAGCTTGCCGGTGAAGCCGAGCTCCTTGGCCAGATTGGCCGCGTCCACGAGCTTGGTGAAGCCGGGGTTCAGGCTCGGCTTGGAGGCCACGTCCGCGGGGACGGGCAGCAGCGGTGCGTAACGCCAGATGTTGTCGGGGCCGGCCTCGATCGCGGCGCGCAGGGCTTCCGGGTCGCCGGTCGGCAGGTCGTAGGCGACTTCCAGCGGCCCGAAACACTCGGAGCAGGCGAAAATGGGGCCGAGCTCGAAGCGGGTGGCGCACTCCCGGCAGGAAAGGCCGGTGGCGGGTCCGAGGTCAACAGAGGTGGAATCAGTCTGTGCAGCCATGATGGCGAGGCCCTTTCTCCTCATCTTCCCCATGGCGCACTTCGCCATGAGACGGAATTGGCACCTTCCCTAGCCGGGGACCTCGCTGCTGGCACTGATGTGCGTGATCGCGAGAACCGACTGGAGGGTTGCCGGGGCTTCAACGGGCCGTGTCCCTCTGCCCCTCTGGATGAGCGGTATGGCACCGGGCGACGCGCTCTATGGCGCACCCGGGCATTTGTGCGCGAGGACCCCCGGCATGCGGTGGTCCTTCGCGTTGTTCAAGACTGTAACCGAAGGCCCGGGCGGTTGAGACAGCCGTCCGAACCGCGAGATGGATCACATATCGACCCAAACCAGGGAGTGCTGAGAGTGCTGGAAGAGGTGGAGCGCTGGCTGGCCGACCGCTCCTGGTCCGCCGCCGACCGACCGCTCGCCCAGCTGCTCGACCGGAAACGGGCGGCGGGCACCACGGTCAGCGTGGTGCTGCCGGCGCTCGACGAGGAAGCGACGGTCGGCGCCATAGTCGAGGTGATACGGCGTGAGCTGATGGAGGGACTTCCGGTCCCCCTGGTCGACGAGCTGATCGTCATCGACTCGGGTTCCGCCGACCGGACCGCGGAGCGGGCCGCCGCGGCCGGCGCCCGGGTGGTGCACCGCGACGAGATCCTTCCGCGCATCCCGGCCCTGCCCGGCAAGGGCGAGGTGCTGTGGCGTTCGCTGCTGGTCACCACCGGCGACATCGTCTGCTTCGTCGACGCCGACCTGCGGGACTTCTCGGCCGCCTTCGTCTCCGGAATCGTGGGCCCGCTGCTGACCGAGCCGGACGTGCAGTTCGTCAAGGCCATGTACGACCGCCCCCTCGACACGGAATTCGACGGGCTCGCCTCCGGCAAGACCCCCGGCCAGGGCGGCCGGGTCACGGAGCTGGTGGCCCGCCCGCTGCTCAACCTGCACTGGCCGCGGCTGGCGGGGTTCGTGCAGCCGCTGGGCGGCGAGTACGCCGTACGCCGCTCCCTGCTGGAGCGGCTGCCGTTCCCCGTCGGGTACGGCGTCGAGCTGGGCCTGCTGGTGGACGCGCTGCACACGGTCGGGCTGGACGCGCTGGCCCAGGTGGATGTCGGCGTACGGCTCCACCGCCATCAGGACGGGCAGGCACTGGGCCGGATGGCCGCGGCGATCTACCGGACCGCGCAGCTGCGACTGTCGCGCGGGCACCTCGTACGGCCGGAGCTGACGCAGTTCGAGCGGGGACCGGACGGGTTCGTGCCGCGGACGTACCCGGTGGACACCGAGGAGCGCCCGCCGATGCTCGGCGTCACCGAGTACGCGCGGCGCCGGGTGGCCTGACCCGGGACACCCCGTGCCCCTCGGAGGTGGCCGGGGACGTTTGAGCGGGAGCGACCCGGGCTAGGTTGGCCGCATGGCTTCTCAGGTACTCGTTGCAGCGAATCGCGGCCCGCTCTCTTACGCTCTCGCCGCCGACGACACGCTCAGTGCCCGGCGCGGCGGGGGCGGTCTGGTCTCGGGCCTCTCCACGGCCCTCGCGGAGCAGCCCGATGCGGTGTGGATCTGCGCGGCGCTCTCGGAAGCGGACCGTGAGGCGGTCCGCCGGGGCACCGCCGAGCCGGGCGTCCGGATGCTGGACATCGATCCCACCGTTTACGACGACGCGTACAACGGCATCGCCAACTCCGTGCTCTGGTTCACCCACCACCACCTGTACGAGATCCCGCGCGAGCCGGCCTTCGACGCGGCGTTCCGGCGGCAGTGGGAGTCGTACGTCGCCTACAACCAGGCCTTCGCGGAGGCCTTGGCGCAGGAGGCGGGCGACGGGGCCTGCGTGCTGGTGCAGGACTACCACCTGGCGCTGGTGCCGGGTGCGCTGCGCGAGCTGCGGCCGGACCTGCGGATCTCCCACTTCACGCACACGCCGTGGGCGTCCCGCGAGTTCCTGCACATGCTGCCCGACGACATCCGGCGGCAGCTGGTGTGGGGGATGCTCGGGGCGGACCGGCTGGGCTTCCACACGTGGGAGTGGGCGGCCAACTTCATCACCGGCGCGAACATGGACGACGCGAGCGGCGTGGCGGAGGGGTCCCTCCCGGCCGGGGACGCGGAGCGCGGGGTGTGGCACCGCAGGATGAAGGCGGACGGGAGCGGGTACGCGGAACGCCGGTTCACCGAGGTGACCGAATACCCGCTCGGCGTGGAGGCGGACGAGCTGCGCGCGCTGGCGCACCGGCCGGAGGTCGACGAGAAGCTCGCGGAACTGCGGGCGGAGGTCGGGGACCGCAAGACGATCGTCCGGGTGGACCGCACGGAGCTGTCGAAGAACATCCTGCGGGGACTGCGGGCGTACCGGGAGCTGCTGACCACGCACCCCGAGTGGCGCGGCAGGGTGGTGCACCTGGCCTCCGCGTACCCGTCCCGGCAGGACCTGGCGGTGTACCGGGCGTACACGGAGTCGGTGCGGGAGCTGGCGCGGGAGATCAACGCGGAGTTCGGCACGGAGGACTGGCAGCCGGTGCTGGTGTCGGTGAAGGACGACTTCACGCGCTCGCTCGCGGCGTACCGGATGGCCGACGTGGCCCTGGTGAACCCGGTGCGGGACGGGATGAACCTGGTGGCCAAGGAGATCCCGGTGGTGTCGGAGGCGGGGTGCGCGCTGGTGCTGTCCACCGGGGCGGGGGCGTACGGGGAACTGCGCGAGGACGCGCTGACGGTGAACCCGTACGACGTCACGGAGACGGCGCAGGCGCTGCACGCGGCGCTGTCCATGCCGGAGCCGGAGCGGGCGGAGCGCACGAAGCGCCTGGCCGCGGCGGCGACGGCCCTGCCGCCGGCACGGTGGTTCGCGGCCCAGCTGTCCGACCTCGGCGCGCCCACGTCACCCTGAGCGACCCCGAGCCCCGCGGGACCGCCCCGCGGGGCTCGGGGCTGGGCCCCGGCCCCTCAGCGGCAGCGGCAGCGGCAGCGGCAGCGGCAGCGGCAGCGGCAGCGGAGCCTGAGGCGCCGCCCGGGGCGCGGTCCTCGGCCGCGGCGCGGCTTGAGGCGCGGCCCCGGGAGCGGCGGCGGCGCTCGTTCAGGCGCGCAGCGCAGCGGCAAGGGCCGCCAGGAGGCGCACCACCTCCGCCGGGCCGTCCACGATGAGGTCCGCGCGGGCGGCCAGCTCCGGAACCTCCGCGGAGCCACTGCACACCAGCAGCCCCGGCAGTCCCTCCGCCCGCCGTTTCTCCACGGCCGAAAACGCCGCGAGGTCGCCCAGGTCGTCCCCCGCGTACAGGACCGCCTCGGCCTCCCGCTCCGCCAGGAACTCCGTCAGGGCGACGCCCTTGTCCATGCCCGGCGGCCTCAGCTCCAGCACCGCCCGGCCCGGCTCGACCATCAGCCCGTGGCGCGCGGCCAGCTCGGCGAGAGGTGCGCGCAGCGCGGCGAAGGCGGCTTCGGGGTCGGCGGCGCGGCGCGTGTGCACGGCCAGTGCCCGGCCCTTCTCCTCGATCCACGTGCCCCGCCAGGCCCCGATCGCGTCGAGGAATCCCGGCAGCTCCGCCCGTACGGCCGCCACACCGGGGTGTTCGGCGGGCGCGTGGACGATTCCGGTGACGGCGTCCCACCGCTCGGCCCCGTAGTGGCCGAGGACGACGAGGTGTTCCAGTCCGGGGACTCCGGCGAAGCCCCCGTAGCGGACGGCCACGCCGGCCGGCCGGCCGGTGACCACGGCCACGGAGGCCACTTCGGGGGCCAGCGCGGCCAGGGCGGTTACGGCTCCCGTGTGGGCGCGCGCCTGGTCGGGGTCCGGGACGATGTCGGCGAGGGTGCCGTCGAAGTCGAGGCCGATCACGGATCGGCGGGGTGTTCGGAGGAGGGCTTCGAGGCCCTCGCGCCCGGCTGCGGTGACGGGCGTCGGCAAGTCGTGCGGGTGGCTCCCCATACGGACGACCCTAACGGCCCCGCCGGGCGACGGCTATGGCGCAGGCCACCCCCGGCGGCGGCCGGCGGCTGTCACCGCCGGGCACGCTGGGCCTCGCGGATCCGCCGCAGCCGGTTCACCGTGCCCGGCGCGTGGGCCAGGGCACGCGGGTCGTCCATGAGCGCGTTGAGCAGTTGGTAGTAGCGGACCGGGGGCATCCCCAGTCCTTCGCGGATGGCCCGCTCCTTGGCCCCGGGCCCGGGCCAGGTGCGGGCCTCGTACGCGAGCACCGCGGCCTCCGTGGCCGTCAACTGCCCCTCGTCCGTCATACCGCCAGATTAACGCCGCCCACCGACACGGGCCCGGCGCGGCCATCCCGGCCCACCTACCCGGGCCACCCCGCCCGGCCACCCGGCCCGGCCCCCGGCCCAGCCGGCCCGGCTCCGCGCCGCTCAGCTCGGATCCGCCGCCCGCGCCGCCGTCGCGATCTCCTCCAGCACCTTCGCCGGCTGTCCGCCCGGCTGCACGGTCTTGCCGATGTTCTGCTTGATGTTCTCGCTCACGCCCGCCCAGGACTTCTTGCCGACGGGGTACAGCCGGGCGCTCGGCAGCGCCGCCAGGAAGGTCTTCAGCTGCGGCGCGGCGCCGCCCGCGCCGCCCGCACCGGCCTCCATCGCCCGGTAACCGCTGGTCGTGGCGGGCAGCAGGTCGTACATGGTCGTGAAGGCCGTCACGTTCTTCGGCTCGTACAGGTAGTCCAGGAACTTCCCGGACTCCGTCTTGTGCCCGTTCTTGAAGGCCATCACCCAGTCCGCGACGCCCATCGCCGAGTGGTCGGTCCCGTCGGCCGTCGGCATGGTGACCATGCCGAACTTCACTCCCTTGGCACCGGCCTGCTTCAGCAGCGTCGGGTGCCCGTTGAGCATGCCGACCTCGCCCCGCGTGAAGGCTTCGAAGGCGGCCTGCCGGTCCAGCTTGCCCGGCTCGACCGGTCCGGTCAGCCCCTGGCCGACCATCTTGTCGCGCAGGAACTCCAGCGTCTTGACGTTCTCGACGGAGTCGATGGAGTACGCCTCTTCGTCGTCGGTGTAGCCGCCACCGCCCGAGAGCATCCACATCATCGTCTCGGCCTGCGCCTCCTCACGGCCCAGCGGCAGCGCGAAGGGTGTCGGCACGCCCGCGCCCTTGAGCTTCTTCGCGGCGGCTTCCAGCTCCGCCCAGCTCTTGGGCTGCCAGCCGTTCTTGGCGTCCTTGGGGAGGACGCCCGCGTCGCCCAGCAGCTTCTCGTTGTAGAAGAGCAGCCGCGTGCTGGCCACGAAGGGCAGCCCGTACTGGATCCGCCCGACCTTGCCCGCGTCCGCGAGCGGCCCGAGGAAGTCGGCCTCGGTTTTCACGGAGAGCAGCTCGGCCGCGGTGTAGAGCTTGCCGGCGGCCGCGTAGTCGGCGTAGGCGCCGATCTGCGCGATGTCGGGCGCCTTGCCGGCCTTGACCATCTCGGCGACCTTGGCGTCGACCTCCGACCAGGAGTAGACGCTCACCTCGACCTTGATCCCGGGGTGGTTCTTCTGGAAGCCGTCGGCGAGGCCCTTCCAGTAGACCGTCGAGGAGTTCTGCGGATTGTCCCCGTAGTCGGCCGCCACGACCCGCAGGGTCACCTCGTTGTCCTCGGTGAGTCCGCCGAGGGCTCCGCAGCCCGTCAGCGTCACGGCTGTCAGGCACAGTGCGGCGCCGGACGCGGCCAGGCTCAGGTAACGGCCCTTCACAGTTCTCGTTCCACCCCTTGTTGTACGTACGATCCACGTAAGGTCTACACCACTTTGGCGGCTCGTTCACCTCGGGATCCGTTCGGGATCCGCTCCGTGTCCGGTTCGTATCCGGAGCGGGGTCCCGATTTTGTATGGCCACTCAACAATCCCTCTCAATGGACTAGACCTTTGCCCGCCGAGCACGCGAGACTGTTCCTGTGAAACCCGTGAAACACGTCATCGCCCTCGATGTGGGCGGCACCGGGATGAAGGCCGCCCTCGTCGCCGCCGACGGCACCCTGCTCCACGAGGCGCGCCGCGCCACCGGACGCGAGCGGGGCCCCGAAGCCGTCGTCGAGACGATCCTGGCCTTCGCCGCCGAGCTCCTCGTCCTGGGCCGCGAGCGCTTCGGTGAAGCCGCCTCGGCCGCCGGCGTCGCCGTCCCCGGCATCGTCGACGCCTCGAACGGGATCGCCGTCTACGCGGCGAACCTCGGCTGGCGCGACGTCCCGATGCGCGACCTGCTCAGCGGACGCCTCGGCTCCCTCCCGGTCGCCCTGGGCCACGACGTCCGCACGGGCGGACTCGCCGAGGGCCGCATCGGCGCCGGCCGGGGCGCCGACCGCTTCCTCTTCGTCCCGCTCGGCACCGGCATCGCCGGAGCCATCGGCATCGGTGGCCGCATCGAGGCCGGCGCCCACGGCTACGCGGGCGAGATCGGCCACATCGTGGTCCGCCCCGGCGGCCCCGCGTGCGGCTGCGGCCAGCGCGGCTGCCTGGAGACCCTCGCCTCCGCCTCCGCCGTCAGCCGCGCCTGGGCGGCCGCCGCCGGGGACCCCGGGGCGGACGCCGCCGACTGCGCCGCGGCCGTCGCGTCGGGCGACCCCCGCGCCCGGAAGGTGTGGCTGGAGGCGGTCGGCGCACTCGCCGACGGGCTGGTCACCGCCATCACCCTGCTGGACCCGCGCACGCTGATCATCGGTGGCGGGCTGGCCGAGGCGGGAGAGACCTTGTTCACACCCCTACGGGCGGCCGTGGAGGAGCGCGTGACGTTCCAGCGGCTGCCCCACATCGTTCCGGCGGCCCTCGGGGACACCGCCGGATGCCTGGGCGCAGGGCTGCTCGCCTGGGACCTACTCGCCACGGAGGTACCTGCCTGATGTCCGGAAGCGCGCACAGCACTGTTCTCTCCGGCGCCAGGGTGGTGCTGCCCACCGGAACCGTGGCCAACGGCCGCGTCATCGTCGACGGCCGGCGCATCGCCGGCAGCGCCCACGAGGGCGCGCACGTCGTCGACCTGTCCGGGCACTGGATCGTCCCCGGCTTCGTGGACATGCACAATCACGGCGGCGGCGGCGCCTCCTTCACCTCCGGCACCGCCGAGGAGGTCCTCCAGGGCGTACGCACGCACCGCGCGCATGGGACCACCACCCTGATCGCCTCCACCGTCACCGGCGACCTGGACGAGCTGGCCCGGCGCGCCGGGCTGCTCGCCGAACTGACCCAGCAGGGCGAGATCGCGGGGATCCACTTCGAGGGGCCGTTCATCTCCCCCTGCCGCAAGGGCGCGCACAAGGAGGACCTGCTGCGCGACCCGGATCCGGCCGAGGTCCGCAAGCTGGTCGACGCCGCCCACGGCGCCGCCCGCATGTTCACCCTCGCCACCGAGCTGCCGGGCGGCCTGGACTCCGTACGGCTCCTGACCGAGCACGGCGTCATCGCCGCGATCGGCCACACGGACGCCACGTACGAGCAGACGCGCGCCGCCATCGACGCGGGCGCCACCGTGGCCACCCACCTCTTCAACGCGATGCCCGGCCTGGCCCACCGCGAGCCGGGCCCGATCGCCGCGCTGCTGGAGGACGAGCGGATCACCGTCGAGCTGATCAACGACGGCACCCACCTGCACCCGGCGGCGCTGGAGCTGGCCTTCCACCACGCGGGCGCGCACCGCGTGGCGCTGATCACCGACGCCATGGACGCGGCCGGCTTCGGCGACGGGACCTACCACCTCGGCCTGCTGGAGGTCGAGGTCAAGCAGGGCGTGGCCCGGCTCGTCGAGGGCGGCTCGATCGCCGGTTCCACCCTCACCCTGGACACCGCCTTCAAGCGTTCGGTCACCCTCGACAAGCTGCCGGTGGAGTCCGTGGTCCAGGCGATCTCCGCCAACCCGGCCAAGCTGATCGGCCTGTACGACGAGATCGGCTCGCTGGAGCCGGGCAAGTACGCGGACCTGGTCGTCCTCGACGCCGAGTTCGACGTCAGGGGCGTCATGCGCCGCGGCGAATGGGTCGTCAGCCCCGCCGCTGTCACGGCCGCCTGACGGCCAAGCGGCTGTACGTGACGAAGCGGTCGGCCCAGGACACTGGGCCGGCCGCGCTGCGTTTGGCATGATCCCGGCAGCAAGAGACCGGGGGTGCCCATGATCCTGACCGTGACGCTCAACACCGCGCTCGACGTCACCTACCGCGTGCCGCGGCTGCTCCCGCACGCCTCGCACCGGGTCACCGGCGTCACCGAACGCCCCGGCGGCAAGGGGATCAACGTCGCCCGCGTGCTGGCCGCGCTCGGCCACGAGGTGACGGCGACGGGCTTCGCGGGCGGCCCGGTCGGCTCCGTCGTACGGGACCTGCTGGCGCGGTCCCCCGGGGTGGTGGACGCCCTGGTCCCCTGTGCGGGCACCACCCGCCGCACCCTGGCCGTCGCCGACGAGGCCTCGGGCGACACCACGCAGTTCAACGAGCCGGGCCCGCTGATCACCACTGCGGAATGGACGCGGTTCCTCTCCCGGTACGAGGCCCTGGTGGCCGGCGCCCGCGCGGTGGCCCTGTGCGGCAGCCTCCCGCCGGGCGTGCCGGTGGGCGCGTACGCCGTGCTCGTACGGTCGGCCCGCGCGGCCGGGGTCCCCGTCCTCCTGGACACCAGCGGCGAGGCCCTGCGCCGCGGGATCGCCGCCCGGCCCGAGATGATCAAGCCGAACGCCGCCGAGCTGGCCGAGCTCACCGGCTCCCGCGACCCGCTCCCCGCCACCCGCGACGCCCGCCGCCGGGGCGCCCACGCCGTGGTCACCTCACTCGGCCCGGACGGGCTGCTGGCCGCCACCGCCGAGGGCACCTGGCAGGCGGCCCCGCCGCGCGCCCTGTCCGGCAACCCCACCGGAGCCGGGGACTCCGCCGTCGCCGGACTCCTGTCCGCCCTCACGGAGGGCCTGGACTGGCCGGACCGCCTGATCCGCGCGGTCGCCCTCTCGGCGGCCACGGTCCGCGCCGCTGCGGCGGGAGAGTTCGACCCCCGCACCTACGACGAGGTACGGGGGTCGGTGAAGGTGACGGCGAGCTAGCCCGTTGCACTACCAGGGCCTGGCGGTGGGTTGGCTCAGCCCTGTTCCAGCCAGAGCTGGTCGAGGTTGACCTCGCACTGGTTGCCGGCCTCGCACGAGATCCTGATCGTGTTCGAGCCCTGCTTGAGCTGGACGATCGAGTACGTGTTGGTCCAGCCCTTGGCCCAGTCGCCCTCGGCGGCCTTCGAGAAGTTCTTCATGTTGATCGGCCGGGTCTGCGCCTCGCCGTTGACGGTCAGCGTGGTGCTGGCATCCTTGCCGGGCACCCCGTAGGTCATCTTCAGCTTGTACGAGCCCGCCTTGGGGACGTCGAGGGTCCAGGTCGCCGCCGCGCCGACCGCGCTCAGACCGCCCACGTACTGGCCACCGGCGCTCTTCGCACCCGGCACCGTGTTCTGCAAGACGGCACCGCCCGTGAGGGACATGCCGGCCCCCGCGAAGTCCGCCTTCGGCAGCTGGACCTCCGGCGGCTTCGGGGAGCCGCTCGGGGGCGGGCTGGACTGGGTCTGCGGGGGCGCCGACTGGTTCTGGCCGCCGTTCGCGGAGTCGCCGCCCTTGTCCTCGCCCTTGCCGCCGAAGGCCAGCGCCGCACCGATCCCGATCACGACCGCGGCGACCACCGCGACGGCCGCGATGAGCATGCCCTTGCGGCTGGACCCGCCGCCACCGCCGTGGCTCGGCGGCACGATCTGCTGGGTGTACGACTGCGGGGACTGCTGCTGCGGCGGGACACCGTAGCCGCCCGCCTGGATCGCCTCGGGGGACTGGTACTGCGCCTGGTAGGGCGGCTGCTGCTGCGGAACCGGGCCGCGCTGGCCGCCGTACGTCCGCTCACCGACCGTACGCACCTGGTTGTACGAGGTACGGGGGACGCCGGGCTGCGCGCCGGGCTGACCACCGCCCGTCGGACCGGGGTAGCCATATCCACCGCCCGGAGGCGGGGTGGCTCCGGCGGCCTGGCCGTCCGCGTAGAGATAGCCGAACGGATCGTCGTCCTCGGGCTTGCTCGCCCCACCGTGCGGGCCGTTGTTCGCGGGCGTCGTCATCGCAGGTCACTCCTTTCGACCCACGGGAGCCTACCCCGAACACATGCGCCCCCGGACGGCCGATCAGCTCAGCCGGCCCGGCGGTGCGCCTTGGAGCGGGACCTTTTCTCGATATACATGCGCTGGTCGGCGGAGCGCAACACCTCGTCCGCCGACATGCCGCAACTCGCCCAGCCGATGCCGAAACTGGCCCCGACGCGCACCGCGCGGCCGTCCACGCGGATCGGCGGGATGATCGCGTTGCGCAGCCGGACCGCGAGGTCGGCGGCGTCCGCCGCACCCAGCCCGTCGGCCAGGACGACGAATTCGTCACCACCCAGCCGAGCGACGGTGTCACCGTCCCTGACGCCGGTCGTCAGGCGCCGGGCCACCTCGATCAGGACCGCGTCACCGGTGTGGTGGCCGAAGCGGTCGTTGATCGACTTGAAGCCGTCGAGGTCGCAGAAGAGCACCGCGAGCCCCTTGGTCCCGTCGTCGATCTCCGTCGAGGGCGCCACCGTGTGCACGTGGTGGTCGTACGGCCCGTCCGCCTGAGCGGGCACCGCTCCGGGGTACTCGAAGGAGTCGGACCCCGCGAATCGGTTCGCGCCGTCGGGCTGAAAGCCGTGCTCACCGGCACCACCCGCCTCGGCCCGCACCTCGTGTCCCGCGTAGTCCCCGTAGCCCGGGTAACCGGGGTAACCCGCCTGGACCGGCTGACCGGTATGGCCCGGCGGCCCGGAATACCCCTGCTGCCCAGCATGGCCCGGCTGCTGCACCACCTGCCCCGCCTGGCCCTCGTAGGCCGCGTCCAGGGCCTCCACCGCGGTGGCGCGTACGGACTGCGGTCTGCGGCACAGCCGCGCGCCCAGCCGGGACCGCAGCTCGGCGCTGTTGGGGAGGCCGGTCAGCGAGTCGTGGCTGGCCCGGTGCGCGAGCTGGAGCTCGTGGCGCTTGCGCTCCTCGATGTCCTCGACGTGCGTCAGCAGGAACCGCGGCCCGTCGGCGGCGTCCGCGACCACGGAATTGCGCAGCGAGACCCATACATACGTGCCGTCGCGGCGGCCGAGGCGCAGCTCGGCGCGGCCGCCCTCGGCCGAGGTGCGCAGCAGGGTGCCGATGTCCTCGGGGTGGACCAGGTCGGAGAAGGAGTAGCGGCGCAGGACGGAGGCCGGGCGGCCGAGCAGCCGGCACAGCGCGTCGTTGGTCCGCAGGAGCCGGCCGTGCTGGTCCCCGCCCATCTCGGCGATGGCCATGCCGCTGGGCGCGTACTCGAAGGCCTGCCGGAACGACTCCTCACTGGCACGCAGCGCCTGCTGCTCGCGTTCCAGCCGGACCAGGGCGCGCTGCATGTTCGCGCGGAGCCTGGCATTGCTGATCGCAATCGCCGCCTGGAAGGCGTACATCTGGAGCGCTTCGCGCCCCCACGCGCCGGGTCGGCGCCCGTTTCGCGGCCTGTCCACCGAGATGACGCCCAGAAGTTCCCCGCCGGACGCGTGCATCGGGGCGTAGAGGCGGTCCTCGGGGTGCCACTCGTCCTCGAACCGCGGTTCGGGGCCTTCGGTGTGCCACTGGGGGACGTCGTCCTCCATGAGGACCCAGCCCTCGGTGTGCGGGATGAAGCGCAGCCCGTCCCAGTTCTCACCCATCGTCAGGCGGCGTTCCCAGGAGGGGCGGGAGCCGACGCGGCCGGTGATGAGGGCCTCGGCCGCGGGGTCGCCGGCGAAGGCGGCGACGACGAGATCACCGTCGGGGCGTACGAGGTTGACACAGGCGAGTTCGTAGCCGAGGCCCACGACGATGCCGTCCACGACGGTCTGCAGAGTGTCCGCCAGGCTCCTGGCCGTGTTGAGTTCGGCCACCACCTGGTGCAGCTGCCGCAGGGTCGCAAGACGGACGTACGGCTCCGACTCGGTCTCCATTGCTCGCTCTCCCCGAGACCTCGACAGCAACTCCAGGTGTGTCATCGGCGTTTCGTTGCGGTGTCCCGTCCACTGAATCACAGTGAGCTGTGCGGCAGGTACACAGGGTCAACAAATCTTGGCCTGTGTGACTTAAGTCACATGAGATGAATAACGGTACTCACCAGCCCCGCGAGACCTGGGAGCGCTCCCGGCCCTTTCCGGGGGCAAACGATAAGCGTGGCCTAGGTCCAGGGGTGGGGCGCGACTCGGACCAGCGCCCGATGTGCCCCCGCGGCCCGCGAGATTAGCGTTTCAGCGTGCCCGAGACGACCCCCGTAACCCACGCCCTCCACCGCACCCCCCATCCTGAGGGGGTGAGCAACGACGAGTTCCTGGCCGCGATGTCCCGGCTGGCGGCGGGCGTGTGCCTGATCACCGCACACGAGACGCCCCTGACGGCCGACGGCCCGCGCGGCGAGGACGCCGGCATGACGGCGACCGCCTTCATGTCCGTGTCCCTGGACCCGCCGCTGGTCGTGGTGAGCCTGCGCGAGGGCTCCCGGATGGACGACCTGCTCGCGGAGCAGCCGCTGTGGGGCGTTTCGATCCTCGCCGACCACCAGGTGCAGGTGGCGAGCCGCTTCTCGATGAAGGGCCGCATCAGCGACCGCCTGCTCTTCGCGGACCTCCCGTACGTCCGCGGCGAGGTCTCCGGCGCACCGCTGCTGACGGGCGCCCTCGCCACCCTCGAATGCCGTACGGAGAACCGCGTCGCGGCGGGCGATCACACCCTGGTCGTCGGCCGCGTACTGACGACCGCGCTGCCGGCCCCGGACGCACCGCCCCTGACGTACTTCCGGGGCCGGTACCGGCACCTGGGCCTGTAGGGCCGCGCGGGGGCGGCTGCGGAGATCGGGCGGGGGCCGGAGGGTGCGGGTTCCTGCGGGCGGGAGGGGCTCGGAGGGTGCGGGTTCCCGCGTGCGGGAGGCCTGCGGATCCGGGGGGGGCGGGTTCCCGCGTGCGGCAGGCCTGCGGATCCGGCCCGGCGGGCGGGGGCTACCAGTCCCGGCCGGTACGGCCCCGCTTGGTCTCGGCCCGGGCCTTCTTCTCCCGCAGCCGGCGCTCATTGATCCCCCGCGGGATCTTCGTCGCCCGACGCGGCTTCGGCGGCGGCGCCGTCGCCTCCGCGAGCAGCGAGGCCAGCCGGACCAGCGCCATCTCCCGGTTGCGGAACTGCGACCGGTGCTCGGAGGCCCGTACCGTCACCACCCCGTCCACCAGCCGGGTGGCGAGCCGCTCCAGCGCCCGCGCCTTCCACACCTCCGGCAGCGCGTTCGACGCCGCGAGGTCGAACAGCAGCTCCACCCGCGAGTCCGAGGTGTTCACGTGCTGCCCGCCCGGCCCGGAGGACCGCGAGAAACGCCAGGCGAGCTCGCCCTCGGGGAGCACGACCGAACCACGGATGACATAGGGACCAGGCATGCCTCTATGATCCGCTCCCGCCCCGACCTCGTCACCCGCATTTCACGCGGGAACCCGAGTGGCCCCTCCTCGCGTTAGACAATCAGCGGTAACTTGACCGCATCTCGTGGTCAGTACGTGCATGTTGTATGGGAAAGGGACATTCCGATGGCAGTAAGCCTGTCCAAGGGCGGCAACGTCTCGCTCACGAAGGAGGCCCCCGGCCTCACCGCCGTCACGGTCGGCCTCGGCTGGGACGTCCGTACGACGACCGGTGTCGACTTCGACCTCGACGCGTCCGCCATCGCGGTCAACCCGACGGGCAAGGTCGTCTCCGACGGACACTTCGTCTTCTTCAACAACAAGTCCACCCCGGACCAGACCATCGTCCACACCGGTGACAACCGCACCGGCGAGGGCGCGGGCGACGACGAGGCCATCAACGTCAACCTCGCCGGCCTGCCGGCCGACGTCGACAAGATCGTCTTCCCGGTCTCCATCTACGACGCCGAGGCCCGCAGCCAGAACTTCGGCCAGGTCCGCAACGCGTACATCCGCGTCGTGAACCAGGCGGGCGGCGGCGAGATCGCCCGCTACGACCTCTCCGAGGACGCGGCGACCGAGACCGCCATGGTCTTCGGCGAGCTCTACCGCAGCGGCGCCGAGTGGAAGTTCCGCGCGGTCGGCCAGGGCTACGCCTCCGGCCTCACCGGCATCGCCCAGGACTTCGGCGTCAACGTCTAAGTCAGGCTCTGGATCCACCTGTGGATCTGGCTCCGACTCCGACTCCAGCTCCGGCTCCGGCTCTGAGCTCCGGGGTCTGGTGAGTTCGGAGCGCCCCACCGGCGAAAACGGTGGTGAAGTCCCCTCCCGGCCGTCCGGGGAGGGGGCTTCGCTACCGTTCACCAGGTGATTCTCCAACCGCTCGTCCCCGTGGACGGCAACCTGCCCGGTCCGGTCCTCACCGAGATCGCCGCCCTCTACGCGACGAACCACGCGTTCTTCGAACTCAGCGGCGACTTCCCCGCCCCGGACCGCATCACCGTCGAGCAGGTCGCGGCCGCCCTCGCCGACGAGCTCGCCCTGGACGGCGCCGAGGTCCTCCTCGCCCGTTCCGCAGGCCGGCTCGTCGGCCTGGCCACCACCCTGGCCCACCACCCCGACCCGGCCTCCGGCGACCCCGACCCGTGGATCGGCCTGCTGCTCATCGACGCGACCGCGCACCGCGAGGGATACGGCCGGACCATGGCCCGCCTGGTCGAGGACCGGTTCCACGCCGCCGGACGGACGGGCGTACGCCTCGCCGTACTGGACGCCAACCCCGAGGCCCTGGCCTTCTGGCACTCCCAGGGCTATGCCGCCCTGCGCCACGCGGAGGACCGGGAGCGGGGCCGTCCGTGCACGGTGCTGCGCAAGACGCTCGAAGCAGCGCGGGCCGGTTAGCCGTAAGCCGAGAGCCGTGAGCCGAGAGCCCGGGCCTACGGGGCGGGCTTCGGGCGGCCCTGCCCGTACAGCCAGCCGTCCCAGACCTTCTTCAGGTCGTGCCCCGTCTTCTGGTCCGCGTAGGCGGTGAAGTCGGCCGTGGCGGCATTGCCGTGCCGGTGCTCGGCGGCCCAGCCGCGGAGCAGGGCGAAGAACCTGTCGTCGCCCACCTCCTGGCGGATCCGGTGCAGCACCATCGCACCGCGGAAGTAGACCGGATTCCCCGAGATGTGCTCGGGCCCGGGCGGCGCGGCGGGCGGGAAGGCGTCCCAGTCCGAGCCGGCGTTCGCGTCGACCTGGGTGTCACCCTCCAGGAACGCGTCGAACCTCTCCTGCGCGGTGGTCCCGCCGTGATCCTCGGCCCACAGCCACTCGGCGTACGTCGCGAAGCCCTCGTTGAGCCACATGTCCTTCCAGGACTTCGGCGACACCGAGTTGCCGAACCACTGGTGGGCGAGCTCGTGCAGCACGAGCTCCTCGTCGGGCGCGCCGGAGAAGACGGGCCTGGTCTGCGTCTCCAGCGCGTAGGGCAGGGTGCCGGCGGGCAGGACGATCGCGCCCGCCGTGCTGAAGGGGTACGGGCCGAACCTGCCGCTGCCCCACTCCACCATCTCCGGCAGCCGCGCGAGCGGACCCGCGCTCCCCGCCGCCTCGCCGGGTGCCACGGCGTTGTAGACCGGGATCCCCGATCCGGCGGTCCGTCCCGTCGTCACCCGGTACTCGCCGACGGCGGCGGTGGCCAGGTAGCTCGCCATCGGCTCCCGGCTGTGCCACGCGAACTCGGTCTGCCCGCCGTCCACTTCGGTACGCGAGCGCAACTCCCCGTTGGAGACGGCCTCGTAGCCGGACGGGACGGTGAGCGTGATGTCGTAGGCGGCCTTGTCGCTCGGGTGGTGGTTGCCGGGGAACCAGGCCATGGACCCGACCGGCTCGCCGACGCCGACCGCGCCGTCCTCGGTGGTGATCCAGCCCTCCTTGGAACCGTCCGCATCGGTGACAGTCCTGGGCCTGCCGCCGTATTCGACCTCCGTACGGAAGACCTCGCCCTTCTTCAGGTCCCCGGCCGGACGCACGGTCAGCTCGTTGCCGGAGCGGTTGTAGCGGGCCCCCGCCCCCTGCACCGTCACCCCCTCGACGCGCAGGCCGGTGAGGTCGAGGTTGAAGGAACTGAGCGTCTGCTCGGCGCGGGCGGTGATGACGGCCGTGCCGTTCAGCTCCCCGTCCGCGGGGTCGTAGGCGAGGTCCAGCTCGTAGTGGTCGACCTGGTAGCCCCCGTTGCCGGCCTTCGGGAAGTAGGGGTCGCGCAGCCCCGCCGCACCCGGCCGCCCCTGCACCGAGCCGCCCGTACACGCCGTGGTGACGGCGAGCAGGGCGGCAACGGCGGGGACGGCGAGGCGGTTGAGCACGCGGTGTTCCACGCGCTCGATCCTAAGCGGGGGTACGGGCCTGCCCGCCGGGATCAGTTGGCCAGCGCGTCGACGCCCGCCTTGGCGAACTTCTCGTCCAGGTCACCGCTCGGCGCGCCGGCGACACCGACGCCGGCGACCGGGGCGCCGTTGGCCTGCACCGGGGTGCCGCCGCCGAGGAAGAGGGTGCCCGGGATGTCCTTCAGGTTCGGGGTCTGGGCGAGGCGGCCCGCGAGCACCGAGGTCGGGGCGTTCCAGGACACGGCGGTGTAGGCCTTGCGCTGCGCCGACTCGTAGGACTGCGGACCGGCGCCGTCGCCGCGCAGGGTGACGATCGTGTTGCCGTTGCGGTCCACGACCGCGACCGTCACCTTCTGGTTCTCCTTCTCGGCGGCCTGGAGCGCGGCCTGGGCGGCCCGGGTGGCGGCGTCGACGGTGAGGTGGGTCGAGGTGGTGAAGTTCTTGTCGTCCGCCTTCTTCGCGGCGACCGCGGGGGCGGCGGCCGGGGCGGGGCTGGCGCTGGCGCTGACGGCGCCGAAGGTCCCGGCGCCGAGCGCGACGGCGAGGGCGGTACCGGTGAGAACGCGGGTGCGGGTGTTCATCTCTGCTCCTGAGTACGGTGGCGGCATCGGGACGGTCCGGCCGGGCCGGCTCCTCCACTGCTCCAAGCCTGTGCCCGGACCCCCGGCCGACTGGTCCCCGTACCGGCTCGCCCCGGCCAGCGCAGCGGTTGACCCCGGGGTCATCCGATCGGCCGATGCGCCTGCCGTTCCCCACCGGCTTGGCTGACCCCCACCCCACCCCACCCCACCCCACCCCGCCCCGCAGCCCCACAGGACCGCCGACCCAAGCCCCGACCGGCGGGCGCGCACCCACCACGACACCGCCCCGCGCCCCCGCCCCAGGAACCCCGCCCCGCGCCGCAGGCACACGGCAGGATGGGGGTACGTACCACCCACTCCAGGAGCACCCCGTGAGCCATCCCCCGCGGCTGCACCCGTCGACCGATCCCGACACCCGCGCCCTGGCCACCGTCATGCACACGGCGTTCTTCCTGCTCCTGGGCGCCTCGGTGGCCCGCTTCCTCCTCCGGCACCCCGGCGAACCCCGCACCCCGTGGGTCATCGCCCTGAGCATCGCCCTGGCCCTGCTGTACGTCCTCGGCCCCGCCGTGGGCGCCCGGCAGCCCCGCCCCACGCAGCGGCCCGGCACGACGGGCCGGCCGCGCCCCCCGGCGGCGGCGCAGCCCACCGGCCGACTTGTCTGGCTCGGCCTGATCGTCGCCACCTGGGTGGTGCTGGTCGTCCTCGCGCCGAGCTTCGCCTGGTGCGCGGTCCCCCTCTTCTTCACCGCCCTGCGCACCCTCCCCGCACGCGCCGCGATCGTCCTCGTCGCCCTGCTCACCGCCTTCGTCGTGACGGCCCAGCTCCAGCTCGCCACCGCCTTCGACCCGAACCTCCTGCTGGCCCCGCCCGCCGTCGCGGCCCTCGCCACGGCCGTCTTCGTCCACATGGAACGCCAGGCGCAGGCCCAGCAGTCGCTGATCGACGACCTGATCCGGACGCGCCGGGAGCTGGCCGCCACCGAGCGCCGCGAAGGCACCCTCGCCGAACGGCAACGGCTGTCCATGGAGATCCACGACACCCTCGCCCAGAACCTGTCCAGCCAGCGGATGCTGCTCCAGGCGGCGGACCGTACCTGGGACACCGACCCGGAGACCGCCCGCGCGCACGTCCGTACCGCCACCGGCATCGCCGCACGCGGCCTCGCCGAGGCGCGACGGCTCGTACACGACCTGGCGCCGCCGGAACTCGCCGACGGTGCCGGTCTCGCCGACGCCCTGCGCGCCCTGGACGCCGGCCCGGACATCGACGTCCGCTTCCACCTCGAAGGCACCCCCGCCCCGCTTCCGGACCGCATCCAGTCGGCCCTGCTGCGCATAGCGCAGGGCGCGCTGGCCAACGTCCGCGAACACTCCGGCGCCCGTACGGCCGCCCTCACCCTGAGCTTCCTGGGCGACCAGGTGGTCCTGGACATCGCCGACGACGGCCACGGCTTCCCCGAGCCCCGTCCCGGCTCCGCCACGACCAACGGCACCGGAACCGGAACGCGAACCGGCACCGGCACCGAAACCGGAACCGGAATCGGAATCGGCGCCCCGGCTTCCGCCGCCGACCCGAACCGCGGCCACGGCCTGCCGGCGATGCGCGCCCGCGTCCGCCAGCTCGGCGGCACCCTGACCATCGAATCAACGCCGGGCGAGGGCACAGTCCTCTCCGCGGCCATCCCCCTGGAGCCCACCGGATGACGACGATCCTCCTCTGCGACGACCACATCGTCGTCCGCGCCGGACTCCTGGCGCTGCTCGGCAGCGAGCCGGACATCGAAGTCCTCGGCGAGGCGGGCAGCGGCGAGGAGGCGGTGGCCCTGGCGGCCAAACTCCGGCCCGACGTGGTCCTGATGGACCTCCAGCTCGGCGAGGGCATCGACGGCGTCGAGGCAACCCGCCGCATCACGGCCCTTCCCGACCCCCCGCACGTCCTGGTCCTCACCACGTACGACACCGACGCGGACATCACCCGGGCGATCGGCGCGGGCGCGACGGGCTACCTCCTCAAGGCGGAACGTCCGGAGGAGCTCTTCGCCGCCATCCACTCGGCCGCCCAGGGCCGCACCACCCTCTCCCCACCGGTGGCCACCCGCGTGATGGCCCAGATGCGCGGCACGCGCCCCACCCTGACCGACCGCGAACTGGACATCCTCGGCCAGCTGGCCCGCGGCCTCGGCAACCGCGACATCGCCCGCGCCCTCTTCATCAGCGAAGCCACGGTCAAGACCCACCTGGGCCGCATCTACGACAAACTCGGCGTCGACACCCGCGCGGGCGCGGTCTCGGTCGCCAAGGAACAACGCCTCCTCCCCTGACCCCGCGCCGGGCCGAACCACGGAGTCCGGGGGAGACCGAGCGCGGACGGCCTACCACCCCGGCGCCCCCCGACCCCGTCAACCCCCGCCGAATCCCGGCCGGACTAGCCCACACCCCGGCACCGGCACCGCACCGCGCCCGGACCTCCAGCCACCCCGGCGCCCCGGCCCCCGATCAACCCCCGCCGAATGCCGGCCGGGCCGTTCCACCCCGGCACCGACACCACCCCACGCCCCGAACCTCCAGCCGCCCCGGCCGCCCGGCCCCGATCAACCCCCGCCGAATCCCGGCCGGACCGGCCCACACCCCACCGGCACCCGCCCCCCCGGCCGCCCGCGCCGCACCCACCGCCCCAGCCGTGACACCATCGGGTACGTGCTCGACATCGGCTACTCCCTCTCCCGGCGCTTCCCCGACCCCCCGCAGACCGACTACCGCTCCGCGGACGTCCACACCCTGCGCCACGACCTGTTCTGCGGGGACGTCTACCTCGCCGACACCCACGCCGACCGGGAAGTGTCCACAGCCTGGGGATGGGTGCCCGTACTGGACTTCGCCTGGGCGCTCTGCGACATCGTCGAGCAGCTCGACCAGGACCCCCGCCGCAGCCGATCCTCCAACCGCCAGTACGCCGAACTCGACTTCACCGAGTCCCCGGACCGCATGCTCTTCGAGCGTCGCTTCGGCTGGGTCGACGTCGAGGCCGACTGGATGCCCGCCGAGGAGGCCCCGCTGACCTTCAGCCACCGCCTGCTGCGCCGCGAGGCCCGCGATTTCCTGCACGACCTCATCGCCGACCTCATCGACATGCACGACGGCCTCGCCGACAACCCGGTGATCTGGACGCTCCAGGCCCGCTTCCCCCGCGTCCCGGCTTAGGCCCAGCTCCCCTCCCGGCGGGCCCGCGCCCCCTCGGTTCCCGCGGGGAGACGCCCTCGGGAACCCCACCTGCCCGTACCGCGTGCACCGCGCTCAACCGGCCCGATCCGAAAGGAACGGTCCAGCCCCCTGCGGGGTAGCCCCCTGAACAACGGGCCGTGCACCCCGACAGGCGACACCTCACGGACGGCCGACCGCGTCCCGGCCAACGCGGGCACCCACCGGCTCACGGACGGCCGACGCGTCCCGGCCAGCCCGCACCCACCGGCCCCGGCCGGCCCGGCGGCGGGCGGGGGAACCCACGGCAGGGGCTCCCGCTCCCCGCCCCCCGCCCCCCCCCGTGCCCCGGCGCCCCGGCGCCCCGGCTACGCCACCACCCGCACGCCCAGCTGCGCCGCCAGCGCCGGCGCCAGGTCGAACAGCTGCCCCGGGCTGATCACCGCCCCGGCCAGCGCATCCACCCCGCGCGCGATGCCCAGCTCCGCGGCCGCCCGTAGATCCACATCCACCATCCGGACCCCGCT
Organism: Streptomyces sp. NPDC003038; assembly: GCF_040611115.1. Lineage (NCBI taxonomy): Bacteria > Bacillati > Actinomycetota > Actinomycetes > Kitasatosporales > Streptomycetaceae > Streptomyces > Streptomyces sp. NPDC003038. The sequence goes on from NZ_JBEXNN010000005.1 coordinate 226,144, forward strand.
GAAGTCCGCCCCCCTCAGCACGCAGTCCCGGAACTCCACCCGCTCCAGCACCGCACCCCCGAAGTCCGGCTCCACCAGCACGCATCCCTCGAAGACCACGTCCTTGAGCCGCGACTTCCGCAGGTTCAGATAGTCGATCTTGCCTCCGCGTACCCACACCCGCTCCAGCACCGCCCCGTGCAGCTGCACCCCGCCCAGCCGGGCGTCCACCAGCTCCACGTCCCGCAGCGACGCCCGGGACAGGTCGGTCCCCACCCCCCGGACCCCTTCCAGCACCGAGTCCAGGAACCGGGCCTTCGCCAGCCCCGTCTCATCCAGCGCGCAACGCCGCAGCGCGCAGTCCATGAACCGCGCCCCCGCACCCTCCTGCCCCACCAGGTCCAAGTCCGCGAACTCCAACCCGTCGTAGTCCCCGTCCGGCTCCAGCCCACCGCCCTCCCACACCGCGAGCTCCGGCAACCGCACGTCCGGCCGCCGCGCCGCCTTCACCGTCTCCTGCTGCTGCCGCCCTTTTCGCACCATTGCCCCATCCTGGCCCACAGCACTGACATGCCCCCTCTTGACCTCAAGTCCACTTCAGGTCACAGGCTGACCGCATGCGCGCCATCCGACTCCGCGCCTTCGGGCCCGCCGAGAACCTCTCCTACGAGCACACCCCCGACCCCGAACCGGCCCCCGGCCAGGTCCGCATCGCCGTCACCGCCGCCGGCGTCCCTCCTCGACACCACGCTGCGCCAGGGCATCCAGGGACCCGCACCGGCCCTCCCCGAACTCCCGGCCGTCCCGGGCCGCGAGGTCGCCGGCACCGTCGACGCCCTCGGACCCGGCACCGACCCCGCCTGGCTCGGCCGCCAGGCCGTCGTCCACCTCGGCTTCGCCTCCGGCGGCTACGCCGAGTACGCCATCGCCGACGCCGACCGCCTCCACCCCGTACCGCCCGGCCTCGAACCCGCCGAGGCGGTCGCCATGATCGGCACCGGCCGCACCACGCTCGGCATCCTCCAGTTCGCCGACCTCGGCCCGCAGTCCATCGCCCTCGTCCCCGCCGCCGCGGGGGGCATCGGCACCCTCCTCGTCCAGTACGCGACCCGCGCCGGCGCCACCGTCATCGCCCTCGCCGGCGGCCCCGCCAAGACCGCCCGGGCCGCCGCCAACGGCGCCCACCTCGCCCTCGACTACACCGTCCCCGACTGGCCCGACGCCGTACGCGCCCACCTCGACGCCCTCGGCCGGCCCGGCGCCACCGTCCTCTTCGACTCCGTCGGCGGCGCCACCGCCCGCGCCGCCCTCGACCTGCTCGCCCCCGGCGCGCGGCACCTCGTCTTCGGCTGGTCCGGCGGCCCCCTCGACCTCACCGACGCCGAACGCGCCGTCCTCATCGCCCGCTCCATCACCACCCGGAGCGTCCTCGGCCCGGCCATGCTCCAGCGCGTCGGCGCCCCCGACCCGCTGCACGTTCTGGAGACCCGCGCCCTCGCCGAAGCGGCCACCGGCCGCCTCCGCCCGGCCCTGACACGCTTCCCCCTCGCCGAAGCCGCCGCCGCCCACCACGCCCTGGAAACCCGCGCCACCACCGGCAAGGTCGTCCTGGAACCGTAGGAGCCCCCTCCGCGAACCAGGCCCCGGCCGCCCCACCTGACACCCCTAGGACCCCCCAGAAGAGTTCGTTCGGCCCCTCCGAACCACCGCTAACCGCCTTTCGGCTCACCGTTCGTCGCAACCAACTTGGCCCCCGTTCCTTCGCAAGCGCCGGGGAGCTGGGGGCCTTTTGCGTCGGTCCCGAGAATCATTGCGAATCACGCAGGACAGAGCGGCTGCACCCGTCCCATGCTGGTCGGAACTTGTCCGCTGGTGGGAGGGAACGGCAATGGCACGGCGACTCCGGTTCATCGGTACCAACTCCGGCAACGACGGTTGCCCGACCCTGTACGAGGACCTGGACTCCGGGGAGGTCCTGGTACAGGGCGACGCCGTGACCGACCCCCACGACGTGGCGCAGCTTCGGAACGTCAAGGATGGGGAGGGGTTCGTGGTCGTCCCGCGCGTGCTCCTGGCCGACTTCGCGCCCAGGGACGTGGAGAGGACGCCTGTGCTGATCAGCTTCGAGGAGTTCGCCGGGATGTTCCGGACCTTCGAGCACACGGCCTGGCGACTGGAGACCCGGCGTCGCTATCAGTCCGACGAGGAGACCGAAACGTACCGGCGGTTCGTCCGGGGCGAGGAAGCCGGCTGGGACCTGAACGACCCCTGGTGCGTGTCCCGGCGGGAACAGTCCGCCTTGGGCAAGCGCTTCGAGCGGGTCCGGATCGCTGACAATCCGCCCACCCCCGGCCAGCGCTACCTGCTCGACAACGCCCGCCGCAACAGCGCGGTGGGCGAGGACATCCGCAACCTGTGGCGCTCCGAAGCCGAACGGCTGCAACTCCCCGACGACGACTTCTGGCTCTTCGATTCCAGGGTCATCGCCCGGCTCCACTTCGATGACGACGACCGGATGACCGGCGTCGAACTGGTCACAGATCCTGTGGAGGTCACCCGCGCCTGCCAGGTCCGGGACGCCGCGTGGCATCACGCCGTTCCGTACGAGACTTTCGCGGACCAGGTGCCGTCCGCCGAGTGAGCACCGACTTCCAACAGGCGAGAGTTGCCCTCGGTGCGCGGCTGCGTGAGCTGCGCATCGATCGGCGGCTCACGGGCCGTCAGTTAGCGGTCCTGCTCGGCTGGCCCCAGTCCAAGATCAGCAAGTTGGAGACCGGCCGCCAGACCGCGACGGCGGACGATCTACTGGCGTGGGCGGACGGCACCGGTCATCCGGAGGCGGCGGAGGAGCTGATCACCCGGCTCCGGAGCCTGGAGTCCCGTTCCCGCGCATGGCGCAGACAGCTTGCCGCGGGCCACAAGCCCGTTCAGGACACGCTGACGGCCGAGTACGAACGCACGACGACGTTTCACGTCTGGCAGGGCTCCACGGTCGTGGGAATGCTCCAGACCGCCGAGTACGCCCGCCACGTCTTCACCCGCTATGCCGACCTTCACCAGTCCGTACGCGACACCGAGGAAGCCGTACGGGCCCGCGTGAAACGCCAGGAGATGCTGTACGAGCCGGGGCGCACGTTCCACATCGTGATGTGGGAGGCAGCGCTCCGGGCTCTCGTATGCCCTCCTCCCGTGCTGGCCGCCCAGCTGGACCGCCTGACGGGGGTCCTCGGGCTGGACACCGTCTCCCTGGGCATCGTCCCCTTCGGCGCGTCCCTCAAGATCCCCCCGGACAACGGGTTCTGGCTGTACGACGACCGCCTGGTGATCGCGGAGGACTGGCACGCGGAACTCTGGCTGGACGACGCGGACAGTGTCAGCGTCTACCGGAAGGTGTGGCAGTCCCTCTCCGATTCCGCGGTCTACGGTGCGGACGCCCACCGTGTGATTGCCCGCGCCAGGCGTGCTCTCGACACTGTCTGAGAATCCACCGGAAGATCGCGGACCGGTCCGAGAATCCCGGCGAATCGACCCCCACGGGGCCGGGCGCCCGGCCCTAGCGTCCCTCTCATGGACAGCTCGCACGAACTGGAGACAGTGACCCCGAGGACGGTCGTGGAATCGCTGCGCGAATCGCTGATGGCCGCCGCTGGAATCGTTCTCCCCTCACTGGGCATCGACCCGACACCGCCCCGGCCCGGGGCTGGTGAGGCTGGGCAGTGTCCGCCCCGACGTCGCCATGAAGCTGGCGCAGGTCGTGAGGTGGGGCAATCCATGACCACCCGCGACCGCCAAGGGAGCAGTGCGGAACCCGGCTGGGTGCGGTTCGAGGGCCCGGACCTGAGTCCCGCCAACGCCTTGAAATGGCGCCCGTGCGAGTGCGGCCGACCGGTCTGCCCTGAGTACCGCCCGGCCACATGCAGCCCCCAGGGGTTGACCGCCAAGGTGACCGAAACGAACCAGCGGAGTCAGGGGACGGCGCGGTGAGCACCCCACCGGAACCGCCGCCAGAGTCCTGGGACGACATAGCGGCCCAGCTCCATGACCTGCGGGAACGAGGCGAATGGGCCGCCCAGCTCTCGTGCCACCTGACTCCGGGGAATCCCCTTCTGGAGTTCCTGGCGGAGGCCGGAGAACGGCAGATGCAGGCCCGGCCAGAGGGTGCTCCCAGGGCCCTCACTCCAGGGTCCGACTGGCCCCAACCGACAGACTCCGCCCCGGTGGCCGGTCCACCGTTCAACCGGGGCGGCTCATGGCACCACTCATCCACCACGAGAAGGAGCAGATTCATGGGCGGACAGCACGGCGGAGGCACCGGCTCGGGGCAGGGCGGGAGCCAGCAGGACGACGGCCAGTCGGGCGCCGGGCACGGCGGAGGCGGCTCGGAAGGCCAGGACTCCGGGCACAGCGACACGAAGGGCAGCGGAACCAAGTGACCGAGCGCGCCACGACGGAGGCCAGCCCCCAAGGTCTGGCCTCCCGGCTCACGGATGCCGGGGCCCTGACCTCCGACTGGCTCCCCGCCTACCAGGTGGTGCCCAGGGAGGCGTTCGTCCCCGATGTGATCTGGCCCGGAGTCGGCCAGAGTGACGGCGGACCGGTGGCAAGCATCGACCGCCAGACCAACCCGGAGACGTGGTTCCGCGCGGTCTACTCGGATACGTCCCTGACCACCCAATGGGACGACGGAAACCACACGGGACCCGGCCGTGGCAGCGTCCCGACATGCAGCAACTCCCAGCCCTCCATGGTGTTCTCCATGCTGGCGGCCCTGGACGTCCAGCCGGACTCCAAGCTCCTGGAGGTGGGGACCGGCACGGGCTGGAACGCGGCTCTGCTGTCCGAACGGGTCGGGTCGGAGAACGTGGTCACCGTCGAGTTCGACCCGGAGAGCGCGGCCAGCGCCCTCGCTCGGCTGGATGCTGCGGGCTATAACCCGATGGCCGTCGTCGGGGACGGCTCCCAGGGCTGGCCGGCGTGCGCCCCGTACGACCGGGTCCTGATCACTGCCTCCCTCCGGGAGATCCCGACCGAGATCGTTCGGCAGACCCGGCCCGGCGGGATCATCGTCTCCCCGTACGCGACGGAGTACGGCGGGGAGGCCGTTGTCCGCCTCACCGTCCAGCGGGACGGAAGCGCGTCCGGCCCGTTCGTCGGCTCCTCCGCCTTCATGCGCCTCCGGCAGCAGCGCGCCTACCGCACGCACGTGAAGGAGTACCTGGGTGGGAAGCCCTGGCCCGCCGATGGCCGCCGGACGGTCACTTCCCTGTCCCCGGAGGACGTGGCCGGCTGGCTCCCCATGTTCGCCATAGGGCTCCAGACACAAGGGATGTTCCCGTACCCGGAGCGGTACGACGACGGGAGTTACACCCTGTGGCTCCGGGACACCCAGGTCACCTCTTGGGCGTCGGTGGACTTCGTCCCCGGCGGGGAGGAGTTCGCGGTCTACCAGTCCGGACCACGGGACCTCTGGGGCGAGGTCAGAGCGGCCTACGCCTGGTGGAACGACCAGGACCGTCCGGCGTTCGAGCGGTTCGGCCTCACTGTGAGCCCCGACGGCACCCCCTGGGCCTGGCTCGACTCCCCGGAGCACCCGGTCCCGGCCGTCGGATAGCCGGACCCAGCCCCCGCCGGGCGCCGCCTTCCCGCGGGCCCGGGCGGGCCCGCTGGCTACTGCTCCCCGGCCAGCTTGCGGAGCGCGTCGTCCGTCAGGCGGTTCACGGTCCACCCGTCCATTGGCACCGCTCCGACCGATCGATAGAAGTCGATGGCAGGCAGATTCCAGTCGAGCACCGACCACTCCAGCCGCTCGTACCCCCGCTCCACGCACATCCGCGCCAGCTCCGTCAGCAGCGCCTTCCCGTACCCGCCGCCGCGCACGCCCGGCCGTACGTACAGGTCCTCCAGGTAAATGCCGTGTACCCCGCGCCACGTCGAGAAGTTGAGGAACCAGATCGAGAAGCCGACGACCTCCCCGTCCGGCGTCTGCGCGATGTGCGCGAACGCCGCCGGCCGCTCCCCGAACAGCGCCTCACGCAGCTGCTCCTCGGTGGCACGCGCCTCATGCGGCGCCTTCTCGTACTCCGCGAGCTCGCGAATCATCGCGCGGATGACGGGGACATCGGTGACTTCAGCGCTACGGATCATGTCCGCAGCCTAAATCGCCCTCAGACCACCGAAGATCAGCGCCGATCACCGCTTCAGCAGCAGTTCCGCCACGGCCCACTGCTCCTCCCCCGTCTCCACCTCCCCGTCCTCCGCGTCCTCCGCGTCCTCGACGTCCCACAGGCAGTTCTGCAGCACCCGCCCGAGCGTCCACGCCCGCGCCCGCTCCCGATCCAGCCCCAGCACCTCCGTCAGCAGGTCGAACCGCCATCGCACCTCGTCCACACGGAAGTTGTTGACGAGCGCCGGCAGCAGCTCGAAGCCCGGATCGCCGCCCAGCGGCTTCGGATCGATCGCCAGCCACGGCTCCCGCCCACCCGCGAGCACGTTGTCGTAGTGCAGATCCCAGTGCAGCAGCCGGTCCCCCGGCTCCCCGGCGACCTCCGCCACCGCCGCCGCGCAGTCCCGCAACAGCCCCCGCGTCCGCCCGTCCGCCAACCGCCCCAGCGCATCCGGCACGGCGTCCAGCATCTCGGCGGCTATGTCCCCCAGCCCGCGCATCCCCGGCGGAGCCGCCACCGACGTCAGCCGCGCCAGCAGCTCGGCGATCACCCGCACCGCCTGCCGGGAGTCCCGCTGCGCCAGCACCGACAGGTGCCGCCCCTCATCGAGCCGCTCCAGCAACAGCGTGCCCGTGCCCTCATCGTGCTCCAGCAGCCGTACGCAGCCCTCCCCACCCCACGCGCGCAGCGCCGCCGGCTCCCCCGCGCTCTCCTCGTCCATCAGCTGCATCTTCAGCGCGGCCGCGCTCCCGTCGGCCCGCTCCACCGGCAGGACCAGAGCCGACCACCCGTGCATCCCCGGCCCGGTCCGCCGCAGCTCCCACCGCTCCAGGAACTCCGCCGCCCGCGCCGGCAGCGCCGCGATGAACTCCCGTCCCTCCTCTCCGTTGTTCTCGACCTGTGCCTCGACCAGCCCCTCGGGAATCTCGATGTCGACCATGCTCCGAGGCTAGGACGCGCGAGGACGACCGCGCCTCCCCCACGTGGGGGAACCCGCGGGTGAACCTCGCGACCACCGACCACCGACCACCGACCACCGACCACCGACTACGGACCACCGACCACCGACTACGGACCACCGACCACCGACCACGGACCGACGCGCCACCGGCATCCCCCGCGCCCCGCTCACACCGGTCATCCGGCCTACGAACAGGCAGCGACGCGCGACGGATCGCCCCTGGACACCCCTCCGGAACGCCGTGTACCAACTCCCCCATGACGATCAACGGCGGCATTTCCTTCTGGTACGCGACGGACACGGCGAACGCGACGGGCCCCACCGCCACGCCCCCACCACCCCGCGCACCCCTCACCGCCGACGCCACCGCGGACGTCGTCATCGTCGGCGGCGGCTACACCGGCCTGTGGACGGCGTACTACCTCAAGCGGTCCGCCCCCGACCTGCGCGTCACCGTCCTGGAGCAGAAGTTCTGCGGCTACGGAGCCTCCGGCCGCAACGGCGGCTGGCTCTACAACGGAGTCGCCGGCCGCGACCGCTACGCCAAGCTCCACGGCCACCAGGCGGCACTCCGCCTCCAGCACGCCATGAACGACACCGTCACCGAGGTCATCGACGTGGCGGCCAAAGAAGGAATCGACGCCGACATCCACCGCGGCGGTGTCCTCGAAGTCGCCCGGACCCCCGCCCAGCTCACCCGCCTCAAGGCCTTCCACGCGGCCGAAACGGCCTTCGGCGAGACGGACCGCGAGTTCTACGACGCCACCACCACCCGCGCCCGCATCGACATCGCCGACGCCGTCGGCTCCAGCTGGAGCCCTCACGGCGCCCGCATCCACCCCCTGAAGCTGGTCAAGGGCCTGGCCGCCGCCGCCGAACGCCTCGGCGTGGTCATCCACGAGTCCACACCCGTCACCGAGATCGCCCCGCGCAGGGCCGTCACCCCGTACGGCACGGTCCGCGCCCCCTACGTCCTGCGCTGCACGGAGGGCTTCACCGCCGCCCTCAAGGGCCAGAAGCGCTCGTGGCTCCCCATGAACTCCTCGATGATCGTAACCGCCCCGATCCCGCCGGAGACCTGGTCGCGCCTGGGCTGGTCGGGCAAGGAGGTCCTGGGGGACATGGCCCACGCCTACATGTACGCCCAGCGCACCGCGGACGACCGCATCGCGATCGGCGGCCGCGGCGTCCCCTACCGCTTCGGCTCCCGCACGGACCACGACGGCCGCACCCAGCCCGCGACGATCGAGAGCCTCACCGCGCTGCTGACCTCCTTCTTCCCCCAGCTGGCGGGCACGGAGATCGCCCACGCCTGGTCCGGCGTCCTCGGCGTCCCCCGCGACTGGTGCGCCACCGTCACCCTGGACCGCACCACGGGACTGGGCTGGGCCGGCGGCTACGTCGGCTCCGGCGTCGCCACCGCCAACCTGGCCGCCCGCACGCTCCGCGACCTGGTCCAGCAGGACGCCACCGAGCTGACCGCCCTCCCCTGGGTCGGCCACCGCGTGCGCCGCTGGGAGCCGGAACCTTTCCGCTGGCTCGGCGTCCAGGCCCTCTACGCCGCCTACCGCGAGGCGGACCGCCGCGAATCCACCACCCACCGCCCGACGACGGCCCCCCTGGCCCGCCTGGCCGACCGCATCTCGGGCCGCCACTGAACGGCCCCGGGCACGCCAAAGAGCCCGGACACGCCGAAGAGCCCGGACACGCCGAGAAGCCCGGACATGCCGAAGGCCCCGGACCTCACGGTCCGGGGCCTTCCGGCGCGGAGCCCCCTGTCGGGTTCGAACCGACGACCCCCGCTTTACAAGAGCGGCGCTCTGGCCAACTGAGCTAAGGAGGCATACCCGTGCAGTGTACCCAGGGCCGGACCGCCCGTCTGTCGAAAATCTCACGCCCGTGTCCGCCGCGGGCTACTGACAGGAGCCGCGCGCCGGGGTAGCGTCGGGCGGAAGTCCACTCAGTGGACTAGACCCATTTTTTCCTTCCACTCGGATCGTCCGGCACGTTCCTGCCGGTAGAAGGGATCCACCACCATGGCTTCTGTCACTTTCGACAAGGCGACCCGGCTGTACCCCGGCGGCGACAAGCCCGCCGTCGACGAGCTGGAGCTGCACATCGAGGACGGCGAGTTCCTCGTCCTCGTCGGCCCGTCCGGCTGCGGCAAGTCCACCTCCCTGCGCATGCTCGCCGGCCTGGAGGACGTCAACGGCGGTTCCATCCGCATCGGTGACCGCGACGTGACGCACCTGCCGCCCAAGGACCGGGACATCGCGATGGTGTTCCAGAACTACGCGCTCTACCCGCACATGTCCGTCGCCGACAACATGGGCTTCGCGCTCAAGATCGCCGGCGAGGACAAGGCCACCATTCGCAAGAAGGTGGAGGACGCGGCGAAGATGCTGGACCTCACCCAGTACCTCGACCGCAAGCCGAAGGCGCTCTCCGGCGGCCAGCGCCAGCGCGTCGCCATGGGGCGCGCCATCGTGCGCAAGCCGCAGGTGTTCCTGATGGACGAGCCGCTGTCGAACCTCGACGCCAAGCTGCGCGTCTCGACCCGTACGCAGATCGCGGCCCTCCAGCGGGACCTCGGCATCACCACCGTCTACGTCACCCACGACCAGGTCGAGGCCATGACCATGGGCGACCGCGTGGCCGTGCTGAAGGACGGGCTGCTCCAGCAGGTCGACACCCCGCGCAACATGTACGACCGCCCCGCGAACCTCTTCGTCGCCGGCTTCATCGGCTCGCCCGCCATGAACCTGGTCGAGGTCCCGATCACCGACGGCGGCGTGAAGTTCGGCGACAGCGTCGTGCCGGTTTCGCGCGAGGCGCTGTCCGCCGCCGCCGACGCGGGCGACCGTACCGTCACCGTCGGCGTCCGCCCGGAGCACTTCGACATCGGCGACACCGGCGGTCTGACCATCATCGTGAACGTCGTCGAGGAGCTCGGCGCCGACGGGTACGTCTACGGCTCCACCTCCGCCGCCGACGGCTCGCAGGACCTCGTGGTCCGCGTCAACGGCCGCCAGGTGCCGGAGAAGGGCTCGACGCTGCACGTGGTGCCGCGGGCCGACGAGATCCACGTGTTCTCGACTTCCTCCGGTGAGCGGCTCTCCGGCTGACCGCCACCTCGCCGCCCGCGCACGGCCCGAAGGGACGTCCCGTCAAGGGGCGTCCCTTTCGCGGTCGTTACCCCGGCAGAACGGGCCATTCGGCCCCGCCCGTCAACCCCCGATTCGAAAAGCCACGTCGAACCATCCCTCGTCAGGGTGACTAAATGTCGCCAAATCTTCACCGAGCGCTACTCTCGCCCTCGTGACCCATACTGCCCGCCGTATCGGCCGTTCCCTCGCCCTGGTCCTGCCCGTCGTCCTGGTCCTGTCCGGGACGCTCGCGGTCACCATGGTCCCCTGGGCGGACAATTCCTCCTCCCAGATCCTGACCGCCTCCGCCGAGGACGTCTCCGTCCCCGCGAAGCCCCGCGCCACCCACGAGGTGCTGCGCGACAAGCTGCTCAGCGAGTTGCAGCAGGGGCAGGCGCCGGGTGATGTCCTGACCCGTCTCCAGCAGGAGGTGGACCGGCGGCCGTCGCTCGCCGAACACTGCGTGGGGATCGCGCGGGCGCTGGGACGGGCCGCCGTCGACGTCTACGGACCGACGAAGGCCCAGTCCTTCGCCCGCCCCGTCTGCGACACCTCGTACGCGGCCGGCGTCGCCTCCATGGGCTGACACGGCGCGTCGCCCCTCCACGGGCTGACACGGCCGAGTCGCTCTTCGCCGGAGCCCGGGCCTCCCTACTCTGGCCACCATGACCGACGCCGACCCCGTACATGCCGCATCCCCGGCACGTCCCGCATCCTCCGTACGCCCCGCACCCCGATCCGCTCATTCCGCAGCCGCGTTCCCCACCACCAGCCCCACCCAGGCGGTCGTCCTGGCGGGCGGCCAGGGGTCGCGGCTGCGGCCGTACACGGACGACCGTCCGAAGCCGATGGTCGAGATCCCGGGGACGGGGCTGCCCATCATCGGGCACCAGCTGGCCTGGCTGGCCTCCGAGGGGGTCACCGATGCCGTGGTCTCCTGCGGGCATCTCGCCGGGGTGCTCCAGGAGTGGCTCGCCCAGGCCTCGTTGCCGCTCCGCGTGACCACCGTGGTCGAGGAGGAGCCGCTGGGGCGCGGAGGCGGTCTCAAGTACGCCGCCCGTCACCTCCCGCACCCCGATCAGGCCTGGTTCGCGACGAACGGCGACGTCTGGACCCGCTTCTCGCTGCGGGAGATGGCCGCTTTCCACACCGAGCGCGGGGCGGTCGCGACCCTGGCCCTGGCCCGGCCGCGGATCCCCTGGGGGGTGGTGGAGACCAACGAGTACGGGCAGGTGCTGGACTTCATCGAAGCCCCGCCGTCGCCTTATCTGATCAACGCCGGCGTGTATGTCTTCGGGCCCGAATTCGCCGCGCTGCTCCCCGACTTGGGCGACCACGAGCGCACGACCTTCCCGCGCCTGGCCCGGGAACGCCGCCTGGCGGGCTTCCCGCTGCCGCAGGGGGCCTACTGGCGGGCGATCGACACCGCGAAGGACCTCACCGAGGCGGCCAGGGAGTTGGCGGCGCAGACGGGCTCCTGAGGCCTTTCGGACGGGAGTACGGCCCCAGCGGCAACGGCCTCGGGGGCCACGCGGGTACGGCACGTACGACACGGCGAGCGCCGCACGCGGAAGCACGGGGAAGCACGGGGAAGCACGGGAAGCACGGGGAGGCACCCCGCAGCACCACTCGTACGATGCTTCGCGCGCCCGGCACACGCGGAGGGGCCCGGCACGCTCGCACGCGCCGGGCCCCGATGTCCGTCCAGCGGATCCGTCGGCGTCAGCCGAGGAGCCCTCCGACCAGGCCGGGCTGCTTCGTCGGGGTGGAGCCCCCGCTGCCGCCGCCCGAGCCGCTCCCCGTGCTGGAGCTCGGCGGCCTCTGCGTGGCCGACTGCCGGGGCGTGCTGCGCGGGGTCTGCGTACCGGTGGTGCGCGTCGCGCTCGGCGACCCGGAGGTCCCGGCGGTCTCCCGCGCGGGTCCGGCCGTCGCCCCGCGTCCGGACTTCGCGGCCGGTTCGGAGGGAGAGACCGAGGGCTGCGCCGTCCTGGACGGCTGCGGCGAGGGTTGCTGCCGGGCCGGCGTCTGCGGGAGCGGCTGCCCCGGCAGGTAGTTGCTGGGCGCCCGTCCCGGTCCGGGCACGGTGACCACGGTGGTGGAGCGGACGGCTCCGCCGAGGAGCGAGCCGATGAGCAGGGTGAGCCCGCACACGACGGCGGCCATGACGGCCCCGCGGCGCAGTACGCGCCGCCGCAGCCGCCAGATCTCGGAGCGCGGTCCGAGGGTGCGCCAGGCCTCGCCGGCGAGCCGCCCGTCGAGGGAGTAGACCGGCGCGCCCGCGATGATCAGCGGGCTCCAGGCGGCGAGGTAGATGATGTCGGGCGCGTCGTAGGCGGGGACGGTCTTCCAGCTCACCGTCATCAGCAGCGCGGCGGACAGCAGGGCCCCGAAGGAGGCGGCGAACCGCTGCCACAGGCCGAACACCGTCAGCACGCCCACGATGACCTGGAGGAACGCCACGCTGAGCCCGGCGCCGACCGGGTGCGCCAGCGCGAAGTCGCGCAGCGGCTCGGCGAGCGCCCACGGGTGCAGGGTGTGCAGCCAGGTGACCATGGAGCCGCGTTCGCCGCCGTCGAAGTAGACGGGGTCGCACAGCTTGCCCATGCCGGCGTAGATGGAGATGAAGCCGAGGAAGACGCGCAGCGGGAGCAGCACGACGCCGAGGTTCATCCGGCGGCCGGGGTAGTACGAGGCCTGGCCCCGCGCGTCGGAGCCGCCGCGCCGGGAGTCCTCCGGGTCGCCCGGCCCGCCTCCGTAGGGGGCGTCGTGGGGCAGGTCCCGTACGGCGGCCAGGGTGCGGGTCTCGTCCGGGTCCCCGTAGGTGCGCTGGCCGATGACGGTCGGCGTGGCGAGGGTGTTGTCGGCGAGGTCCTGGGCCAGGTCGATGCGCGGGATGACCTGGGTGGCTCCGCCGTCGTACTCGTCGTGGCCGCGCCCTGACTCCCGTACGGCCTGGAGCAGTCCGCCCATGGCCGACGCGTCGCCGGAGTCCCCCTTTCCGCTCCAGACGACGGGAGCCCGGCGGCGCGTCGCTCCGGCGGCCACGGCGCCGCCGAGGACGGGCGCGCGGCCGGGGGCGTGCGCGGGCTTGGAACGCGCGCTCGGGCTCGGTGCGAGCCGCACGCGGAAGCTGGCGTGGTTGACGATGACCTGTGCGGGATCGCACGGCACCTTGACCATGCTCAGCGCGGGCTGGTCGTCGAACCCTGACGTTCTGGTGTCCACACTCATCTAACCGAGTGATCAGTGTTTAGGACACTGCCTTGACATCAGAGATCTGTCCGAGACCCGTCAAGATCAAGCCACCCCGCCCATAAGGGGCGGGGTGACACGCTCACGGGTCACTTTCCGTGAGCCAAGTGGATCAAGCGCGCCCGCGGTCGGCACGCCGGCGGGCGGCTTCGTAGAGCACGACACCCGCGGCGACACCGGCGTTGAGCGACTCCGCGCCACCCGGCATGGGGATGCGGACGAGGTAGTCGCAGTTCTCGCCGACGAGGCGGCCGAGGCCCTTGCCCTCGGAGCCGACGACGATGACGACCGGGCCGCCGAGCGCCTCCAGGTCGTTGACCGTGTGCGTCCCCTCGGCGGCGAGGCCGACGATGGTGATGCCGGCCTTCTTGTACTCCTGGAGGGCGCGGGTCAGGTTGGTCACGCGGGAGACCGGGGTGCGGGCGGCGGTGCCGGCCGAGCTCTTCCAGGCACCGGCGGTCATGCCGGCGGCGCGGCGCTCGGGGATGACCACGCCGTGGCCGCCGAAGGCGGAGACGGAACGGACGATCGCGCCGAGGTTGCGCGGGTCGGTGACCCCGTCGAGGGCGACGATCAGCGGGTCGTCACCGTCGTCGTACGCGGCGGCGGTGAGCTCCTCCGGGTGCGCGTACTCGTACGGCGGGACCTGGAGGACCATGCCCTGGTGGTTGAGCCCGTTGGTCATCCGGTCGAGCTCGGGGCGCGGGGCTTCCATCAGGTTGATGTTGCCGCGCTCGGCCGCGAGCTGGAGGGCCTCACGGACGCGCTCGTCGTTGTCGATGAACTGCTGGACGTAGAGCGTGGTGGCCGGGACCCCGTCGCGCAGCGCCTCGAAGACCGGGTTGCGGCCGACGACCATCTCACTGGTGCCCTTGGGGCCGCCGCGGCGCGGGGCCGGGCGCCGCTTGGCGGCCTGCTTGGCCATGGCGTTCGTGATGCGGTTCTTCTTGTGGCCCTTGCGCTCGGACGCGGGGGGCGTGGGGCCCCTGCCCTCCAGGCCCTTGCGCCGCTGGCCACCGCTGCCGACCGTCGCGCCCTTCTTGTTGGACGTGCGACGGTTCCTGCGCTGGCTGTTCCCGGCCATGACTTCTACCTGTTTTCGTTGGTGCTGCGGTATGTACGTATGAAGAGTGTGCCGCCCGGAACGCCGGGCAGCACACCGTGCTCACCTGGCCGGGCCGATCCGCCTGGGCTCGGCTGCCGGGCTCAGCGGGGGCCGAGCGACCAGCGCGGGCCCGCCGGGCTGTCCTCGATGACCAGCCCGGACTGCTGGAGCTGGTCACGGATGGCATCGGCGGTCGCCCAGTCCTTGCGGGCCCTCGCGGACTCGCGCTGCTCCAGGACCAGCCGTACGAGCGTGTCGACGGCGCCGTGCAGGTCCTCACCGCGGTCCGCTTCACCGGCCCAGTGCGGGTCGAGCGGGTCCAGGCCGAGCACGCCCAGCATGGCGCGTACCTCGGACAGGCGCGCGATGGCCGCGTCCTTGTCGTCGGCGGCCAGCGCGCTGTTGCCCTGCCGGACCGTGGTGTGGACGATGGCGAGCGCCTGCGGGACGCCCAGGTCGTCGTCCATGGCCTCGGCGAAGGCCGGCGGGACCTCGGCGGCGGGGGGGACGGGCTTGCCCGCCTTCTCGGTGACCCGCTGGACGAAGCCCTCGATCCGCGCGAAGGCGGACTCCGCCTCGCGCAGGGCCTCCTCGCTGTACTCGATCATCGACCGGTAGTGCGGGGTGCCGAGGTAGTAGCGCAGGACGATCGGACGCCACTGCTTGACCATCTCGGAGACGAGCACCGAATTGCCGAGCGACTTGGACATCTTCTCGCCGGACATGGTGACCCAAGCGTTGTGGACCCAGAACGACGCGAACGCGTCGCCGAAGGCCTTGGCCTGGGCGATCTCGTTCTCGTGGTGCGGGAAGATCAGGTCGAGGCCGCCGCCGTGGATGTCGAAGGCCTCGCCCAGGTACTTGTGCGCCATGGCGGAGCATTCGAGGTGCCAGCCGGGCCGCCCGCGGCCCCACGGGCTCTCCCAGTCGGGCTCGCCGGGCTTGGAGGCCTTCCACATGGCGAAGTCGCGGGGGTCGCGCTTGCCGGTGATGCCCGCCTCGGCGGGCTGCTGGAGGTTGTCGAGCTCCTGGTTGGAGAGCTTGAGGTAGCCGGGGTACGAGCGCACGTCGAAGTAGACGCTGCCGTCGGCCTCGTAGGCGTGGCCGCGCTCGATGAGGCCGCGCATCATCTCGACCATCTCGGTGATGTGGCCGGTGGCGCGGGGCTCGTAGGTGGGCGGGAGGCAGCCGAGGGCGGCGTAACCGTCGTTGAAGGCGCGCTCGTTCTCGTAGCCGATGGACCACCACGGGCGGCGCTGCTCGCCGGACTTCGCGATGATCTTGTCGTCGATGTCCGTGACGTTGCGGATGAAGGTGACGTCGTAGCCCCGGTACTCGAACCAGCGGCGCATCATGTCGAAGTTGAGGCCCGACCGGATGTGCCCGATGTGCGGGGCGGCCTGCACGGTGGCGCCACAGAGGTAGATCGAGACGCAGCCCGCGGTGAGCGGGGTGAAATCACGGATCTGCCGGGCGCTGGTGTCGTACAGGCGAATAGTCACGGCATCCAGGGTAGTGCGCCTGTAGCAGTGCCCCGCGACCCTTTCGGGACGCGGGGCCTGTTTGTTGCCGAAGCGGTGTCGCCGCTACGTCGTAGCCGGGCCGTTTTCGTCGGCGTTCATCCGGTACAGCAGGGCCGTGGCGATGGCGGCGAGGCCTTCGGCGCGGCCGGTGAGGCCCAGGCCGTCGGTGGTGGTGCCGGAGACGGAGACGGGGGCGCCCGCGGCGGCGGCGAGCGCCTTCTGCGCCTCTTCGCGCCGCTTGCCGATCTTCGGGCGTACGCCGATCACCTGGATGGCGATGTTGCCGATCTCGAAGCCCTCGGCCCGGACGATACGGGCCGCCTCCGCCAGGAGGGTGACACCGGCGGCGCCTGACCACTCGGGGCGGGAGGTGCCGAAGTGCGCGCCGAGGTCGCCGACGCCGGCGGCGGAGAAGAGGGCGTCACAGGCGGCGTGCGCGGCGACGTCGCCGTCGGAGTGTCCGGCGAGACCGTCCTCGCCCTCCCACAGCAGGCCGGCGCACCACAGCTCGCGGCCCGGCTCGAAGGCGTGCACGTCGGTGCCGATGCCGACGAGCGGAAGAAGGAGGGGCGGCCCGACGCGACCGGCTTCCGTTCCTGACGGACATGCGGAAGCCGCGGAAGCTGCGGAAGCTGCGGAAGCTCCTGACCCTGCTGACCCTGCGGAGCTAGTAGGCATCGGTGGCCCTCCTGCGGGCGAGTACGGCCTCCGCCAGGATCAGGTCGAGCGGGCGGGTGACCTTGAAGGCCTCTTCGTGGCCGGGAACCACCATGACGGTGATGCCGAGCCGTTCCACCATTCCGGCGTCGTCGGTGGCGCCCTCGCCGTTGACGGCGATCTCCTCGTGCGCGCGCAGGAGGGTGGCGAGGTCGAATCCCTGCGGGGTCTGGACGGCCCGCAGCCGGGACCGCTCCGGGGTGGCGACGACCGGTTCCGGCTCGCCGGGCCTGCCGGGCTCGACCTCCTTGACGGTGTCGGCCAGCGGCATGGCGGGCACCACGGCGGGGGATCCGTCCCGGACGGCCTCGACCACCGAGTCCACGGTGTCGACGGGGACCAGGGGGCGGGCCGCGTCGTGGACGAGTACGGAGGTGATGTGCCCGGGGAGCGCGTCGAGGCCGGCGCGTACGGACTCCTGGCGGGTCTCCCCGCCGGGGACGACCATGATCTCGGTGCGGTCGGGCAGCGCGTGCTCGTCCAGGAGGTGGCGCACCTCGGCGGCGCCGTCGGGCGGCGCGACGACGACCACGAGACCGACCGCGCGGGAGCGGGCCATCGCGCGGACGGCGTGGATCAGCATCGGGGTGCCGCCGATGGACCGCAGTGCCTTGGGAGCTCCGGGGCCGAGGCGGACCCCGCGGCCGGCGGCCGGGATGACCGCGGCGGTGTGGTGGGGGCGCGGGACGCCCTCGGGGCGCGATTCGTCAGACATCGTCAAGCTCCGGGTTGCGCAGCCAGGTTTGTGGCTTCGGCCGACATGGGTATGGCCTGAAGGGTGCCGGGTACGACGTCCTCGCCCCTTCCGTGACGACCGGTCGAGCCGGCTGCCCGGACCCGGCACGCCAGTGAAGTGATGGCAGTGAAGTAATGGGTACAGAAGGCATGGGTACAGACATGCCGCAGCGCCCGGCAACAGCCCTCTCGTGGAGGAGAGGGCGTGTCATCGGGCACCGCGGCACAACTGTGAAGGTTCGTTGCGTCAGGACGCGAGAACCTCGTCGAGGAGGGCCTCGGCCTTGTCCTCGTTCGTGTTTTCAGCGAGCGCGAGCTCGCTCACCAGGATCTGGCGCGCCTTCGCGAGCATGCGCTTCTCACCCGCGGAGAGCCCACGCTCACGCTCACGACGCCACAGGTCACGCACGACTTCGGCGACCTTGATGACATCGCCAGAAGCGAGCTTTTCCAGATTTGCCTTGTAGCGCCGGGACCAGTTCGTCGGCTCTTCTGCGTACGGTGCGCGGAGCACCTCGAAGACCCGGTCCAGCCCGTCCTGGCCGACTACGTCGCGAACGCCGACGAACTCCGCATTGTCCGCAGGCACACGAACCGTCAGGTCGCCCTGGGCGACCTTGAGCACCAAGTAGGTCTTGTCCACGCCTTTGATCTGGCGAGTCTCAATGGCCTCGATCAGCGCGGCCCCGTGATGGGGATAGACCACGGTGTCGCCAACCTTGAACGTCATGTGACAGGTACCCCTTCCGTGGCTATCCAGGGTAACACGAGAACCGACCGTTATGAATGGCGTTTTCGCAGGTCAGGGCACATCTCGGGGCTTGACAACAGCAACAGGAACGTGCTGCGGAGAGCTTCCGGAAGAGGGTATTCGCAGGTCGGGGGCGCTGTACGGACCGGGCGAAAGGGCCACGCTACACCCGCCCGACACCCCGACCGAAGTGACGTACGTCCCGGTTTGCCGGTTTCGAAGTCGGGAAACCGAACTACTCCGTTCGACTGGCGAGCGCCCGGACGGGGTCCGTTCCGGCCCAATCGGGAATTGATCACGAAGCGACGTTCGAAGGAATCCGGCAATTGATCACCGGACGGGCCGGCCCGCGATATGCGGGTGGCACGTGATCGGCGAGCGGAATGGTGATCCCGGACGCACGGGGCGTGCGCGGGCCGGTACGGCCCCACCGGCGCCGCGCCGCGGGGCGGACCGGGGTGCGGGGCGGACCGCGGTGCCGCGCCGGCCTCAGGGCGGGCGGCGCCCTGCGGAGGGTCGGGTGCGGGGGCGGGGCGGCGGCTCGGTAACCTAAGCCCGCTGACACACCCTTAGAACGGCTCCACCTCGCCGTTCCGAGAGCCCACCCGCCCCTTCCGTTCGTCCAAGGAGTTGCCGCCGCCGTGAGCCGCAGCCTTCGACGCGGCGCCCTCGCCGCCACCGCCGTCGTGTTCTCGATCGCCTCGCTCTCCGCGTGCGGTGCGGGCAACGACGCGGAAACCCTCCGGATCAAGCCGGACAACGCCGCCGTCACCAAGGGCGAGATCAAGGTCCAGAACGCGCTGGTGATCACCCCGGGCGAGAAGGACAAGAAGGGCCCCGCCGCCGTCTCCGCGACGCTCTTCAACTCCGGCACCAAGGCGCAGACCCTCGACGGCATCACCCTCCCGGGTGGCAAGTCCAAGGTCGTGCTGAAGGGCGCGGAGGGCGCGGGCAAGGTCACCGTGCCGGCCGGCGGCTCCGTGGTGATCGGTGGCAAGGGCAACCCCTCCGCCGTGATCGAGGGCGGCCGCGACGCCGTCGAGGACGGCAACGTGCAGAAGGTCGTCTTCCAGCTCAGCAGCACGGGTGACGTCGAGCTGGAGGCCTTCGTGGTCCCGGCCACCGGCATGTACGCGGGCTACGGCCCGACCGTGGCCCCGGCCGCCGGCCCCGCCCCCTCCGGCAGCGCCGCGGGCGCGCCGTCGGGCAGCCCGTCCGGCTCGCCCGCGGGTGCGGTGTCCGGTTCTCCGTCCGGCAGCCCGGCCGGGGCTCCCTCGGGCAGCGCCTCCGGTTCCCCCTCGGGTGCCGCCTCGCACGGCGCGGGCCACTGAGACCCGAAGCCGCGTAGACCCACGGGAAGGGCCCCCGACCGCTGATGCGGCCGCGGGCCCTTCTCTCGTGCCGCCGAAGGGTGCGGGCCTACGGCTCGAACTTGTAGCCGAGGCCGCGGACCGTGACCAGGTAGCGCGGCGCGCCCGGGTCGGGCTCGATCTTGGCGCGCAGGCGTTTGACGTGCACGTCGAGGGTCTTGGTGTCACCGACGTAGTCGGCGCCCCAGACGCGGTCGATCAGCTGCATACGGGTCAGCACGCGGCCCGCGTTGCGCAGCAGCATCTCCAGCAG
Source organism: Streptomyces sp. NPDC003038 (assembly GCF_040611115.1). Lineage (NCBI taxonomy): Bacteria > Bacillati > Actinomycetota > Actinomycetes > Kitasatosporales > Streptomycetaceae > Streptomyces > Streptomyces sp. NPDC003038. The sequence continues at coordinate 246,100 of NZ_JBEXNN010000005.1, forward strand.
GTCGAACTCCTTGAGCGGGAGGTCCACCTTGCCGCCGTCGACGGTCACCACGTGCCGGTCGACGTCCATCCGTACGGGTCCTGCCTCCAGCGCCGCCGGAGTGACCTCCTCCGGCTCACCGCGGCGGCGCAGGACCGCGCGGATGCGGGCGACCAGTTCCCGCGAGGAGAAGGGTTTCGTCACGTAGTCGTCGGCTCCTATCTCCAGCCCGACGACCTTGTCGATCTCGCTGTCCTTGGCGGTCACCATGATGACGGGGACATTGGAACGGCCGCGCAGCTGCCGGCAGACCTCGGTGCCGGGCAGACCGGGGAGCATCAGGTCGAGGAGGACGAGGTCGGCGCCATTGCGCTCGAACTCGTCGAGCCCGTCGGGCCCGGTCGCGGCGATCGCGACCTCGAAGCCCTCCTTGCGGAGCATGTAGGACAGGGCGTCGCTGAAGGATTCCTCATCCTCGACGACGAGCACTCGGGTCACGGAAGGACCTCCGGGGCAGGGGTGGCTGGTTCTGGTTCAGTGAGGGGTCGGGTGGGTGCGGGGCCCTGCGCCGGGGCCGGCGCGGCTGCTTCGGGAAGTCGCAGGGTGAAGGTGGAACCCTGGCCCTCCGAACTCCAGACCGACACCTCCCCGCCGTGTGAGGCCGCCACGTGCTTCACGATCGCGAGGCCGAGGCCCGTTCCCCCCGTGGCACGGGAGCGGGCCGGGTCCACGCGGTAGAAGCGCTCGAAGATGCGCTCACGGTCCTTTTCCGGGATGCCGATGCCCTGGTCGGTCACGGCTATCTCGATCAAGTGTCCCCCGGGTGCCGCCACCCTGCGCCCGGCTATGCCGACGCGGGTGCGGGCCGGACTGTAGTTGACGGCGTTCTCGACCAGATTTCCGAGGGCGGCCGCGAGCTGTCCGCGATTGCCCCAGACACGCAGGTCGGCGGTGCCGCCCGCGGCCATGGTGATCTGCTTGGAGGAGGCCGTGTGGCGGCAGCGGTCGATGGCCTCGGCGACCAGCGTGTCCACGCGCACGGGCTCCGCGTCCTCCAGCGGGTTGTCGTTCTGGACCCGGGAGAGGTCGATGAGCTCCTGGACGAGGTTGATCAGCCGGGTGGACTCGATCTGCATGCGGCCCGCGAACCGGGTGACCGCCTCGGGGTCGTCCGAAGCGTCCATGACAGCCTCGGAGAGCAGGGAGATCGCTCCCACCGGCGTCTTCAGCTCGTGCGACACATTGGCCACGAAGTCGCGCCGTACGGCCTCGATGCGACGGGCCTCGGTGAGGTCCTCGACCAGGAGGAGCACGAGGCGGGAGCCGAGCGGCGCGACGCGCGCCGAGACCGCCAGGGCCTCTCCGCGGCCCGTGCCGCGCCGGGGCAGGTCCAGCTCGACCTGGCGTATCTCCCCGTCGCGGCGGGTGTCGCGGGCCATGTGCAGCATGGGCTCCACGGCCAGCCTGCCGCCGCGGACCAGGCCCAGGGCGTACGCCGCCGAGCTGGCCTTGACCACCGCGTCACCCTCGTCCAGTACGACGGCGGAGGAGCGCAGGACGGAGAGGACGGTGTCCACGCCGGGCGGGAGCACCGCGTTGATGTCGGGGCGCATGGAGCTCCGGGTGGGGCGGGCCTGGTCGCGCTCGCTCCAGCGGAACGCCAGCATGGCGATGACACCGGTGCAAAGACCGGCAATCGCTGCAGCTGCGGCGACCGCCGCGTTCACGTCCATGCACCCAGGTTAAGCAGGCACGACGACACTTCCACAGCCGTTCGGGTGGCACCTCGAACAGTCGTCGCCCAGAGTTCACCGTGACGACGGGGTTGATTCACTTGAGATGCCGGAGTCGGACGCGTTTGCGGCTCAACGTGTCAACGTAGGGCAAGAGGCCGCCCCCGGCCCCCGGGCAGCAGGCGCTCCGGGCAGTAGGCGAGTAGGCGAGAGAGGGACATCATGCGGGACGCGTACCACGAGGAACTGGACTCGATCGGAGAAAGCCTGGTCGAGATGGCCCGGCTGGTCGGTTCCGCGATCGGGCGGGCCACGACGTCCATGCTCGACGCCGACCTGAAGCTCGCCGAGAGCGTCATCGCCGCGGACCAGAAGGTAGACGACCTCCAGCACGACCTGGAGGCCCGCGCCATCGCGCTGCTGGCCCGCCAGCAGCCGGTCGCCACCGATCTGCGCATCGTCGTGACCTCGCTGCGGATGAGCGCCGACCTGGAGCGCAGCGGTGACCTGGCCCAGCACGTGGCGAAGCTCGCCCGGCTGCGTTTCCCGGCGACGGCGGTGCCGCGGGACCTGCACACCACCATCCTGGAGATGGGGCAGCTGGCGCAGCGCCTGATGGCGAAGGCGGCCGAGGTCATCATCACCAAGGACGTCGACCTGGCGCTCCAGCTGGAACACGACGACGACGAGATGGACCAGCTGCACCGCACGCTGTTCCAGCACCTGATGGACGACCGCTGGCAGCACGGCATCGAGACCGCGGTGGACGTGACCCTGCTGGGCCGGTACTACGAGCGCTTCGCGGACCACGCGGTGTCGGTGGCCAAGCGCGTGGTCTACCTGGTGACGGGCGAGCACGCGGACGAGCTCCAGCCGCCGCCGCCGGTCGAGGGCGCCTGAACACCTGACGTCCGAGCCCCAGTGCGCCGTTGACGCGCCGGTGCCGGTGGGCATGAATGAGTCGAGGGCGGTCCGTCGTGCGAAGTCCCGTACGCCGCCCGCGAGGAGGAACCATGCCCGATTCCCCCGTCCCCATCACACCGGAGCAGGAGCAGCCGCCCCGGCCGGAGCCCCTGCGCCTCCCGCTGCTCGCGGCCTGCGGCTGCGGCTCGGGCTGCGGCTGTGGCTGCCAGTCCGGCGCCCCCTGCCAGTGCGGCGGCTGACCCGGCCCGCGCCCGGCCCGACGTACGCGAGGAGCCCCGTCCGAATCCCTCGGACGGGGCCCCTTCGCGTTCACACCGGCGTTCACGCCCGGCGAGCGGTTACTTCTTCTTGCCCTGGTTCTTGACGGCCTCGATGGCGGCCGCGGCGGCGGCCGGGTCGAGGTAGGTGCCGCCCGGGTTGAGGGGCTTGAAGTCGGCGTCCAGCTCGTAGGCGAGCGGGATGCCGGTCGGGATGTTCAGGCCCGCGATGTCGGCGTCGGAGATGCCGTCCAGGTGCTTGACCAGGGCGCGCAGCGAGTTGCCGTGGGCGGCGACCAGGACGGTGCGGCCGGCCAGCAGGTCCGGGACGATGGCGTCGTACCAGTACGGCAGCATGCGGACGACGACGTCCTTGAGGCACTCGGTCCGGGGGCGCAGCTCCGGCGGGATCGTCGCGTAGCGCGCGTCCTCGGACTGCGAGAACTCCGTACCGTCCTCAAGGGCCGGCGGCGGGGTGTCGTACGACCGGCGCCACAGCATGAACTGCTCCTCGCCGAACTCGGCGAGGGTCTGGGCCTTGTCCTTGCCCTGGAGGGCGCCGTAGTGGCGCTCGTTCAGGCGCCAGGAGCGGTGGACCGGGATCCAGTGACGGTCGGCGGCCTCGAGCGCCATCTGCGCGGTGCGGATCGCGCGCTTCTGGAGCGAGGTGTGCACGACCTCGGGGAGCAGGCCGGCGTCCTTGAGCAGCTCACCGCCGCGGATCGCCTCCTTCTCACCCTTCTCGTTGAGGTTGACGTCCACCCAGCCGGTGAACAGGTTCTTGGCGTTCCACTCGCTCTCGCCGTGGCGGAGGAGGATCAGCTTGTACGGTGCGTCGGCCATGCGTACGAGCCTAATGGACGCCCCGGGGCCCTCGCGCGCGGTGTAGGGGCGGCGCCGATTGACGGTGCGCGTCAATCGGATGGCGCGGGGGAGGCGTCCGCCCGTAATGTGCGGGAAGCGATTGAGACGCTTACACCCCGGGGGGATTCCTTATGTCCGTTGCCAGTCTGAGACGGGTCGCCCGGGAGAGCGTGTCGGGTCTGCCGCGGGCGTTCTGGTGGCTCTGGCTGAGCACGCTCGTCAACCGGCTCGGGGCCTTCGTCGCCACCTTCATGACCCTGTACCTGACCATCGACCGGGGCTACTCGGCCTCCTTCGCGGGACTCGTCGTCGCCCTGCACGGGCTCGGCGGCGTGATCTCCTCGCTCGTCGCGGGCGTGATGACCGACCGGCTGGGGCGGCGGCCCACGCTCATGGCGGCCCAGGCGTCGACGGCCCTTTCGGTGGCGCTGCTGGGGTTCATGGAGCACCCGGCCGCGATCGCGGCGGTGGCGCTGCTGGTCGGTATGACCTCCAACGCGTCCCGGCCGGCCGTGCAGGCGATGATGGCCGACATCGTCCGCCCGGAGGACCGGGTCCGGGCCTTCGCGCTGAACTACTGGGCGATCAACCTCGGCTTCGCCGTCTCCGCGATGGTCGCCGGCTTCGTCGCCGAGTACAGCTACCTGGCCGGCTTCCTGGGCGAGGCGGCGCTGACCCTGGTCTGCGCGGTCCTCGTGTACGTCAAGCTGCCCGAGTCGCGGCCCGAGAAGGGCGACGCCGCCTCGGTGGCCGCGGAGGCGGAGGTCGGACTGGGCACGGTGCTGCGCGACGGGCACTTCATGGGGGTCGTCGGGCTGTCGTTCCTGATCTCGCTGATCTTCATGCAGGGGTCGTTCGGCCTGCCGCTGGCGATGGGCGCCGCCGGCTTCTCCACCGGCGACTACGGCCTGGTCATCGCCGTGAACGGGGTGATGATCGTGCTGCTGCAGATCCCTGTCACACGGTTCATCGAGCACCGGGACCCGCAGAAGCTGCTGGTGGTCTCGGCTCTGCTCGCGGGCTACGGCTTCGGAATCACGGCCTTCGGCGGTTCCCTCGGGCTCCTCGCGCTGTCCGTGTGCGTGTGGACGCTGGCCGAGATCATCAACTCGCCGACCCAGATGAGCCTGGTCGTCCGGCTGTCGCCGCTGCACGGGCGCGGGCGCTACCAGGGCATGTACACGATGTCGTGGGCGGTCGCCTCGCTGGTGGCGCCGCTGCTGGCCGGGACGGCGATCGACCGCTTCGGCGCGGAGTGGCTGTGGGGGACGACGGCGGTCCTGGGGACGGTCGCGGGCCTGGGCTACTGGCTGCTCATGCGGAACCTGCCGGAGGCGTCGGTGGTCGCTGCCGCGGAGCCGCGCGCCGAACCGGACGGCGGACCGCCCTTCCCGCCGGACTCCGGTGCGGGCTCCGAGCCGAGGGCCGCGGCAACGGCCGAACCGAAGGCCGAAGCGGCGCCGGCGCCGGGGGCTCTGGCGGTCACGGCTCCTGCTGCCGGTCCCGGTCCCGGGGTGCCCGCGGCGTAGCGCGGCTCGGCGGCCGGCCGACTGGCCGGCCGGGGCCTGCCGGGTCAGGACGGCTGCGTCAGGTGCTTGAACGCGTCGAGGTTGTAGGTCGGTTCGCCGCGCGAGACGCGCCAGTCGTACTCGCGCCGGATCGCGCTCGCGAAACCCAGCTCCAGCAGGGTGTTGAAGGCGCCGTCCGCCGCCTCCAGGACCGTGCCGAGCAGCCGGTCCAGCTCCTCCGGGGTGACGACCGACAGCGGGAGGCGGCCCGTCAGGTAGATGTCGCCGAGGCCGTCCACCGCGTAGCTCAGCCCGTACAGCTTGAGGTTGCGCTCCAGCAGCCAGCGGTGGACGGCCGCCTCGTTCTCGTCGGGATGCCGGATCACGAAGGCGTTGACCGAAAGCGAGTGGCGGCCGACCCGGAGCGAGCACGTGGTCCTCAGCTTGCGGGTGCCGGGGAGCTGGACGACGTACGCGCCCGGATCGGGGCTCTCCCAGCTCAGCTCGGCGCCGGTGAGGGCGCTCTCGATGATCGCGCAGGGGTCAGCGTCAGCGTCAGCCATGGTGGGAGCGTACGCGACGGCGGTGATCATGCATCGCCGCCGTGTACACGTCGGCCGTGCCGCTCGCCGCGGTGTCCCAGCCGAAGAACTGCGCGTGCCGCGCGGCCTCGCGGCCCATCCGGTCCGCGAGCCCGGGCTCGTCCACGAAGCGCCGCAGCTCGCGCGCGTAGTCCACCGGGTCGTGCCCGGGTACGAGGATCCCCGTGACGCCGTCGTTGACGGCGACGGGCAGGCCGCCCACCTCCGCGGCCAGGACCGGGGTGCCGGCGGCCTGGGCCTCGATCGCGACGAGCCCGAAGGACTCGCTGTACGAGGGCATCACCAGCACGGACGCCGCCCGGAACCAGTCGGCGAGCCGGTCCTGGCCCACCGGCGGGTGGAAGTGCACGAGGTCGGCGATGCCGAGCCTCGCGGCGAGTTTCTGCAGGCCCTCCGGCTTGGCGAGGCCGCTGCCGCTGGGGCCGCCGACGACGGGGACGAAGAGGCGGCGCCGCAGCGAGGGGTCCCGGTCGACGAGCTCGGCGACGGCGCGCAGCAGGATGTCGGGGGCTTTGAGGGGCTGGATCCGCCCGGCGAAGAGCGGGATGACGGCGTGCTGCGGCAAGCCCAGGCGGGCGCGGGCGGCGGCCCGGCCGTCGCCCACGGTGAAGCGGTCGAGGTTCACGCCGGGGTGGACGACGGCCACCTTGCCGGAGTCGGCCTCGTAGTGCCGGACGAGCTCGTCGGCCTCCTCGGCGGTGTTCGCGATGAGCCGGTCGGCGGCGGCGACGATCTGGGTCTCGCCGATGACGCGGGCGGCGGGCTCGGGGGTGTCGCCCTCGGCCAGCGACGCGTTCTTGACCTTGGCCATGGTGTGCATGGCGTGCACGAGCGGGACGCCCCAGCGCTCGGCGGCGAGCCACCCGACGTGGCCGGAGAGCCAGTAGTGGGAGTGCACGAGGTCGTAGTAGCCGGGGCGGTGGCCGGCCCAGGCCTGCATGACGCCGTGGGTGAAGGCACACAGCTGGGCCGGGAGCTCCTCCTTGGCGAGGCCTTCGTACGGGCCCGCGTCCACGTGCCGTACGAGTACCCCGGGAGCCAGCTCGACCACGGGCGGGAGGCCGCCCTCGGTGGCCCGGGTGAAGATCTCGACCTCGATGTTGATCGCGGCGAGGCGCTTGGCCAGCTCCACTATGTACACGTTCATCCCGCCGGCGTCGCCGGTGCCGGGCTGGTGCAGCGGTGAGGTGTGCACGCTGAGCATGGCCACGCGGCGCGGCTTGCGGTGGTGGCCGACGGCCGGGAGGCGTAGTCGCGGCGGGTCGTGGAGGGTGGAGCGGGCCGCTGCGATGCGGCCGCTGAGACTGCCGCCGAGGCGGGACACGTACTGGCTCAAGGGAGCAGTTCCTCTCGCTCGGGCGACGCTCGGACGGCCTGGCGGACGGCAGGACGACATGCCGGGCGGCATGACGGCACGAGCGCGGTCGGCGCCCTGCAAGGAGTGCAACCCGGACGGCCGTGCCCCGCATTCCGGCGCGCCTGGTTTTCCTCGATGTTTCTCGGGGGCCGCCGGGGGGAAGCGGGGTTTTCATCCGGCGCGGGCCCTCCGCTTACCCTCGGCTCATGGCCTCCCGCAGCACCCCACCCCCGAGCCGCCCTGTGGGCACGGTGACGCGCGGGACGACGAATCCGAACCGGCTGCGCCGGATGGACCGCTGGATCGCGGCCACGCACGGCGCCGCGCTGCGGCGCGCGCCGGCGCCGGTCGCGGTGGACCTCGGCTACGGGGCCGCGCCCTGGACCGCGGTCGAGCTGCTGGCGCGGCTGCGGGAGGCGGCGCCCCGGGTACGGGTGGTCGGCATCGAGATCGAGCCGGCGCGGGTCGCCGGGGCGAAGCCGTACGAGCGGGAGGGGCTGAGCTTCCGGCACGGCGGCTTCGAGGTGCCGCTGGACGGGCCGGGCGGCGGGGAGCGGCCGGCGCTGATCCGCGCGGCGAACGTACTGCGCCAGTACGACGAGGAGCAGGTCGCCGATGTGTGGCGGCGCCTGTGCGCGCGGCTGGCTCCGGACGGGCTGCTGGTGGAGGGGACCTGCGACGAGATCGGGCGGCGGCACGTGTGGGTCGCGCTGGGGCCGGAAGGGGCGCGCACGGTGACCTTCGCGACCCGGCTGGGCTCCCTGGAGCGCCCCTCGGACCTGGCGGAGCGGCTGCCGAAGGCGCTGATCCACCGGAACGTTCCGGGTGAGCCGGTGCACGCGTTCCTGCGCGACTTCGACCGGGCGTGGGCGGCTGCGGCCCCGTACGCCTCGTACGGGGCGCGGCAGCGCTGGATCCGGACGGCGCGGGCGCTGGCGGCTGACTGGCCGCTGGCGGACGGGCCGGGGCGGTGGCGGCAGGGGGAACTGACGGTGCGCTGGGAGGCGTTGCGCCCGCAGGGGTGAACGCGCGGGAACGTGCGGGAACACGGGTGAACGTACGGGAACACGGGTGAACGTGCGGGAACGAGGGTGAATGCGGGTGAATGCGGCGCGCGGGGGGAACCGGTGCCGGGAGCCGCCCGTTGGGTCGTCAGGGGTGGGCGTGGCGGGGTTCTCCGAGGTGGGCGGACAAGCTCGGACCGGGGGAAGGCGCGGGGGTGTCGGAATGCGCGGACTCGTGGCACCATCCCGATGGCAGTGACAAGTTACTGATGAATAGTCAGATCTGATACCGGCTCTGACCGGGGTGTCTGGGGGGACCATGGGGACCGTAAGGCGACGCCGGGGCGGGAGCACGCTCACACTGCTGTGCGCCCTGGCGATACTGAGCGCCCCGGCCTTCGCGGCGGGCACGGCGCATGCGGCGCCGGCGCTTCCCACGGCACCCGCGGCGCCCGTACTGCCCGCCGCACCGGGGGCGCCCGCGGCGCCTGCCGCACCGGCACCCGAGCCGGGCGTCAAGTCCCTGGATCAGGTCCGCAAGGAGATGGAGGACCTCTACCGCCAGGCGGGCACCGCGACGGACGCCTACAACCTCGCCGAGAGCGAGACCAAGGCACAGTCCGCCAAGATCGTCGAGATCGCCAACCTGGTCGTCGCGGGCCGGGAGCGGATCGTCGCCCTGAAGGACCGCGCGGGCGCCGCCGCGCGCGCCCAGTACCGCTCGGGCGGACTGCCGCCGGGCGCGAAGCTGGTGCTGAGCGAGAGCCCGAGCCAGTTCCTCGACGGGGCGAGCCGGCTCCGCCAGGGCGAGAAGGCCACCTCGGACCTGCTCTCCGAACTGGACCGCACTCAGAGCGACTTGCAGCGGTACGCGCAGGAGGCGAGCGAGCGCTGGGCGACGCTGGAGGCCAACCGGGTCAAGCAGGAGGCCTCCAAGAAGCAGATCGAGGAGAAGATCAAGGCGGCGGAGGAGCTGGAGAACAAGCTGGAGGCCGAGGAGAAGGCCCGGCTGATCCAGCTGGAGCAGGAAGCCCAGTACAAGGCGCAGACGGCGTGGCTGTCGACGGGCGCGATGAAGGACGTCAAGGCCTCGGCGACGGATGCCGGGAAGCGGGCCGTCCAGTTCGCCACCGCGCAGATAGGCAAGCCGTACGTCTGGGGCGCGGAGGGACCGGGCTCGTTCGACTGCTCCGGCCTGACCTCCCAGGCCTGGCGCGCGGCGGGCAAGGGGATCCCGCGCACCTCGCAGGAACAGCTGCGGCTGTTGCCGAAGATCGCGCTGAAGGACATGCGTCCGGGCGACCTGATCATCTACTTCGACGACGCGAGCCACGTCGGGATGTACGTCGGCGACGGCGCGATGGTCCACGCCCCGCGCCCCGGCCGGAACGTGACGATGGCAGGCGCGGGCTCCATGCCGATCAAGGCGGTCGTCCGCCCGGACGCGTAGCCGGGGGCCGGCGGCGCCCTTGGCGGCTCCGGCCTGGCCCCGCCCGGGCCCGCGGGCCGGGCAGCGGGGGCGCCCAAGCCGGGTGCGGCGATCCCGCGCGGGGGTGGCGCCCAGGGCGGCCCCGTGCCCGTACCCGAACTGCGGGGCGGGGGTCGCGGCCGTACCGGAGCGGGGGCGGTGCTCGGCGACGGCCCGGGTTCCTTTTCGCCGGACGGGCGTCACCGGCATGCCTCGCGCTCCGTACCGTTCGGGGCGCTCAGGCAACCAACCGCCCGCCCGCGACGTCTCGCTCCACGGGACGGACCACGGCCCCGCCGTGACGTTGGTCATCCAGGAGACCGATTTTCCCCCGCGATAACGGCATATGACGGAGGCCCTGGCCCAGAACGGCATTCCGCTCGCCGGGTGGGGACCGCTAGGGTCGGCGCACGAGCGCACCCTCGGGGGGAGGGAAGGAACCGGAGACGATGCCCGTACCCGTACCGCGGCAGAGGGACGATCCGGCCCAGGAGGGCGGTCAGGCCGTTCTACAGGCCGCCACCACCACGGCGCCGGCGACCCCGCTGACCCTGCTGGTGATCGAGGACGATCCCGCAGGCGGCCTCACCGTCCCCGAGATCCTCGACGCCGACGGCCACCGCATCCGGCTGCGCACCGCCCGCAACCTCACCGAGGCCGCGCGCCTGCTCACGCAGGACGTGCACTGCATCCTGCTCGACCTGTCCCTGCCCGACGCGGCCGCGCGCCCCTCGGGCAGCACCGCCACAGCGACGCCCTCCGCCACCGGAACGGCGACGGCCACGGCCACGGGACCCGCCGCCGGCTCCGGCACCGCCACCGGAACCGGCACCGCCGGCGACCAGCTGGCCGGCCTCCGCCAGGTCCTCCGTATCGCCCCCGGCCATGCCGTCCTCGTCCTCACCACCGAGGCCGACGCCGAGCGCGCCGCCGAGGCCGTCCGGGTCGGCGCCCAGGACTTCCTCTTCCGGGACGAGCTCGACGGCCGGCTGCTGAGCCGCGCCATCCGCTACGCGGTGGAGAGAAAGCGGGCCGACGTCGCCCAGTACAAGCTCGCAGAATCGAAACTGCGCGCCCAGGAGAACGCCCGCCTGGAACGCGGTCTGCTCCCCACGCCCCTCCTTGAGGGCTCCGACCTCCGCTTCGCCGCCCGCTACCGCCCGGGCCGCAGCCGCGCCCTTCTCGGCGGCGACTTCTACGACACCGTCCGCACCCCCGACGGCACCGTCCACGCCATGATCGGCGACGTCTGCGGCCACGGCCCCGACGAAGCGGCCCTCGGCGTCGAGCTGCGCATCGCCTGGCGCGCCCTCACCCTGGCCGGCCTGAGCGGTGATGATCTCCTCGCCACCCTCCAGCAGGTCCTGGAGGTGGAACGCCCCTGCGACGAGATCTTCGCGACGCTGTGCACCGTCGACATCGCCCCGGACGGCCGCCGCGCGGGCCTGTGCCTGGCCGGGCATCCCGCCCCGCTGATCTCCCGCCCGGGCGGACCCGCACGACTGCTCCCGTACGAGAACAGCGGCCCGGCTCTCGGACTGCTTCCGCGCGCCCGCTGGCCCCGCCGACAGGTGGAGCTCGGCGGCACCTGGAGCCTGATGCTCTACACGGACGGCCTGATCGAGGGCCGCATCGGCGCGGGCAAGGAGCGCCTCGGCCAGGACGGCATGGTCGAGATGATCAACCGCCATCTGGACCGCGGTCTGAGCGGCGAGAGCCTGCTGGAGGCCTCGGTCACCGAGGCGCGCCGCCTCAACGGCGGCGAGCTGACCGACGACGTGGCCGTCGTCCTGCTCTCCCGCGCCGCAGGCTGACCGGTTCAGGGCCCGCATCAGAGCCGGATCAGAGCGCGGAACCGAGCCCAGACCGGAGCGGGATCAGAACGCGGACCCGAGCCAGACCGGAGCAGGTCACAGCCCAGGACGGCTGAGGGACGGCGCGGGCCGAGTGCCGCGACGGCCAGGCGCCGGGCGGAGCGCCTACCGACCGCCGTTGTAGGGCCCGTACGGCCCGTCGCTGCTGCTGCCGCCGCTGCGCCGGCCGCCACCCGCGACCCGCTTGAGGGCCGGGCGCACGTCGACGAAGAACACGATGGTCGCGACCAGGCCGGCGATCTGCAGGAACAGCATCCCCAGGAAGAAGTCCACCAGGACGGTGATGCCGAGGATGACCAGCCAGAAGGTCTTGGTCTGCTTGTCGGCAGCCCGGTACGCGTCCTCGCGCGCCAGCAGCGCGAACACGAAGGCCACCACGGCGAGGACCAGCATGGCGAGCCCGAGCAGCGGGATCACGCCTCGATCGAACCCGTCCATCAACATCGCTTCGCCCGCCTTCTCCTGCTCCGCACGTGCTGCGCACGCCTGATGGCGCCTGCCTCCACGCTACCGGCACAGCAGGCCCTCAAGAACGCCAACGGGCCGGACACCCTCAAGGTGCCCGGCCCGCCGTCGCTCATGCGGTTCAGCTCGCGTCGCCCTCGGAGACGGCGGCCTTCTTGGCCGTGCTCTTGCGCGCGGTGGTCTTCTTGGCCGCGGGCTTCTCCTCGGCGGCGGCCTCGACCGCCGGCGAGGCCGCCGGCTCGGCCTTGGGCTGGGCCACCGGCTCCGCCACCGGCTCGGTCTTGGGCTCGGCGCCGCCCTTGGGCTCGACGGCCACGGCGATGTCCACGATCTCCTCGGAGACCTCGCCCCGCCAGGCCCGTACGGCCTGCTCGCCGTGCTCGGCGACCTTGTCGTAGGTCTCCTTGGCGCGTACGGCGTACTCGGCGGCCACACCGACACCGCGCAGCGCCAGGTCCTGGGCGGTCTCCCCGAGCTTCTTCGGGTCGATCGCGCCGAACACCTCGGCGACCTTGGCGGCGACCGCCTCCTGCGCCTCCTTGGCCTTCTCCTGCACGACCTTCGGGTCGGTGTTCTTCACTGCCTCGATGCGCGCGGGGGCCTCGGCACGCAGCTGCTCGATGAGCCCCGGCACCTTCTTGGCCTGCTGCACGGCGAGGTCGGCGGTGCCGGCGGCGAAGTAGAGCGGCGTCGGGTCGGTGAGGGTCTTCTTCAGGTCATCGGCGATGGCCATGTGCTGGTCCTCCCGGATCAAGTTCAGTTCGTCTTCGACGGCATCTCGTCATCGAGCGCGTTTTCCTTGCGGAACGACTCGTAGATCTGGAGCAGCACTTGCTTCTGCCGCTCGTTGATGGACGGGTCGGCGAGGATGACGGCGCGCGTCTCCACCTCGTCCCGGTCCCGCTCATCCAGGATCCCGGCCTGCACGTACAGCGTCTCCGCGGAGATCCGCAGCGCCTTGGCCAGCTGCTGCAGGATGTCCGCGCTCGGCTTGCGCAGCCCGCGCTCGATCTGGCTCAGGTACGGATTCGACACCCCCGCCGCCTCGGCCAGCTGCCGCAGCGAAAGCTGGGCCTGCCGCCGTTGCTCACGGAGAAACTCGCCGAGATTTCCGACGTTGAGCGATGCCATGCCTCGATCCTGCCGCACCTTGCTAACTATTGCAAGCAGCCGCTTGCAATAGCTCCCACCGCGGTCCGGACCACGGGCTGGCGTCTCTGCCCCGATCGAGGAGAGCGAGGCGGTGGGAGTCAACGCCCAACTGCCAAAGTTGATCAAGGCGATGGCCGACCGCTCGATCGCCGCCGGACACGGTGGGGAGCAGTACCCCGTGCTGATCGAAGAGTTCGGCAAACCCCGCGCGGACTGACTGCCCGAGCAGTCACACGTACGGGCGCCGGGGCGCCACGCCTGCCCAGGCGGAGGCCTCCATGCGGGTCTACGCTGGCCGTGGGATCTTGTCCTCGTCTGGCAGGAGGCCTGCCATGAGGTACTCGCACACGCGGTTGCGCAGGTCATGTGTGGCATGCGCCGCGGCCGGGCTGCTGGCCGTACCGGCGTCCGCGGGGGTGGCGTACGCGGAACGCGCCCCGACCCCCACCCCCACGGCATCGGCACCCGCCACGCCCTCCCCCGACGGCGCCTTCACCGAGCTGACCCCGGCCGTCGCCCGCCAGCTGGACGCGGCCGTGCGGCAGGTCATGCGTGAGGCGCAGGTGCCGGGCGTGATGGTCGGGCTGTGGACCCCGGACAAGGGGAGCTACGTACGGGCGTTCGGCGTGGCGGACAAGAGCACCGGCCAACCGATGACGACCGGGCTCAACATGCGCATCGGCAGTGAGACCAAGACCTTCACCGTGACCGCCCTGCTGGAACTGGTCGATCAGGGCAAGGTGGGCCTCGACGATCCGATCGCGAAGTACGTGGACGGCGTCCCCAACGGGGACGAGATCACGCTGCGCGATCTGGCGGGCATGCGCAGCGGACTCTTCAACTACTCCATGGACGAGGACTTCTTCGAGGCGCTGACCTCCGACCCCCGACGGCCCTTCACCCCGCAGCAGTTGCTGTCCTACTCCTTCAAGCACCCGGTGCAGTTCCAGCCCGGCGAGAAGTTCGAGTACTCCAACACCAACCTGATCCTGGTCGGCCTGGTGGTGGAGAAGGCCGGGGGCCAGCCGCTCCACGAGTTCATCGAGCAGCACGTACTGGAGCCGGCGGGCCTGCACCGCACCGTCTTCCCGGCCGATGCCGCGTTCCCCGAACCGCACGCGCACGGCTACACCAACCAGACCGCCTCCGGCAAGACCGAGGACGCGACGGACTGGAACCCCTCCTGGGGCTGGGCGGCCGGGGCCATGATCTCCGACCTGCACGACTTGCGCAGCTGGGCGCGCACCCTCGCCCAAGGCACCTTGCTCACCCCGGCGACCCAGGCGGAACGCCTGAAGACCGGCCCCACCGAAATCCCCGGCGCCGGTTACGGCCTCGGCATCTTCAACGTGCAGGGCTGGATCGGCCACAACGGCTCACTGCCGGGCTACGAGTCGCTGGTCGTCTACCTCCCGGAGTCGCGGGCCACGATGGTGGTGCTCCTCAACACGGACATCCTCCACGGCGGTTCGGAACCGAGCACCTCCTTCGGCCAGGCGATCACCCGCATAGTGACCCCGGACCACGTCTACAACCTCCCGTCCCAGCCGGTGGCGCGCTGATCGACGCCCGGTCCGGGGGCGTGTCCGTACGCGCTCACGTCCGCGCCCGTACCGGCCTCCGCAGCAGGTAGACGGCCGCGGTCGAGACCAGGGCGGCCATGCAGGCGATGAACACGAGCCCCGCCCCCTCCAGGCCGATGGGACCCGCCAGGACCCCCACACCGATCACCGGTACCGAGATACCCGCGTACGCCACGACGAACAGCGTCGAGATCACCGCCGCGCGCCGGTCCGCGGGAGACGCCTCGGCCACCGCGGCCAGCGCCCCGCGAAACGCCAGCCCCTGCCCGGCCCCGCCGACGAGCGCGCTCAGCACCACCAGCGGCAACAGGTCCCACCGCAGCGCGCCCGCGAGCAGCGCCAGCCCGGCGAAGAGCCCGGCGCAGCCCAGCGGCAGCGACCGCTCCACCCCGACCCGGCCGACCGCCAGCTGCCCGGCGGTCGAGGCGAAGAAGGCCAGTGCGACGACCAGCCCGCTCACGGCGTGGTTGTGGACGTCCAGGGACTGCGCGAGGAACGCCGGGCTGACCGACGTGAACACCCCGAACAGTGCGAACCCCACGAACGACGCGGTCGCCGCGGGCCCGAACACCGGCCGCACCTGCGGCGGCAGCCCGGGCCGCTGCGGCCGTACGGTGCGCAGCGGCCGCCGCTCCCGCAGGGTCTCCGGAAGCCACAGCAGGACGGCGGCCGAGCCGGCCAACAGGGCGAGGTGCACGGCGAACGGCAGGTACAGCGGCCAGGCCGCGTACTGCGCGAGCAGGCCGGCGAGCAGCGGTCCGCAGCCCAGCCCGCCCATGTTGGCGGCCGTCGCCACGAACGTGGCCCGGGAGCCGCCGCCGTACGGCGCCAGCTCCATCACGTACACGGTGGCGGCCCCGGTGAACAGGCCCGCGGACAGTCCCGACAGCAGCCGCCCCGCATACAGCCACTCCAGCCCGGTGGCGCACAGGAAGCAGACGGCGCTCGCCGCAGCGCATCCCAGGCCCGCCAGCAGCACCGGCCGCCTGCCCACGGTGTCCGAGGCGTTGCCCGCCAGCAGCAGCACGCCGATGACCCCGAAGGCGTACACGGCGTACACGACGGTCACCATCAGCTCGGAGAAGCCGAACTTCTCCTGGTAAAGGCCGTAGAGCGGGGTCGGCAGCGTGGTACCGGCCATGCACACCGCGAACACCGCTCCGCCGAGCGAACACTGGCGCCACCCTCGGCGATCACGGTCCATGCCGCCGACGGTAACCCCGCAAGGCGCCCCGGGGCGGGGCAACATGCCCGGCGCGCCGCCGGGAGCGGCCCGGTCCGCGTCGGCAGGGGCAGGCCGCGCGGTCAGCCGGAGCCACCGCCGGATACCCGGCCGACCGCACCGATCGCCACCGTCGCGCACAGCTCCTCCGAGGTGACCACCCGCACCGCGAGGCCCGCCGCCGTCAGGGCCGAAGCCGTCGCCGGGCACTGGCGCGCGCTCGTCTCGATCAGCAGGTGGCCGCCGGGAGCCAGCCACGGCAGGGCGCCCGCCGCCACCCGGCGGTGGATGTCCAGGCCGTCCGCGCCCCCGTCCAGGGAGACCAGCGGCTCGTGGTCGCGGGCCTCGGACGGCATGAGCCCGATCTCCTCCGTCGGGACGTACGGGGCGTTGACCACCAGCACGTCGACCCGGCCCCGCAGGGACGCGGGCAGGGGCGCGTACAGGTCGCCCTCCCACACCGTGCCCCCGTACGGCGCCACGTTGCGCCGCGCGTACGCCAGCGCCGCGGGGTCGATGTCCGCCGCGTGCAGTTCCACCCCGCCCGGCACCCGGGCCGCGACCGCCGCGCCCAGGGCGCCGACTCCGCAGCACAGGTCCAGGACCACCGCGCCGGGCGGGGCCAGCGCCGCCGCCTCCCCGACCAGGAACTCGGTGCGGCGGCGCGGCACGAAGGCCCCCTCCCCCACCTCCATGCGCAGCCCGCAGAACTCCGCCCAGCCGACGACGTGTTCCAGGGGTTCGCCGGCGACCCGGCGGCCCAGCAGGTCCGCCAGGTGGCCGTCGTCCCGGGCGGCGCCGGTGAGCAGTTCCGCCTCCTCCTCCGCGAAGACGCAGCCCGCCGCGCGCAGCCGTTCCACGAGTGACGCCGAATCCGTCAAATACCTCAGTCCTCAGTCGTTTCCGGTCTCTGCTGTCCGCTGTTGCTGTCAATGGTCCGCTGCCAACGGTCCGCTGCCGGGGCTCAGAAGACGTCCGGGCACCACGGCCGGCGCGCGGTATGGAACACCGCGTCCGCGAGCGCGAGCGCCCCCGCCCGCTCCTCCGCCACCCGGCCGAGCGCGGCCAGCCGTACCGCCGACTCGTCGCCGAGGTACAGCGAGCCCAGCGCGCCCACGTCCAGCCGCAGGTCCGCCGCCTCCCCGCTCGGCGCGCACTCCCCGGTGCCCGCGTCCAGCCGGTAGCGGCCGTCCGCCAGGCCCGCCGGGTCGGTCACCTCCAGTACGAGGATCCCGGGTACGGCGTACGTCCGCGCCCGCAGCGCCCGTACGACGTCCAGCAGCCGCACCCACAGGAAGTCCGCGGAGGTCACCGGCCTGGCCGCGCGCGGGTCGGGCAGCAGGTGCGGGACGAGGTCGTCGGGGGCCCGGTAGCCGGTGCGGACCTTCATCACCCAGTCGATGGAGCACAGGAAGTGCCACAGCGCCCGCTGTGCGTCGGGGGTGGCCGCGATCAGGCCCTTCACCTGCACGGTGTTCTGCGGAATCTTCGCATCCGCCCAGTGGTCGTCCGCCTGGTACGCGGCCAGCCCGGCCACCTGGCCCGCCGCCGTGCGGTACACGGCGTGGAACTTCTCCTGGTACGGGCGGTGCGACAGCTCTTCCAGGCCGGTCGCCAGGGACCACCACCGCTCGTCCCGGTTCACCATGCCGTGTGTGACCGCCCGCAGCCGCTCGTGCAGTGCCGGGCCCACCCGCCGGATCTCGGCCGCGTCCACCAGCTCGATCCGCCCGCCGTCCGCCGGCGCCGACCAGCGGGGGTCCAGTCCGGCACGCGGTACGTCGATCTCCCATTCCGAGACGGAGGTGGCGGGCCCGTATCCGTACCGCCCGTAGATCGGGTACTCGGCGGCGATCAGCGTCGACAGCACGTCACCGCGGGCCTTCGCGGCCGCCAGCTCGGCGGCCATCATCCGCGACAGCAGGCCCTGGCGGCGGTGCGTGGGCAGCACGGCGACATTGGAGACCGCGCTGGAGGCGACGGCCGCCCCGCCGGGCACGGTCAGCTCCTGCGCGAAGGAGCGGAAGGCCGCCACGCAGCGGCCGGTGCCGGTGTCGAAAGCGCCCTGGATACGGGCGAGATCGCTGTACTTGGCCCGCTGGGCGACGTCGGACCGCGTCACCGTGGCCGGGCTCAGGAACCCCGTGTTCAGGGCCCGCAGCCAGTCGGGGAGTTCGGATTCGGCGATCGGCCGGACATCAGCACTCATAGCCGGTCACGGTAATGCGCCCGCCCGGCGCCGGTCGCCCGATTTTCCGCCCCCGGGTCCTCACGCCAGCAGGTCGTCCACCTGCGCCTCGCCCTCCCGGTACCGCCTGGTGATCTCCGCGCTGCAGTCGTCCGCCGTGCGCTGGAGCTGCTGCCGCCGCCGCGAGACCTGCTGTTCGTACCGCACCAGCCGGCCCAGCCCGTCGTGCAGTTCACCGTCCGTGCGGGCCGCCAGGTCGGACAGCTCCACGTCGGCCAGCATCTCCGCCGCCAGCAGCCGGTACTCCTCGCTGTGCGGGGTGCCGAGCGTGACGTGACGGGCGGAGGCGCTCCGGCTGGAGGGGGCGTCGGCCAGGATCTCCGACAGCCGGTCCACCACCGGTGCCTCCGGGTCGGTACGCCGGGCCAGTTCGGCGCGCAGGATGTCGATGCGGCCCTGGAGCAGCCGGCGTACATAGCTCAGATCGGCCTCGTCGCGCTGCGCGTCGCGGCGCAGGGCGCGCAGTTCCGGGAGTCCGAGCGCGCTGGTCGGGCTCGCCGGCTCGTGCGTTTCGGCCGTGCGCTGCGCGGGTGGTCGTAGTACCGCAGCGGACATGGAAGCGGGTGATGCAGGTACGGAGGTACCAGAAGTATTCATACGAGCGAGTCCGTCCCCTCGACCGGTGCGGCGCACCCGCACCGCGTGCGTGCATCGTGCCACTCTCCGTGGCCCCGATGCAGTCCTCCTCCACCCGATCGGCCCCGGACGGGTGCACGCCTGGTACACAGGTGGTATGCGAGCAGTGGTGCAGAGGGTGGACGGCGCGAGCGTCGTCGTGGCCGGCGAGACCGTCGGCGAGATCGTCGGCGAGGGACTGTGCGTGCTGGTGGGGGTGACCCACGACGACACGCCCGAGAAGGCGGCGCAGCTGGCGCGCAAGCTGTGGTCCGTACGGATCCTGGACGGCGAGAAGTCCTGCAGCGACAACGGCGCACCGCTGCTGGTGATCTCCCAGTTCACGCTCTACGGGGACGCCCGCAAGGGCCGCCGTCCCACCTGGAACGCGGCCGCGCCGGGCGAGGTCGCCGAGCCGCTGGTCGACGAGGTCGTGGCGCAGCTGCGCGCACTGGGGGCGACGGTGGAGACGGGCCGGTTCGGCGCGGACATGCGGGTCTCGCTCACCAACCACGGCCCGTTCACCATCGTCATCGACGTCTAGGCCGACCAGCGCCGCGGCTGTGACCGGTCCCACCGCTACGGCTGTGACCGGGCCACTGCTACGGCGCTACGACGACCTCCTGCGCGGCGGCCGTGGCTCCGGCCAGCAGCGGGGCGTCGACCGGCACGTTCCGCTTGACCAGCGCGAGCGCGATCGGGCCCAGCTCGTGGTGGCGGACCGCGGTGGTCACGAAGCCCAGCTGGCGGCCCTCCTCCCCGTCGGCCGCGAGCCGGACCGGTGCGCCGTGCGCCGGCAGCAGCACCTCGGAGCCGTCCAGGTGCAGGAAGACCAGGCGGCGCGGGGGCTTGCCCAGGTTGTGGACGCGGGCCACCGTCTCCTGGCCCCGGTAGCAGCCCTTCTGCAGGTGCACGGCGGTGCCGATCCAGCCGAGCTCGTGCGGGATGGTGCGGTGGTCGGTCTCCAGGCCGAGCCGCGGCCGGTGCGCCTCGACGCGCAGGGCCTCGTAGGCGAGGAGGCCCGCGGCCGGGCCGTGCGCGACGGCGAAGGCCTCCAGTTCGGCGCGGGGCAGGAAGACGTCACGGCCGTGCGCGGTCTCCCGTACGGCGTACTCCTTGGGGACCTCGGCGATGGAACCGGCCGGCAGGTGCACGACCGCGAACTCCTCGGAGCGGTCGGCGACTTCGACGCGGTAGAAGAACTTCATGGACTCCAGGTAGGCGATCAGCTCACCCTGGGTGCCCGGCTCCACGTGCGCCCACGTGGTCTCGCCGTCGTCCACCAGGTAGAGCGCGTGCTCGATGTGGCCGTTGGCGGAGAGGATCAGCGCCTCGGTGGCCTGCCCGGCGGGCAGTTCGGTGAGGTGCTGGGTCAGCAGCAGGTGCAGCCAGCTCAGCCGCTCCGGTCCGGTCACGGTGACGACTCCGCGGTGCGAGAGGTCGACGAAGCCGCGACCGGCCGCGAGGGCGCGCTGTTCGCCGTACAGCTCTCCGTAGTGGGCGGCGACGCCCTCGTCGCGGCCTTCGGCCTGCACGGCGCCGGGGAGATGGAGCAAGGGGCTGGTCATGGGACCAAGCCTACGACGACCCTGCTACGCCTGACCGGCACGGTGTTCGGCAGCACACTTCTTGCAGAGTCCGAAGATCGCGAAGTGCTTCATGTCGGTCTCGAAACCGAAGCTGGTACGGAGCTTCGCGGTGAACTCGGCCGCGATGTCCACGTCCGCCTCGATCACCTCGGTGCAGTCACGGCAAACCAGGTGGATGTGGTGGTGCCGGTCGGCGAGGTGGTAGGTCGGAGCCCCGTGTCCGAGGTGGGCGTGCGAGACGAGCCCGAGCTCCTCCAGGAGCTCCAGCGTCCGGTAGACGGTCGAGATGTTGACCCCGGAGGCGGTCTTGCGCACCTGGGCGAGGATCTCGTCCGGGCTGGCGTGTTCCAGCGTGTCGACCGCTTCCAGCACGAGCTGGCGCTGCGGAGTCAGCCGGTAACCGCGTCGGCGCAGGTCGGTCTTCCAGTCGGTGTCGGCGCCCTGGCCGCCCGCAGTGCCTTGGCTGCCTTCGGTGCCTTCGGTGCCCTCTGCGCTCTCGGTGCTCACCACCCGGCCAGTGTAAGCACGCGAAGGGGACCGCGGGGGGCCGCGGTCCCTACTCGCACACCCGGTGGAATGACCTGGTCCGGAGGATCGGCGATCGGCGACCGGCGATCGGCGACCGGCGACCGGCGACCGGCGACCGGCGGAGGGTCAGCGGAAGAAGGCGATGCCGTCGTCCGGCATGTCCGGGAGGTTGCGCGCCATCTCGGCGACCTCCTCGGGCGTGACGACCTTCTTCAGCTGGGCCGACATGTACGGACGCAGCTCGACGTCCGGGGTGGCCTTCTCGCCGACCCACATCAGGTCGCTCTTCACGTAGCCGTAGAGCCGCTTGCCGCCGCTGTACGGGCTCGAGCCGGCGGTGCGGGCGACCGCGTCGGTGGCCACGTCGATCTGGGGCTTCTGATCGGCGAGCTCGCCGTACCAGACCTCGATGACGCCCTGGTCGCGGACCATGACGATCTCGACCTTGCGGTCCTTGTCGATGCGCCAGTAACCCGATTCGGACTCCAGCGGACGCACCTTGTTGCCCTCGGCGTCGAGGACCCAGGTACGGGACGTGTACTCCAGGAAGTCCCGGCCGTCGTGGGTGAAGACGACCTCCTGGCCGAAGTTGCACTTCTCTTCACCGGGGAAGTCGAAGACGCCCGCGCCCTCCCAGTTGCCGAGGAGGAAGGCGAGGGGGACGAGGCCCGGGTTCAGGTCGGACGGGATCTGGATCATGGATGGCTGCTCAGCTCAGGCGATCTGTGGGAGGGGTTCCGGGGCGGTCGGCCGGCCGGCGCTCAGCGCTGGCCCTGGTACAGCTTCTTCACGGCCAGGCCGGTGAAGGCCATCACGCCGACGCAGACCAGGACGAGCAGAGAGGTGAAGACTGCCTCAAGCACGGGGTGCTCCTCGGAGAGGGTTCGGGTTCGGTGGTACGGGACCGGTCCCCAAGCCTACTGGCCCGGGGACCGGTGCACTCTGTGAGGTGGGCCGTACCGATCACCTCCGGCCCCGCGCTCAGCCCAGCAGCTGGTTCTGGAGGATCACCGTCTGGTGGAGGGGGACGGCGGCCACCTCGCCCTTGCGGGTCTGGAGGATCACGGCCTGGACGTCACCGGACTCGACGCAACCCGCCTTGATCTGCTCGTCGCCGACCGGGGTGGACTCCTCGTGGACCGTGATGCCGGGGGTGTCTGGGGCCGTCTGGTTGATCTTGGCCTTGCCCCAGGTGCTGTCCGCCTCGATCCGGTTGACGCCGTTCAGGTTCATGTCGGCGCCGCAGCCCTCGAAGGTGTCCGTGAACCCCGAGGCGTGGAAGCGCAGCAGGTAGATCCGGGTACGGGTGCCGTCCGGGGTGGCCCAGCCGCGGGCCACGATCTGGCGCAGCCCGTTGTCGGTGAACCCCCGCTTCATCTTCTCGCGCGCGGTGGACTCGTACTCCTCCAGGAAGGTGTCGGTGGAGACCACCGAGTCCTTCTCCAGCTTCAGCGTGGTGTCCGGTGCGGATCCCCGGGGGGCCGGCAGGAGGAGCTCGGCCAGACCCGCGTAGTGGACGCCGTCCGGGTTGTCCTCGGCGAACGGCTGGGACGCGCCGGGGGGCAGGGTGGGCTTGGCCAGGGCCGGGTAGGTCCAGCGGCCGTCGTCCCCGGTGGACAGGCCGGGGATCTCCGTGCGCTCGGGCTGGACGATCCCGTACGTCACCCCCGTGCCGACGGCGCCGAAGACGACGACGGCGGCCGTCCACCGCAGGAGGGCGCGCAGCGTACGACGGTCCTTCGGCGGCGCGGCGGGAGCGGCGGGAGCGGGCGGCTCCGCCGGGGCCGGCTGCTCGGCGGGGGCGGCCGGCTCGGCCGGAGCCGCCGGCGCGGCCACGGGGGCCTCGGCGACCGCCGGAGCCGCCGGGACGTCCTGGACCGTCTGGGCCTGGGCCGGCCGGGCCTCCGGCTGAACGGGCACCGCGTCCTTGGGGGCGGTCACGGATTCG
This sequence comes from Streptomyces sp. NPDC003038, assembly GCF_040611115.1. Lineage (NCBI taxonomy): Bacteria > Bacillati > Actinomycetota > Actinomycetes > Kitasatosporales > Streptomycetaceae > Streptomyces > Streptomyces sp. NPDC003038. The sequence goes on from NZ_JBEXNN010000005.1 coordinate 269,020, forward strand.
GTGGTGTTCTGCTCGGTCACGCGGACTCCCCGGGGGACTTCAGGTGGCTCAGCTGGTTCCTGAAGAAGGCAATGCCGTCGCTTGTCTTGAAGGCCGCCTTGGGCCCGTACGCACGGAAGTTGACCAGCACGTCGCCTTCGACCGCCACGCAGTAGAGGGAGTCGATCTTCTCCTCCTTCTCCGCGCCGACCGGGAGCAGGGAGCACTTGGCGTCCGGGTAGCCGAACACCTTCGGTGCGTCGCGGTCGCCGCCGATGAGGTCGAGCAGCTTCTTGGAGACCTCGGAGAACGTCCCCAGGGCCTGTGGGTCGGCCTGCATGATGCGGATTTCCACGACCATCTGGCCGCCGCTCTTGGTGTAGCTGCGTCCTGCCAGGCCCTTGAGCTTGAGGTCGGCCAGCATGTCGTCGCGCTTCTTGCGCTCGGAGCTGGACAGGCCCTTGCGGGCCTCCTTGAAGCCCTCGACGGCCTTCTCGCCGGAGACGAAGAAGTTGTTGCCGTCGCCGGCGAGGTCGGGGCCCAGCGTGAACGCGCCCGATACGGGGAGCAGCTTGCCCGAGAGTGCGTTCGCGGGAACCGGTTCCGGCTTCTGCGTCTTCTCCGGCTCTGCGCCGGCGGCGACCCAGTACGCGGTGGGCGCGCTGCGGTCGGCGGACGCGATCGCGGCGGACGCCCAGACGCCGCCGCCCACGAGGAGCGTGGCGGCCACGCCCGCGGCGACGAGGGAGGCCGGCTTACGGTTCGCCGTGCGCGCGGGCTTCGCCGGCGCGGCAGCGTCCGCCTCCGTCTGCGTCTGCGTCTGCGTCTGCGTCTGCGTCTGCGGGGCGGGAGCTTCGGCGGGGGCCGCGGGAAGCGGAGCCTGCTCCGTCGCCTCGGCAGCCGGATCCGTAGCCGGAGCCGTAGCCGGGGTCGTGTCGTTCTGCGGCTCGGTCACAGTCGCTCCAGCTGTCGCTTGGCCAGGTCGATGACATCGCCCTCGGCTATCTTGCCGCGCTTGTCGTAGTAGAAGATCTCCAGGACGATGTCGCCCCGGCGGGCGACGGCCCGGGCCTCGCGCACCGGGTGGTATCCCGGCTCCTCGTGGAGCTTCGAGAACACCCAGACGTGCCCGAGTTCCCCGGAGAGGCCGGGAATGGCCACTCCGTCATTGCCCGCGTACTCCTTCTCGGGCAGGTGGGAGGCCTGGCTCCGCTGATAGTCGTCCGCGCCGGAGAAGTCGTTGAACTGCACGAGGTGCACTTCGACGAGGTGGTCGTTCTGCGACCACACCGTCGTCGCGACCCGCCGGAAGCTGGTGTCGGCGAGGTCGCGGAGAGCGACGTCCGGCTCCTCGAAGTACGTCGCGTACGTGTCGAGCGAGTCGTACCCGGTGCCTTCGGACGTCGCCCCGCCCGGTGTCTCGATCAGCAGCTTGCTGAGGTCGTCGTCGGTCTTGTGCCAGCGGTTGGCGTTGATCGTCTTGTTCGTCGTGGCGTCGTCCGGGGCGAGGGCCTTCGGCGTCACGAGGTTCGCCTGCGCCAGCGGCGGCAGCGGGGTGGGTTCGCGGTGGTATTGGATCGCGTAACCGGTGACCGTCCCGGCGAGGACGCCCAGTACGGCCGCGCCCGCGATCAGGAGCGTCGTACGCCTGCGGCCGCGGCGCGGTGCGGCGGTGACGGGGTCACCGGCGACGTCGGCCGGAGAGGCGGCGTCGGCATCGGCATCGGCATCGGCATCGGCGTCGGCATCGACGGCATCCGTGGCAGCAAGAGCCGGGACCAGGTCCGGAGTATTCGCTTCCGGGGTGGTCTCCTCCTCTTTCCGCTGCTCAGGGATGGTCTGTTCGTGTTCCAAGAGGGTCCCCCCACAGGGCTGGAGGCGCCGGATGATTGTCCGCGCGTACCCATGACCGGTTCCGGAGGGGAGCAGTTGTACGAATACTTATTACATTCTTATCTCGCGGCGTCTCACTCCTCGCGACGGCGCTTTCCGTCCAGTTCGTCCCACCACTCGTCGGACTTCGGATCGCCCGAGGGGTCGTCCCACCAGCGGTCGTCCGGGCCGCGCCGGTTGGCGACCACCGCGGCGATCGGCGGAAGGACCATCGCGACCACGCACAGGGCGACCGCGGCCTCCACCGACAGCAGGCGCACGAAGGACCAGGCGGAGACGAAGAGGACGAGGCATCCGCCCATGAGCAGGAAGTAGATGCGCCGACGCCGGGCGTACATGCTTCCAGCGTAGAGCGGCAGCAGCACGGCGCGAAGGGCCGCACCCCGTTCCAGTGGCGTCCAACCCCCGGGGGTGCGGCCCTTCGGCCAGTCGATCAGTGCACGAGCACGGTCGGTATCAGACCGCGATCGCCACGTCCGTCACGCCGCCCGACTCGGCGACCACGACGGCGCGGTCCGCCTGGGCGCCGGGGACGAGCGCCCGCAGCGTCCAGGAGCCGGTCGCCGCGTAGAAGCGGAACTGGCCGGTCGCCGAGGTCGGGACCTCGGCGGTGAACTCGCCGGTCGAGTCCAGCAGCCGCACGTAACCGCTGACGGGCTCGCCGTTCTTGGTCACCTGGCCCTGGATCGCGGTCTCACCCGGCTTGAGCGTCGCGAGGTCGGGCCCGCCGATCTGTGCTCCACACATGTTCTCTGTCCTGTCCTAGAGAGGTCTACTACGGGGCGTCGCGTGCCCGGGACTTACTTGTTGGGGCCCAGCTCGATCGGCACGCCGACGAGCGAGCCGTACTCGGTCCACGAGCCGTCGTAGTTCTTGACGTTCTGCTGGCCCAGGAGCTCGTGCAGCACGAACCACGTCAGCGCGGAGCGCTCACCGATGCGGCAGTAGGCGATGGTGTCCTTCGTGTCCAGCTCGACCTGCTCCGCCTCGTAGAGGGCCTTGAGCTCGTCGTCCGACTTGAAGGTGCCGTCGTCGTTGGCGTTCTTCGACCACGGGATGTTGCGGGCGCTCGGCACGTGGCCGGGGCGCTGCGACTGCTCCTGCGGGAGGTGGGCCGGGGCGAGGAGCTTGCCGGAGAACTCGTCGGGCGAGCGGACGTCGACCAGGTTCTGGGCGCCGATCGCGGCCACGACGTCGTCGCGGAAGGCGCGGATCGAGGTGTCCTGCGGCTTGGCCTTGTAGCTGGTGGCCGGGCGGTTCGGGACGTCCTTGCCGTCGACCAGGTCGCGGGAGTCGAGCTCCCACTTCTTGCGGCCGCCGTCGAGCAGGCGGACGTCCTGGTGGCCGTAGAGCTTGAAGTACCAGTAGGCGTAGGACGCGAACCAGTTGTTGTTGCCGCCGTAGAGGACGACGGTGTCGTCGTTGGAGATGCCCTTGGCGGAGAGCAGCTTCTCGAAGCCCTCCTGGTCCACGAAGTCACGGCGGACCGGGTCCTGGAGGTCGGTCTTCCAGTCGATCCGGACGGCGTTGGTGATGTGGTTCTTGTCGTAGGCGGACGTGTCCTCGTCCACCTCGACGATGACGACGTTGGCGTCGTTCAGGTGGGCCTCGACCCAGTCGGCGTCTACGAGGACGTCGCTGCGGCTCATGGTGTTCTCCTCCGGGGCAGTGTGCGGCGGGGCTGTGCTGGTACCGCGGCGGGCCCGCCGGCTGCGGGCTGTGCTGCGGGGTGGCGTGCTGCGGGGTGCTGCTGGTGCGTGCGTCCGGGTGCGCTCACAAGTCCTGCGCGGGGAGGCGTCAGGGGGCAGGAGGCGGGGGTTCGGTCACGCGGGGAAGGCCGTCGTCCGGCTGATGGAGCGGATGCGCTCACACGTCACATGGATCGACAGAGCATGGCGGCGACGCGACACAGGTCTACTGCCCGCCGCTTCGTGAGGTCCGCCTGCTGATGCTTCATAGCCATGGATCGTAGGGACGAATCGGCCGCCCTGTCACCGGCGTGTCATATACCGAGACGGGATCGTCCGAATAGTGGGATCCGAGAGCCCGGGACGGCCGCCGCGCCGCCTCCGGGGCCCTGCGTACGGCCCGTCCATCTGCGGATCGGACCGCACCGTCTCACGATCCGGCCAGCACCACGTCCGAGCCGCTCAGCGTCAGGTGCACGCCCGACTCGTCCGAGGTCAGGGCGGTCAGCTGGAGTCCGGCCGGCAGTCCGCCGTCGATGCGGCGGTCGAAGTCGGTCTGCTTGCGGACCAGTTTCTCGACACCGGGGATGCCCTCTCCCGGTACCTCGTCGGCGCGCACCCGAACGAGTTTCCCGGACGCGCCCTCCCCGGCGTCCTGGAGGGTGACGGTCGAGATCACGCCGCGCGTCAGCGACCTGCCGAGGACGTCCACCGTCGCGGTGACCTTCACCTTGCCCGGGGTATCGCCGTAGGCGACGGTCACACCGGTCTGCGAGGCCTCGGTCAGATCCGCGTACGTGATGAGCGCGGTGCCCTCCGCGCGCTCGGCGGTGCCGCCGCTGTAGTCCCCGTTCAGCTTCACACCGCGGAAGCTGGCGTCGAGCTGCGAGAGCCGCGTCTTGCGGCCGTCCGCGGTGGCGTCGACGCCCTTGAGCTTCACATCGACCCGGTCCAGGTCGTGGCTGAGCGCCTGCGTCAGGAACGGAAAGCCGTGGATCTCCACGTCCGTGCTGCCGGCCAGACCCTGCCGGGCCTGGATCCGGTCGGCGAGCCGGTTCTCGGCATAGCCGGCCGCCCAGCGGTCGACGCCGACGAACAGCGCCCCCAGAACCACACCCAAGACCACGACGACACGCAGGAAACGCACGCGCCCCTCCCCCTCTAGATCGGTACGTGCGTTCTAGTGGACCACGCCCCGCGTGTGCGGGGCGTCAGCCCACCACCCGCCCGATCAGATACACGGCGGGCGCCGCGGCCGCCAGCGGCAGCGCGACACCGGCCGTCATGTGGACGAACTTCGACGGGTAGTCGTACGCCGCCACGCGCAGCCCGACCAGCGCGCACACCCCGGCCACGAGACCGAGCAGCGCCCCGCCCGCCCCGACGTCGGTCGCCGCGCCGAGCGCGATGCCGGCGCCCGCCGCGGCGGCCAGCGAGACGGCGACCGAGGGCGCGGTCGGCAGCGGCAGCGCACGGGCGAAGACGGCGACGGCGACGGCGGCCGCGCCGACCGTGACGGCGGCGGAATCGGCGGCGAGGTAGCCGGCGCAGACGATGGCGAGGGCGGCCGAGGTCACCGAGGCCATCAGGCCGTACATCCGCTCATCGGGATCGGCGTGGCTGCGCAGCTGGAGGACCAGCGTGAGCAGCACCCAGGCGCCGAGGGTGCCGATGATCGCGCCCGGGCCGTACGTACGGTCCACCGCGAGCACGGCGCCGTCGGCGACGACGGCTCCGGCGAAGGCGAGGGCAATGCCCTGGCGGGCGGGCCACATGCCGTTGAGGCGGAACCAGCCGGCCGCGGTGAGCCCCTGGAGGGCGATCAGCGGCACCAGCAGGGCCAGCTCGCCGAGGGCGGCGGCCACGGCGAGCAGCACGCCGAGGGCGGCGGTCAGTATGGCCGGCTGCGGGCCCGGGTCGATGATCGGCGACCGGCCTTCGGCGCGGGCCTGGGCCGGGTCGACGGCGCGGAGGGTGTTGCCGGCCAGGGTGGGCGGGGAGTACGCGGGCTCCTCACCGGACGCGTCCGGCGCGGGCGCGGGCCCGGTCTCCGCGGCGGCGGGGCCCGGGTACGGCGGCAGGTAGGCCGTTTCCTCGGCCGCGGCGGAATCCGGGACGCCGGGACCCGGGTACGGCGGCAGATAAGCCGTCTCCTCGACCGCGGCGGGGCCGGGGTACGGCGGCAGGTAGGCCGTCTGCTCGGCCGCGGCCGAATCCGGGCCGACGGCCTGCGGCGGGAGGTAGGCGGTGGTCTCCGCCCAGTCCTGCGCGGGGGCCGGCGCGGGAGCCTCCTCGCGGAACCAGCCCTCCGGCACGGCGGGCCGCTGAACCGGCTGCGGGTGCTGCGCGTGCTGCTGCGACTGCGGGTCCGCCGGGCCGGAGTACGGCGGCAGTCCCCCGGCTTCCGCCTGGAGGGGTCCCCGGGCGGTCCCGGCCGCGCCCGCGGAGGCGTCCGGCCACGCCGCGGCCGCACCGCCGTGGGACCAGTCCTGCGCGGGCGGGTGGTGCGGGCCCTGACCCTGGCGCTCACCCTGACCCTGGCCCTGCTCCTGGGCCGGTGCGGGAACCTCGTCCCGGAACCAGCCCTCGGGCGCCACGGGCTGCCCGGGCACCCCGCCCAGCGGCGGATGCACCGGCTGATAACCGGTGTCCCAGGTGTCGGACTGCCAGGTCTGGGTCCCGTACGGATCCGGCGGCTGCTGTTGCTGCTGCGCGTACTGCTGCTGTTGCTGCTGCTGCTGTTGCTGTTGCTGTTGCTGCTGTTCCTCAGGAGTGCTCATCGGTTTCCGCTCACCCGCCCGCGAACGGCGGAAGCACCTCGACGGTGCCCCCCTCGGTCAGCTCGACGGAATCGTGCGGGCGCTTGCCCACGGGCTCTTCGTTCACGAGGAAGGAGCAGCGCAGCAGGACCCGGGTCAGCTCCCCGGGGTGGCGTTCGCGCACGGCGTCGAGCGCCTCGGCGAGGGTCCGCGCCGAGTACGGCTCCTCCGCCGTCTTGGCCGCGGCCTTGGCCGCCGCCCAGTAGCGGATGGTTCCGGTTGCCACTGCAGCTCCTATCGTCGGCTCTCTACCGTCGGCCTCCATGATGGCCCCTCCCGCCCCCTGCCCCGGAGCGCCCCGGGGCAGGGGGCGTGGTGCGAACCACAGAAACGGGATCGGGAGAGGCCTCGGCCGGGAAAGCGCTCGTGGGCTATTCTGCTGGCGAGAGGATCCGGGCAACGTTGCCCCCGGGTCCTTTTGTGCTTTCAGCACGTTGAACGGACCGAGAACAGTGGTATCCATCCGGACCTCAGGGCGCGGGGACCGCATGGACGCCACACCACCCGCACCACGCACCACGTACGAAGCAGTACCGCGCACGTCCTCGACGGGACCGAGGAGGAACCGACGTGATGGACCAGCGAACAGTGTTTGACCGGCCGACCGGAACAGGGCGAGGTGGTCGGGCATGAGCTCACTCCTGCTGCTGACCAATGCCCTGCAGCCGTCCACCGAGGTGCTGCCCGCCCTCGGCCTGCTGCTGCACAACGTCCGGGTGGCCCCGGCCGAGGGCCCGGCCCTCGTGGACACTCCTGGCGCCGACGTCATCCTCGTGGACGGCCGCCGCGACCTGCCGCAGGTGCGGTCGCTGTGCCAGCTGCTGCGCTCGACCGGGCCGGGCTGCCCGCTGATCCTCGTCGTCACCGAGGGAGGCCTCGCGGCCGTCACCGCGGACTGGGGCATCGACGACGTCCTCCTGGACACCGCCGGGCCGGCGGAGGTCGAGGCGCGTCTGCGGCTGGCCACCGGCCGCCAGCAGCTGGGCTCGGACGACTCCCCGATGGAGATCCGCAACGGTGACCTGTCGGTGGACGAGGCGACGTACTCCGCCAAGCTCAAGGGGCGGGTCCTGGACCTCACCTTCAAGGAGTTCGAGCTGCTCAAGTACCTCGCGCAGCACCCGGGCCGGGTCTTCACCCGCGCCCAGCTGCTCCAGGAGGTCTGGGGCTACGACTACTTCGGCGGTACCCGGACGGTCGACGTCCACGTACGGCGGCTGCGCGCCAAACTCGGTCCCGAGCACGAGTCGCTGATCGGTACGGTCCGCAACGTCGGCTACCGCTTCGTCACGCCGGAGAAGGTCGAACGGGCGGCGGCGGAAGCGGCCGCCCAGGCCGCGGCGCAGGCTGCCGCCAAGGCGGCGGCGCAGTCGGCGGCGCAGGCCGAGACGTCCCTTACGGCCGTCGCCCGGACGGAGGAACCACCCGTCGGCATCCACTCCGCAGGACGCCCTGCCCAGAGGTAGGTCACCCCGCGTAGACTTCCGCGCGTGGCCAAGGTGACGCGGGATGACGTGGCGCGACTTGCGGGTACCTCTACCGCCGTCGTGAGCTATGTCATCAACAACGGACCCAGGCCGGTTGCCCCGGCCACGCGCGAGCGTGTCCTCGCCGCGATCAAGGAACTGGGCTACCGCCCGGACCGGGTCGCGCAGGCCATGGCCTCACGGCGCACGGACCTCATAGGCATGATCGTTCCGGATGCCCGGCAGCCGTTCTTCGCAGAAATGGCGCACGCGGTCGAGCAGGCCGCCGCCGAGCGCGGAAAGATGGTGCTGGTCGGCAACTCCGACTACCGCGACGAGCGCGAGGTCCACTACCTGCGGGCCTTCCTCGGCATGCGCGTCTCGGGCCTGATCCTGGTCAGCCAGGGCATGAGCGAGCGCGCGGCCACGGAGATCGAGGCCTGGGACGCCCGCGTGGTGCTGCTGCACGAGCGCCCCGAGGCGATCGACGACGTCGCCGTCGTCACGGACGACATCGGCGGCGCCCAGCTCGCCACCCGCCACCTGCTGGAACACGGACACCCGTACGTCGCCTGCCTCGGCGGCGTCGAGAGCACCCCCGAGGTCGGCGACCCGGTCGCGGACCACGTCGAGGGGTGGCGCCGGGCCATGCTGGAATCCGGCCGCTCGGTGGAAGGCCGCCTCTTCAAGGCCCCGTACAACCGCTACGACGCGTACCGCGTGGCCCTGGACGTGCTGTCCGGCCCGGACCGCCCTCCGGCGATCTTCTGCGCCACGGACGACCAGGCCATCGGCGTCCTGCGCGCCGCGCGGGAGCTGCGCATCGACGTCCCCGAGGACCTGGCCGTCGCCGGCTTCGACGACGTCAAGGAAGCCGCGCTGACGGACCCGCCGCTGACGACGATCGCCTCCGACCGCCCGGCGATGGCCCGCGCGGCGGTGGACCTCGTCCTGGACGACGGCCTGCGCGTGGCGGGCTCCCGCCGCGAACGCCTGAAGCAGTTCCCGTCGGCCCTGGTGATCCGCCGCTCCTGCGGCTGCCGGTAGCCGTCCGGCGGCGGGCGGGGGACAATCGGGCTCCCCGCGCCCGGGGCTCCGCCCAGGACCCGCGCCGCACCGTCCCCAGCCCTGCTGGGGGCCCTGGCGGGCCCGCCGCGCGCACTCGCGCGCCCCATCCCGGCCGCTCCGCCGCGCCGGGGCACCTGCGCGGGGCTGTGCCCCGAGCTGCGCCGCACACGGCAGAACACCGTTCCTTATATCGGGCATACACGGTTCTGTCGGGCTTCTCAGGCCAGACTCAGAAAGCTCTCATGATCGGCGATGACAGTCAGAGCCATGACCGAGAGCTTCCGCCGCGAAGGCGAGTACCCGCAGGAGAACCTCCCGGCCCAGAGCGCGCCCTTCGGCGAGGACTGGGAGCGGGGCCGCGACCGGCTGGCGCGGGACGCCGGGAGCTACCCCCCTCCGCCGTCCTTCCCCCCGGCCGCCCCGGGCTGGCACGAGGCACACCAGCCCCTGGTCATCCAGGGTGAGACCGTGCCGCCCACCCCGGCCCGGGAAACCGGCGGAACCGGCGGAACCGGCGGAACCGGCGGAACCGGCGCTCACTCCGGAGACGGCCGACATGGTCACCACGACGGCGGTGGCACCACCGGTCCCGCCCACGCCGCCCACGCTCCCCGCGCCAGGAAGCCCGTAGCCCTGCTCGCCGCAGTGGCCCTCGCGGCGGCCCTGGTCGGCGGCGGTACCGCAGCCGCCGTCCAGCAGCTGCTGGACGAGAGCGCCGGCGGCCCGGGCGGCGTCAGCGCCGCCAACGTCTCGCGGTCCAGCACCGGTACCGTCTCCGGCGTGGCCGAGCAGGTCAGTCCCTCCGTCGTCCGTATCGACACCCGCACGGCGTCCGGCCAGGGCACCGGCTCCGGTATCGTCCTCACCGCCGACGGCGAGATCGTCACCAACAACCACGTCGTCAGCGGCGCCACCCAGATCCAGGTGACGATGAGCGATGGCAAGCAGTACTCCGCCAAGATCGTCGGCACCGACCCGGACAGGGACCTGGCGCTCATCAAGCTGGAGGGCGCCGGCGGTCTCAAGCCCGCCACGCTCGGCAACTCGGACGGCCTCAAGGTCGGCGACCAGGTCGTCGCCATCGGCTCGCCCGACCGCCTCACCGGCACGGTCACCAGCGGCATCGTCTCGGCACTGAACCGCGAGGTGAACGTACCGAAGTCGGATCAGCGGTCCCCCCAGGGCGGGCAGCAGGGCGGACAGCAGGGCAGTGAGAACTGGCCCTTCTCGTACGGCGGCCGGCAGTTCAACGGGAACACCGGCTCGCAGACCACCTCGTACAAGGCCATCCAGACGGACGCCTCCCTCAACCCGGGCAACTCCGGCGGCGCCCTCGTCAATATGAACGGCGAGATCGTCGGCATGCCCTCCGCGATCTACTCGCCCTCCTCCGACAGCGCCGGCGCGGGCAGCGTCGGTCTCGGTTTCGCCATCCCCGTCAACACGATCAAGGCCGATCTGGACTCCCTGCGCACGGGCGGCCCCGGCGGCGCGGGCTCCGGCAGCGGCGGGAACGGCGTCGGCGGCGGCGCCGGCACCAACGGCTTCGGCACCTCCCTCTGACCCGGCGTGCGACGCTGGAGCGTGCCGTCCGCGGGAGGCATCCCGCGCGTATCACCGAACACGACTGGGGACCCACATGAATCCCGCCGAAGGCGAAGCGCGCATCCTCGTCGTCGACGACGAACCGGCCGTACGTGAGGCCCTGCGCCGCAGCCTCGCCTTCGAGGGATACGCCGCGCAGACCGCGGTCGACGGCCTCGACGCCCTGGACAAGGCGGCCGCGTACGCCCCCGACCTGATCATCCTGGACATCCAGATGCCCCGGATGGACGGCCTGACGGCGGCCCGCCGGCTGCGCGCCGCGGGCAGCGTCACCCCGATCCTCATGCTCACCGCCCGCGACACCGTCGGCGACCGCGTCACCGGCCTCGACGCGGGCGCCGACGACTACCTCGTCAAACCCTTCGAGCTGGACGAGCTGTTCGCCCGCGTCCGCGCACTGCTGCGCCGCAGCTCCTACGCCGCCCCGTCCGCCGGCGCCGAGGACCCCGCGGACACGGACACGCTGACCTTCGGCGACCTGCGCATGGACCTGGCGACCCGCGAGGTGACCCGGGCCGGGCGCCCGGTGGAGCTGACCCGTACCGAGTTCACGCTGCTGGAGATGTTCCTCGCGCACCCGCGCCAGGTCCTGACGCGCGAGCAGATCCTCAAGACCGTGTGGGGCTTCGACTTCGAGCCCAGCTCCAACTCCCTGGACGTGTACGTCATGTACCTGCGCCGCAAGACCGAGGCGGGCGGCGAGCCCCGGCTCGTCCAGACCGTGCGCGGCGTCGGGTACGCGCTGCGCCAGGGCGAAAGCGGGCACGAATGAGCCCGGCCGCGAGATTCCGCGCCCTCCCGCTGCGCTCGCGCCTGGCGCTGCTGGTCACGGTGGCGGTGGCCCTGGCCGTGGCCGCGTGCGCGGCGGTGTCGTGGGTGATGGTGCGGGCGCAGTTGCGCGACCAGCTGGACAGCTCGCTGCGCGCCACCAACGCGGTGGCCCAGGCCAACCAGGTGTTCCGCCAGTTCGGCGGCTGCGTCTCGGGCCGCTCGCTGCCGGACCGGCCGGCCAACAACCTCAGCGCGCAGGTCCAGGTCGTGCTGCCGGACGGCCGCCAGTGCTGGGTCGACGGCAAGAGCACCCTTGAGGTCACCGACACCGACCTGGAGGTCGCCCAGCGCCTGCGGGGCCCCGTCCTCTACGACGCGACCACCTCCGACGGCATCGCCGTCCGGGTCTACACCCAGCCCGCCGTGGTGGGCGAGGTGCCCGCCGCGCTGTCCGTGGCCAAGCCGCTCGCCGACATCGACAAGCCCCTGTCCACCCTCGCATGGGTGCTGCTGCTGGTCTCCGGCATCGGCGTGGTCGGCGCGGGCGCGGCCGGCCTGTGGGTGGCCCGTACGGGGCTGCGGCCGGTGGACGAGCTGACCGGCGCCGTCGAGCACATCGCCCGTACCGAGGACCTCACCGTACGGATCCCCGACGAGGGCGACGACGAGATCGCCCGCCTGTCCCGGTCCTTCAACTCGATGACGGCCGCGCTCGCCTCCTCCCAGGAGCGGCAGGCGCAGCTCATCGCGGACGCCGGGCACGAGCTGCGCACCCCGCTCACGTCCCTGCGCACCAACATCGAGCTGCTCGCGCGCAGCGAGGAGACCGGCCGGGCCATCCCGGCCGAGGACCGCCGGGAGCTGCTGGCCTCGGTCAAGGCGCAGATGACCGAACTGGCTTCGCTGATCGGGGACTTGCAGGAGCTCTCCCGGCCGGACGCGGCCTCGCCCGGCCCGCTCGGGGTGGTGGCCCTGCACGAGATCGCGGCGGCGGCGCTGTCGCGGGTCCGGCTGCGCGGTCCGGAGCTGAGGTTCAGCTCGGAACTGGAGCCCTGGTACGTCCGGGGCGAGGCGGCCGCGCTGGAGCGGGCGGTCGTCAACGTCCTGGACAACGCGGTGAAGTTCAGCCCGCCGGGCGGCTCCGTCACGGTGACCTTGCGGGCGGGCGAGCTGACCGTACGCGACCACGGGCCCGGCATCCCGGCGGAGGACCTCCCGCACGTCTTCGAGCGGTTCTGGCGCTCCCCTTCGGCCCGCGCCCTGCCCGGCAGCGGGCTGGGCCTGTCGATCGTGGCCCGTACGGTGCAGCGCGCGGGCGGGAGTGCCGAGCTGCGGGCGGCGGCCGACGGCGGCCCGGGTACGGAGGCGGTGCTCCGCATCCCGGGAGCCCCGGCCCCGCCACCCTCGGGCGCGCCCGAAGGCGCTTCGGCCGGCACGTCGGCAGGTGCTCCGGCAGACACGTCGGCAGGTGCTCCGGCAGACACGTCGGCAGGCGCTCCGGCAGACACGTCGGCAGGCGCTTCCCGGGAGGCGGCCGCGGGCCCTTCCCCGGCCGCCCCCTCCGAGCGGTCAGTTGTGCCGGATGAGTGAGGTGACCAGGCCGGAGCGGGTGTTGGGGAAGTCCATCGGGACGATCCCGAGCCCGGTCCGCCCGGTCAGTTCCCCGCCGTCGACGAACGAGTGCACCTGTGGGTTGAGCCGGTCGGAGTTCCAGCGGGGCGGCATGTACGCCGAGGTGCTGGTGTAGTTCACGAAGAGCTTGCCGGGCTGCTGGACGGCCCGCCGGAAATGGTTCTCGATCTTGCCGCGCTTGGCGAAGGGTTCGGCCATGTAGTCGTCCTGGATGTCGAAGACGGTGCCGTCGCCGTATCTGAGGCCCGGCAGGCCGCCGTTGTCGGCGAGCAGGACCACCTTCCCGCGGGCCTGCCCGAGCGAGGGCAGCGTGTCGGCGATCCGGAACAGCGGGCGCCAGCCGCGGTGGTCGAGGTAGTCGTCGAAGACGGCTCGGAAGGTGGCGTCGCTGTCCTCGGAGTACTCCTGCTTGAGCCGCATCAGGACGGTCTCCGCGGGGTGCGCGGCGAGGAAGTTCCAGCAGGCGGTGAGCACGTCGCCGAACATCAGGTTCTGGTAGAACGCGCCGTGGTGGATCGCGAAGGATCCTCCCGTGACCCGGCAGCGGACGTCGAGGAAGCGGATGCCGGAGTCGAGCTGTTCGGCGATCGAGGTGTTCTGGCAGGCGACGTAGAGCCCGCCCTGGCGGGCGCCGGAGTCGTGCGTGCCGGGGATGGTCATCCGCTGCAGGGCGGTGGAGTCGGCCAGACCGGCCATCCAGTCCTGGGTGCCGAGCGTCCTGGCGGAGGCCGGCGCCGCCGTCCCGAGTCCCACTCCGACGGCGGCGCTCGTCGCCAACGCCCCTGCCAGAAACGCCCGTCGGTCCAGTCCCACGCCCATGCCCGCCCCTTTGCCGACCCAGTGTTGGGACCGGATTATGGCGTGCGGGACCCACCTTTACTACCCATCGGTAGCGGGCAGTCGTCGAGCGCCGGGCTCCGTCCGCGAACCCGCTAACCGTCGAGCAACTCGGCCAGCCCGCGCAGTCCTTGGGCCAGCTCCCGCCCGTTCGGGGCGTGCTCCGGATCGGTCAGGGCCTGGACCATCACCCCGGTCATCAGCGCCATCTGCACGGACCCGAGGGTCCGGGCGTCGGACTCCGTGACCGCGTCCTGCGGCACTCCGCGCAGCAGCGCGGCGATGTGCGGGCGGCCGGCGCGCTGACCGGCGGCCAGGATCGCGAGCAGCTCGGGCGAGGACTGCGCGTGCACGAACGCCTCTACGGAGGCGAGCCACAGCCAGCGCAGCTCCCCGAAGTTCTCGATCTTCCGGTTCCACATGTCGGCGTACCGCTCCTCGGCGGTGTCGCCCTCCCCGGCGAGGCCGCCGACCGCGTCGCTCCACTCGTCCATGGCGGCGAACAGGGCCTGGTTGAGCAGGGCCTCCCGAGACCCGAAGTGGTAGCCGATCGCGGCCATGCTCACGTGCGAGGCGGTGGCGATGTCGCGCACGGTCGTACGCAGGTAGCCCTTCTCCTCCAGGCAGCGCCGCGCTCCGGCCAGCAGGTCCTCGCGATTTCCCATGCGGGGATCGTAAGCCGCGCCGCGCCCTTTGGGCGATCGCCCTACACGATCGTATTGCGCAAGCGCCCAACCGCTGGCAGGGTGGAGCCATCGGAAGACCCGAAGAACGCGACCTGCCACACGGGGGAGACCGGGCCATGCGCCACGATCTGAAGACCGACGACGACCGCACCCTGTCCTACCTGGACTTCGGCGGCCCCGGCCGCCCGCTGCTCGCCCTGCACGGCGGCCTCTCCGAGGGCGCCCACTTCACCGGCCTGGCCGCCGCACTCGGCGACGAGTGGCGGGTCATCGCCCCCGACCAGCGCGGCCACGGCGACTCCGACCGCGCCTGCGAGTACAGCCGCGCGGGCTACGTCGCCGACGCCGTCGCCCTGCTCGAACACCTCGGCCTCGCCGGCCCGGTGGTCGCCCTCGGCTTCTCCCTCGGCGGACTCAACGCCTACCACCTGGCCGCCGACCGCCCCGACCTGGTCCGCGCGCTCGTCAACGTCGACGCCCCGGTGGAGATCCCGCGCGTCCGCCCGAACCCCGTCGCCTTCCTCTCCGACCTCCCGTACACCGCGCCGACGCGCGAGGAGCTCATCGCCGCCTGCGGCCCCTACGGCAAGTTGGCCGCCCCCTCGCTGCGCCCCCTTCCCGACGGCACGGGCTGGCGCCTGCCCTTCCACCCGCAGGACACCCTGGCCACCGTGGAGGAGGGGTACGGCTCCCACTGGGACGTCTGGCTCGCGAGCCGCTGCCCGGCGCTGCTGATCCACGGCCGGCGCAGCGAGGCGCTGCCGCAGGAGCAGGCCGACGCGATGGTCTCCCGGCGGCCCGGGACCTCGTACGCGGGACTCGACACCGAGCACTTCGTGCCCTTCCAGGACCCCGACGGCTTCGCCGGGGCCGTCAGGACCTTCCTGGCCGGACTCCCGACGGCGGTCTGACGCGTACGACGCCGAAGGGGCGGCGGGCCGATGGCCCACCGCCCCCTCGGGGGTGCCGTACGCGGGTGTTACTTGATCACGGTGATCCGGTCCGCCGCCGGCGGGGCGATCGGAGCGGCAGCCGAGGAGTTGTTCGTCAGGTAGGTGTTGAAGCAGTCCAGGTCGGACGCGCCCACCAGCTTGTTCTTGTGCTCCTTCAGGACGGTGAAGCCGTCACCGCCGCCCGCGAGGAACTCGTTCATCGCGACCCGGTAGGTCTTGGCGGGGTCGATCGCCTCGCCGTTCAGCTTCACCGAGTCCACGACGACGCGGTCCGCGCCCGCCTTCGTCATGTCGAGCGTGTACGTGAAGCCCTTCGACACCTGGAGGATCTTCGGGCTCGCGCCGTTGGCCGGGCCGCTGACCTGCTGCTGGAGCGCGGTGATCAGCTGCGCGCCGGTCAGGTCCACGACGTTCATCATGTTGTTGAACGGCTGGACCGTGAAGGACTCGCCGTACGTCACGACGCCGTCGCCCTCGCTGCCCGAGGCCTTGTAGGCGAGGTCCGAGCGGATGCCGCCCGGGTTCATGAGGGCCAGCTGCGCGCCGCCCTTGTCCGCCGGGGCCAGGGCCGCCAGCTGGGCGTCGGCGATCAGGTCACCGAGCGGCTTCTCGAACTCCGCCGAGCCGCGGCCCGGGATGTCCGCCGAGATGAAGCCCTGCGGGCGGTTGGCGATCGGGGCGGCGAGGGTGTTCCACCGCTCGATCAGATCGGTCATGTCCGCGGCCTTGGGCTGGTCGCGGTTCACGACGTGGTTGACCGGCTTGGGCGAGCTGACCGGGGTACGGACGATGTCCTTGGTCTTCCGGTCGTACGTGAGGGTGGTGTCCGTGTAGAGGCGCCCGATGGAGGCGGCCGAGGTCACCGAACGCGGGTTGCCCGCCGGGTCGGGGATGTTGCAGGCGTAAGCCTGGTGCGTGTGACCGGTCACCAGCGCGTCGACCTTCGAGTCGACGTTCTTGGCTATGTCGACGATGGCACCGGAGATGCCGGCGCCCGCGCCCGGGACGTCGCAGTCGTAGTTGTACGCGCCGCTCGCGGGCAGACCGCCCTCGTGGATCAGCGCCACGATCGACTTGACGCCCTGCCTGTTCAGCTCGGCGGCGTACTTGTTGATCGTCTCGACCTCGTCGCCGAACTTCAGGCCCTTGACGCCCTCGGCGGTCACGACGTCCGGAGTGCCCTCCAGGGTGACGCCGATGAAGCCGATCTTCACGTCGCCCTTCTTCCACACGAAGGTGGGCGACATCATCGGGCGCTGGGTCTTCTCATCCGTCACATTCGCCGCAAGGTACTGGAATTCGGACCCCGTGAATTCCTTGCCGTACTCGTAGCAGCCCTCGACCGGGTGGCAGCCGCCGTACTGCATCCGGCGCAGCTCGGCGCGACCCTCGTCGAACTCGTGGTTGCCGACGCTGGTGACGTCCAGGTCGAGCTTGTTCAGCGCCTCGATGGTCGGCTCGTCGTGGAAGAGCCCTGACAGCATCGGGCTGCCGCCGATCATGTCACCGGCGGCGGCGGTGACGGAGTACTCGTGGCCCTTGCGGGCCTCGCGCAGGCTGGTCGCGAGGTACTCGACCCCGCCCGCCGGAATCGCTTTGGTGGTGCCGTCGGCCTGACGCTCGGTCACATTCCCGGAAGAGCCCTGCGGGGGCTCCAGCGTGCCGTGGAAGTCGTTGAGCGACAGCATCTGCACGTCGACGGTCCGGCTCTTGGCGGCACCGGCACCCTGCACGGCCCCGGCCGGCAGTGCGGCGGCGACCATGGCGCCGGCCCCGGCCGTGACGGCGAGGGCGGTGAAGGCCAACCGGCGGGAGCGGCGGTGCCGTTGCGGCGTCGCTGACATTTAGTCCCCTTTGTGGACAGCGAGACAACTTGGGAGGTGGCTCGCAGCCTAAGGTCAACGCGCGTAGCGCGACAGGGGGTAACGGATATCGAGGTGGTTACGCGCAGAAGGCGGATCACCGCCGGGGCCGCGCTCCCGTGCGCCCGTCGCGGTCGTAGGCTCGTGTCATGACTGACGCAGCAGCGGCCCTGGAGCCGGGACGGCAGATTCAGACCCTCGACGCACTGACGGAGGAACAGGCCGACGCCGTACTCGCCCTGATCGAGGACGCGGCCCGCACGGACGGCACCACCTCCGTGTCCGAACAGGGACGCCTCCAGCTGCGCGGAGGCCCCCGCGAAGGGGTCCGGCACTTCCTGCTCACCGAGCGCGGACGCCTCGCCGGATACGGACAGCTGGAAGACACCGACCCGGTGGAGGCCCCCGCCGCCGAGCTCGTCGTGGACCCGTCGCTGCGCGGACGCGGACACGGCCGGGCACTGGGCATGGCCCTGCTGGCCGCCTCCGGCAAGCGGATCCGGGTCTGGGCGCACGGCGGCAAATCGGCCGCGCGGCACCTCGCGCAGGTGCTCGGCCTGACCCTCTTCCGCGAACTGCGCCAGCTGCGCCGCCCGCTCGGCGCGGAGGCTCCCCCGCTGCCCGAGCCGGTACTCCCCGCCGGAGTCACCATCCGGACCTTCGTACCCGGCGCCGACGACGCGGCCTGGCTCGCGGTGAACGCGGCCGCCTTCGCCCACCACCCCGAGCAGGGTTCGCTGACGCAGCGGGACCTCGACGACCGGATCGCGCAGCCGTGGTTCGACGCCAAGGGCTTCTTCCTCGCCGAGCGCGACGGCGAGCTCATCGGCTTCCACTGGACGAAGGTCCACGCGGCGGAGCGCCTCGGCGAGGTGTACGTGGTCGGCGTCCTCCCGGGCGCCCAGGGCGGCGGCCTCGGCAAGGCGCTCACCGCGATCGGCCTGCGCCACCTGGCGGCCCAGGGTCTGCCCACCGCCATGCTGTACGTGGACGCCGACAACCCGGCGGCCCTCGCCGTCTACGAGGGCATGGGCTTCCGCACCCACGAGGTGGACCTGATGTACCGCACGGAAAGCTGACGCACCCCTCCCCTGGTCACCCCCAGGGCCCTTTCAGCCCCGCCGACGGCACCCCCAGCCCCGCCGGCGTTTGAGGCGCGGGGCCCGGGGCGGAGCCCCGCAACGGCGCCGCACCGGCCCCCGCACCGCGCCACCCCGCGGGCCGCCCCGCCCCCCTGCCGAGCCCGGCGCAGCCGACCGCGCAGCCGACCCGGCAGACACGCTGACCCTGGAGGCCATTCGCCATTCACCGGGGATTAACACGCGCTTGCGACTCTCCCCGCATGTACCCCCGACTCCGACTGACGGCCGACACTTCCGACGCGCCTGTCTTCCCGCGTGCGCGGAAGAATGGAGTCATGAGCCACCAGCCCAGCGCAGGCCCCGCCGAGGTCCCCGCCCAGCAGCCGTCTCACACCTCCGCCGCCGTGACCGGAGCGCACGCCCGCATCGGTTCCATCTCCGCGCACCGCCCCCACGTCGATCTCGAGCCCGACATCGACGCCGACCTGGACGCCTACGACGACAAGGACGGCGGCGAACTCCCCGCCGGGCGCTTCCTCGACCGGGAGCGCAGCTGGCTGGCCTTCAACGAGCGGGTGCTGGAGCTCGCCGAGGACCCGACGACCCCGCTCCTGGAGCGCGCGAACTTCCTGGCGATCTTCGCGAGCAACCTCGACGAGTTCTTCATGGTCCGCGTCGCCGGCCTCAAGCGCCGCATCGCGACGGGCGTCGCCACCCGTTCGGCCTCGGGCCTGCAGCCCCGCGAGGTGCTGGACCTCATCTGGACGCGCTCGCGCGAGCTCATGGCCCGGCACGCCGCCTGCTTCCAGCAGGACATCTGCCCCGCGCTCGCCGAGGAGGGCGTCCACCTCATCCGCTGGCCCGACCTCACGGAGAAGGAGCAGGCCCGCCTCTTCACGCTGTTCCGGAACCAGATCTTCCCGGTCCTCACCCCGCTGGCCGTGGACCCCGCGCACCCGTTCCCGTACATCTCGGGCCTCTCCCTGAACCTTGCCGTGGTCGTACGCAACCCGGTGAGCGGCCACCGCCACTTCGCCCGGGTCAAGGTCCCGCCGCTCCTCTCCCGCTTCCTGGAGGCGTCCCCGCAGCGCTACGTCCCGCTGGAGGACGTCATCGCCGCGCACCTGGAGGAGCTGTTCCCCGGCATGGAGGTGCTGGCGCACCACATGTTCCGCGTGACCCGCAACGAGGACCTGGAGGTGGAGGAGGACGACGCCGAGAACCTGCTCCAGGCCCTGGAGAAGGAGCTCATGCGGCGCCGCTTCGGCCCGCCCGTCCGGCTGGAGGTCGAGGAGTCCATCGACCCCGGCGTACTGGACCTCCTCGTGCAGGAGCTGAAGGTCGACGCCTCCGAGGTGTACCCGCTGCCCGGGCCGCTGGACCTGACCGCCCTCTTCGGGATCTCCTCCCTGGACCGGCCCGAGCTGAAGTACCCGAAGTTCATCGCCGGCACCCACCGGGACCTCGCCGAGGTCGAGTCCGCGTCGGCGCCCGACATCTTCGCCGCCCTGCGCGAGCGGGACGTCCTGCTGCACCACCCGTACGACTCCTTCTCCACCTCGGTCCAGGCCTTCCTGGAGCAGGCCGCCGCCGATCCGGACGTCCTCGCGATCAAGCAGACGCTCTACCGCACCTCGGGCGACTCCCCGATCGTCGACGCCCTGATCGACGCCGCCGAATCCGGCAAGCAGGTCCTCGTACTCGTCGAGATCAAGGCCCGTTTCGACGAGCAGGCCAACATCAAGTGGGCGCGCAAGCTGGAGGAGTCCGGCTGCCACGTCGTCTACGGCCTCGTAGGGCTCAAGACCCACTGCAAGCTGTCGCTCGTCGTCCGCCAGGAGGGCGACCAGCTGCGCCGCTACTCGCACGTCGGCACCGGCAACTACCACCCCAAGACCGCCCGGCTGTACGAGGACCTCGGCCTGCTCACCGCCGACCCGCAGGTCGGCGCCGACCTCTCCGACCTCTTCAACCGGCTGTCCGGCTACTCGCGCCGCGAGACCTACCGCCGGCTCCTGGTGGCGCCCCGCTCGCTGCGCGACGGGCTGATAGCCCGCATCGACAAGGAGGCCGCCCACCACCGGGCCGGCCGGCCCGCGTACGTGCGCCTGAAGATGAACTCGATCGTCGACGAGGCCCTCATCGACTCCCTCTACCGGGCCGCCCAGGCGGGCGTCCCCATCGACATCTGGGTCCGTGGCATCTGCGCGGTGCGCCCCGGAGTCACCGGACTCTCGGAGAACATCCGGGTCCGCTCGATCCTCGGCCGCTTCCTCGAACACTCCCGGGTCTTCGCCTTCGGCAACGGCGGCGAACCCGAGGTGTGGATCGGCAGCGCCGACATGATGCACCGCAACCTCGATCGCCGTATCGAGGCACTGGTCAGGGTCGCCGACCCGGCCCACCGCGCGGCACTGGACCGGATGCTGGAAACCGGGATGTCCGACCTCACCGCCTCCTGGCACCTGGGTCCGGACGGCGAATGGACCCGGCACAGCACGGATCAGGAAGGCCAGCCGTTGCGGCACGTACAGGAGACGCTCATAGACGCCCGGAGGCGCCGGCGTGGCTCAGCCAAAACATGACCTCGTGGCAGGAGCGGGTGACGTGCTCGGCGCGTACCTGCGCTCCCAGGCCACCGCCTTCCTGCGCGCGATGCGCCT
Organism: Streptomyces sp. NPDC003038; assembly: GCF_040611115.1. NCBI lineage: Bacteria > Bacillati > Actinomycetota > Actinomycetes > Kitasatosporales > Streptomycetaceae > Streptomyces > Streptomyces sp. NPDC003038. The sequence goes on from NZ_JBEXNN010000005.1 coordinate 290,024, forward strand.
GCACGCCGAGAGCACGGCGGGCACGGCGGGCTCGGCGGGCGCCGTCAGCCCGGCGAACGCGCCGAGCGCGGCCGGCTCCGCCGAAGGGAGCGATGCGGCGGCGCGCGGCCTGCGGGGGGCCGCGCGCCGCATCAGCGGCTCCCTGGCCACCTTCCGGGTGGTGACCGAGTCGTCCTGGGCCGACGGGCTGCGCACCGAGCTGGTGTGGCTGTCGTCGACCCTCGCCGACGAGCACGCGTACGCCGCCCGGCTGGCCCGGCTGATGGAGGCGCTGTACCGGCTGTCGGGGTCCCCGGAGGTGCCGGCGCCGAGGGGCTCCGCCGGTGCGCTCACGGTGGGCTCGGCGCGGGCGGGCGCGCTGCTGGAACGGCAGCTGACCCTGGCCCGTACGCGCGCCCGTTCGGCCACGCTCCAGGCGCTCGGCTCCGCCCGCTTCCACGCGGTGGCGGACGCGGTGGCCTTACTGGCCTCGGAGGTGCCGCTGGACCCGGTCGCGGCCCGTGGACGGGTGGCGGAGGTGCTGGTTCCGCTGGCGGAGACGGCGCAGGCCAGGCTGGCGGCGGCCGTCTCGGCGCTGCCGCCGGTGGAGGGCGCCCATCCGTACGACGCGGACCACGACGGTCTGTGGCACGAGGTACGCCGCCTCCTGCGGGTCCACCGGTACGCGCGGGAGGCGCTGGGCGAGGACGTGGCCCGGCTCAAGGAGGCCGGCCGGGCCCTGGACCGCCACCGGGACGCCTCGGAGGCGGCGGCCGCCTCGGCGACGGCCGCCCGCACCCCGCGCATCGCCCCGGCGACGGCGTACGCCCTGGGCGTGCTCCATGCCGACCAGCGCCATGAGGTCGAGGCGGCCCGTCTCGCCTTCCGCCGCCTCTGGCTGCCGGAGCCGGCGGCGACGCCAAGATAACGGGGGGATAACGCCCGCTTACCGCAGGGCACATACGGGCGCAACCGCACCAGGCCGTCCGCCACGGTTCACCCCCCGTTCACCCGGCCCGGTCGGCCGCTTCACCTGTCCGGCCTAAATTCGACTGTGCACGGTGCGAGTCGCCCGCAGGATGAGCCGCTCCCCGCGCGACCCGACGTAGTCCTCTTCGTACGCCGCCCCGAATCAGGAATGCGGCCGGCGGCTTCTGGAAGGAACACCCGAAAGTGAAGCTTCAGCGCAAGAACCGGCTTCGTGCCTCCGCCCTCGGGGCTCTCGTCGTGTCCAGCGCCCTGGTCCTCACGGCGTGCGGCTCGGACGACAACACCAAGACGACCGGTGACGGCACGGCGAAGCCGTCCGTCGCCGCGGGCGACGTCAAGTGCGACGACGCCAAGGGGCAGCTGCTGGCCGCCGGCTCGACGGCGCAGAAGAACGCGATGGACCTGTGGGTCAAGGGCTTCCAGGCCGCCTGCCCGGGTGTGGAGATCAACTACCAGGCCATCGGTTCCGGTGGCGGCATCACCAAGTTCAACCAGGGCCAGGTGGCCTTCGCCGGATCCGACTCCGCGCTCAAGGAGAACGAGGTCGCCGACTCGCAGAAGATCTGCACCGGCGGCCAGGGCATCAACCTCCCGATGGTCGGCGGCCCCGTGGCCATCGGCTACAACCTGAGCGGCGTCGAGAACCTCGTCCTCGACGCGCCCACGCTGGCCAAGATCTTCGACTCGAAGATCACCAAGTGGGACGACGAGGCCATCAAGAAGCTGAACCCGGGCGCCACCCTTCCCGCCACCGCCATCCAGGCGTTCCACCGCTCGGACGAGTCCGGCACCACCCAGAACCTGGGCACGTACCTGAGCCAGGCCGCCCCGGCCGACTGGAAGCACGACCCGAAGGCGAAGTCCTGGCCCGCCGCGGGCGGCCAGGCCGCCAACGGCTCCTCCTCCGTCGCCTCCAACGTCAAGAGCACCGAAGGCGCCATCGGCTACTTCGAGCTCTCGTACGCGAAGTCCGGCAACATCAAGACCGTCAGCCTGAACACGGGCGCCGCCGCCCCGGTCCCGGCCACCAGCGAGAACGCCTCCAAGGCGATCGCGGCCGCCAAGATCAAGGGCACCGGCAACGACCTGGCCCTGAGCCTGGACTACGCCACGAAGGCCGAGGGCGCCTACCCGCTGGTCCTGGTGACGTACGAGGTCGTCTGCGACAAGGGCAACAAGGCGGAGACCCTGCCCACCCTGAAGGCCTTCCTGAACTACGCGATCAGCGACGCGGGCCAGAAGGTCCTCACCGACGCGCACTACGCGCCGGTCCCGGCCGAGATCGCCGCCAAGGTCCGCGCGATCGTCCCCACCCTCTCCTGACCCGTCGCGGCCGGCCCCGCACCCGCGGGGCCGGCCGCACCATCCGGTGCACCGCCGCCTGGAGCGCACGCTCCGCAGACCGGAGAAACCATGGACATAGCTACGCAACCCGCACAGCCGAAACTGCCACCGTCGACACCCCGCGCCTCCCGCGCGCGACGCGGCACGGGCCGTGCCGGCGACCGGATCTTCCTGGGCCTGTCCCGGGGATCCGGCATCACCCTGCTCGTGATCATGGCCGCCATCGCGGCCTTCCTCACCTATCGGACGGTGCTCGCGCTCTCCGAGAACGAGGGGAACTTCCTCACTACCTCCGAGTGGAACCCGGCCGCCAACCCGCCCGTGTTCGGCATCGCCGTGCTCGCGTTCGGCACGGTCGTCAGCTCGGTCATCGCGATGGTCATCGCCGTCCCGGTCGCCATCGGCATCGCGCTGTTCATCTCGCACTACGCCCCGCGCAAGCTGGCCGGGCCGCTCGGCTACCTCGTCGACCTGCTGGCCGCCGTACCGAGCATCATCTACGGCCTCTGGGGCGCGGTCTTCCTGGTCCCGTACCTGGGCGGCCTGAACGAGTGGCTCGACCAGTTCCTCGGCTGGACGTACATCTTCGAGAGGACCTCCGAAGGTGTGGCCCGGAACATCTTCACGGTCGGCATCCTGCTGGCCATCATGATCCTGCCGATCATCACGAACGTCACGCGCGAGGTCTTCCTCCAGTCGCCCAAGGCGCACGAGGAGGCCGCTCTGGCCCTCGGCGCCACGCGCTGGGAAGTGATCCGCATCGCGGTCCTGCCCTTCGGCCGCTCCGGCATCATCAGCGCCTCGATGCTCGGCCTCGGCCGCGCCCTCGGCGAGACGATGGCCGTCGCCGTCGTCCTCTCCCCGAGCTTCGTGATCTCCGGCCACCTGCTGGACCCGGGCGGCGGCACGTTCGCACAGAACATCGCCGCCAAGTTCAACGAGGCGGACGAATTCGGCCGTGACGCGCTCATCGCCTCCGGCCTCGTCCTCTTCCTCATCACCCTGTTGGTCAACGGCGCCGCCCGCCTCATCATCGCGCGCCGCAAGGAGTACTCGGGGGCCAACGCATGAGCCAGCTCGTAGAGGACCGGCGGCCCGCCCCCGCCCTCCCCCAGACCTCCCTGGCCCACGCCCGGCTGCCCCGCTGGGCGCCGGCCGCCATCGCTCTCGCCTCCGTCGCCCTCGCGTCGGGCATCGGCCTGGCAGCGGGCTGGCAGAGCAAGATCCAGTGGGGCATGATCGCCGCCCTGCTCTTCGTGACCGCCAGCTACGCGATCACCAGCAAGGTCGAAGGCCGCCGCCAGGCGAAGGACCGCGTCGCCACCAGCCTCGTGTGGGTCTGCTTCGCCCTGGCCATCGTGCCGCTGCTGTCGCTGGCCTGGATCACGGTGGGCAAGGGCGTCAAGGTCCTCGACCCGTACTTCTTGACCCACTCGATGGGCGGCCTGCTCGACGTCGAAGCGGGCGGCGGCATCTACCACGCCCTGCTCGGCACCCTGGAGCAGGTCGGCATCGCGACGCTCATCGCCGCGCCGATCGGCATGCTGACCGCCATCTACCTCGTCGAGTACGGCCGTGGCAAGCTCGCCAAGGCGGTCACCTTCTTCGTCGACGTCATGACGGGCATCCCGTCGATCGTCGCGGGCCTGTTCATCCTCGCCACGTGGAATCTGATGCTGGGCTTCGGGCCCTCCGGATTCGCGGGCGCCATGGCGCTGGCGATCCTGATGATGCCGGTCGTCGTCCGCTCCACCGAGGAGATGCTCAAGCTCGTCCCGAACGAACTCCGCGAGGCGTCCCTCGCCCTCGGAGTCCCGAAGTGGCGCACTATCCTGAAGGTGGTCATTCCGACGGCCATCGGCGGAATCACCACCGGCGTGATGCTCGCCGTCGCCCGCATCACGGGTGAGACCGCCCCGGTGCTGCTGCTTGTCTTCGGTACGAAGCTGATCAACCCGAACCCCTTCGAAGGCGCCCAGTCGTCGCTCCCGCTCTACGTGTACGAGCAGTACATCGTGGGCACCGACGCCTCGATGGACCGGGCATGGGCAGCAGCGCTCGTCCTGATCGCCTTCGTCATGATCCTCAACCTGGTGGCCCGCGGCATCGCCCGCTGGAAGGCCCCGAAGACCGGTCGCTGACGCGACTCGTACGAAAGCGAAGTGACCCCCTCATGGCCAAGCGAATCGACGTCAGCGGCCTCTCCGCCTTCTACGGCACCCACAAGGCCATCGATGACATCTCGATGACCGTGGAACCGCGCTCCGTGACCGCCTTCATCGGCCCCTCCGGCTGCGGCAAGTCCACCTTCCTGCGCACCCTCAACCGCATGCACGAGGTCACCCCCGGCGGCCGCGTCGAGGGCAAGGTCCTCCTGGACGACGAGAACCTGTACGCCCCCGGAGTGGACCCGGTCGCGGTCCGCCGCACCGTCGGCATGGTCTTCCAGCGCCCGAACCCCTTCCCCACCATGTCGATCTTCGACAACGTGGCGGCCGGCCTGCGCCTGAACGGCAACTTCAAGAAGTCCGAGCTCGGCGAGATCGTCGAGAAGTCACTCAAGGGCGCCAACCTCTGGAACGAGGTCAAGGACCGCCTCAACAAGCCGGGATCCGGCCTCTCCGGCGGCCAGCAGCAACGTCTCTGCATCGCCCGCGCCATCGCGGTCGAGCCGCAGGTCCTGCTGATGGACGAGCCCTGCTCGGCCCTCGACCCGATCTCCACCCTCGCGATCGAGGACCTGATCGGCGAGCTCAAGGAGCGCTTCACGATCGTCATCGTGACGCACAACATGCAGCAGGCGGCCCGCGTCTCGGATCGCACCGCCTTCTTCAACCTCTCCGCGGTCGGCCAGCCCGGCAAGCTGATCGAGCTCGACGACACGGACCGGATCTTCTCCAATCCGTCCGTGCAGGCGACCGAGGACTACATCTCGGGCCGCTTCGGCTAAGCCGCCCGGCGGCCTCACAGAACGTCCTGCGGTGCTGCATGGCGGTGCCACCGCAAGGCGAACGAAGAAAAGGGCCGGCTCCCCCTGGGTGGGGGGAGCTGGCCCTCTTTCGCCTGTCAGCCGTCACACATCACACATCAGCCGCCGGCGTCAGACGTCAGGCGCAGACGTCGCACGGCAGAGGTCAGACGAAGGCCAGATTCACGATCCAGAAGCTGACCGCGGCGACCAGGGCCGCGGCCGGCATCGTGATGAACCAGCCCAGGATGATGTTCTTGGCGACACCCCAGCGGACCGCGTTCACCCGCTTGGTCGCGCCCACGCCCATGATCGCCGAGGTGATCACGTGGGTGGTGGAGATCGGCGCGTGGAAGAGGAACGCCGAGCCGAACATGATCGAGGCACCGGTGGTCTCGGCCGCGAAGCCCTGCGGCGGGTCCAGCTCGATGATCTTGCGGCCGAGCGTACGCATGATGCGCCAGCCGCCCGCGTACGTACCCAGCGACAGCATCACGGCGCACGCGACCTTGACCCAGATCGGGATCGCCGCGTCGGCCGACTGCACATCCGCGATGACCAGCGCCATCACGACGATGCCCATCGTCTTCTGCGCGTCCTGGAGGCCGTGGCCGAGCGCCATGCCGGCCGCGGACACCGTCTGCGCGATGCGGAAACCGCGCTTCGCCTTGTGCGGGTTGGCCCGGCGGAACATCCACAGGATGACCACCATCACCAGGTAGCCGGCCACCAGGCCGACGACCGGCGAGATGAACATGGGGATGACGACCTTGTCGACCACGCCGTCCCAGAGAACCTCGATGCCGCCCGCGAGCGCCGCGCCCACCATGCCGCCGAACAGCGCGTGCGAGGAGGACGAGGGCAGGCCGAAGTACCAGGTGATCAGGTTCCATACGATCGCGCCGACCAGGGCCGCGAACAGGATCCACATGCCCCTGTTGCCGTGGGGCGTCTCGATCAGGCCCTTGCTGACCGTCTTGGCGACCCCGCTGCCCAGAAAGGCACCGGCGAGGTTCATCACCGCGGCCATCGCGAGCGCGGCACGCGGCGTCAGCGCACGGGTCGAGACGGAGGTCGCGATCGCGTTCGCGGAGTCGTGAAAACCATTCGTATACGTAAAGCCGAGCGCGACAGCGATGGTCACGACCAGAGCGAAGGTGTCCACGAGGTTCAGGACTCCTTGACCGCGATGGTCTCCACCGTGTTCGCGACGTGCTCGAACGCGTCGGCCGCCTCTTCGAGCACGTCGACGATCTGCTTGAGCTTCAGCACCTCGATGGCGTCGTACTTGCCGTTGAAGAGCTGCGCGAGCAGTTTGCGGTGGATCTGGTCGGCCTGGTTCTCAAGGCGGTTGACCTCGATCCAGTACTCGGTGAGGTTCTCCATCGTCCGCAGGTGCGGCATGGCCTCGGCGGTCAGCTCGGCGGCCCGGGCCAGCACCTCGATCTGCTGCTCGACGCCCTTGGGGAGCTCCTCCACGTTGTAGAGGACGACCAGGTCGACCGCCTCTTCCATGAAGTCCATGATGTCGTCGAGACACGAGGCGAGGTTGTAGATGTCCTCGCGGTCGAACGGCGTGATGAAGGAGGAGTTCAGCTGGTGGAAGATCGCGTGGGTCGCGTCGTCCCCCGCGTGCTCCGCCGCCCGCATCCGCTCCGCGATCTCGGCCCGGGCGGACATGTCCGCTCCGAGCAGTTCCATCAGGAGCTTCGAGCCCGTGACGATGTTGTCCGCGGATGCGGCGAACATGTCGTAGAAGCTCGTCTCCCTGGGGGTCAGACGAAATCGCACGTGAGGTCCTCGGGGTGCATTGGATTCGGTCAGGCTGATGCTAGGCGCATCCCCCGGCCACGGCTAACCGGCGGTTCCCCAGTGTCCTCCATCAGGCAGAGTGAGGACCACGGGCCCCTGTCCCTTCGGCCGGGGCCCGGTATCCTATACCCAAGAGGGGTATGTCCCCCCTCGTTCCGGACACGGGAGGACGTATGACGACCATCGAGGCGGAGGGCTCCGGAGCCGACGCGGGGACGGCCCCGGTCCACGGCTACCACCACCAGAAGGACGAGCACCTCAAGCGGCTGCGCCGGATCGAGGGCCAGATCCGCGGCCTTCAGCGGCTCGTCGACGAGGACGTGTACTGCATCGACATACTCACCCAGGTCTCGGCGAGCACCAAGGCGCTGCAGTCCTTCGCGCTCCAGCTGCTGGAGGAACACCTGCGCCACTGCGTGGCCGACGCGGCAGTCAAGGGCGGAACCGAAATCGACGCGAAGGTCGAGGAGGCCACCAAGGCCATCGCCCGCCTCCTGCGCACCTGAGGCCCCGGCCCGCCCCGCCGCCGCCTGGCCGCTCCGGCCTCACAGGGGAACCACCCCGCAGGAGCGGGGGAAGTCCGGGGGGCGGGGGTCCGGGGCGGAGCCCGTTGAAACGGCGGGTCAGCCGCGGATCACGAGCCGAGGCCCAGCAGGACCTCGTCGATCCGGTCCAGGCTCATCCGCTCCTCATCGGCCGCGGACGCCGCGATGATCAGCTCACCGCACAGTTCGATCTCGGCGAGAGCCACGTGGTCCTGCACCGTCGTACCGCCTGCGGGAGTCACGCGTGTCACCTCAATCTGCCGTCATGGCAATCGGTCAGGTCAGCGGTCGCCGCCGGCGCTCCGCTGCTCAGCGTAGGGAGCCCGCACCGCACCGCGCATGACACGGATGGACCATTTCCGGCTACCCGGCATGGCCCGATCGCGCCGCTACTCGGCGATCTTCCCGGCGTAAATGTCCCCACTCGGGGGCAATACGACGGTCACCGGCGACCCGAACCCGTACAGCAGCGTGGTCGACGAGACATCGATCACGCCATTGTTGACATACGTGAACCGGTGGCGGACCTTCCGCAGGCGCCCCTCCTCGTCCAGGTAGGCGTCGAACGGCACGGTGTCCGTGCTGAACCCTTTCGCCGCCGCCTCCAGTGCCCCCTTCACCTCCGGCGAGGCGCTCCGCGCGGCCCGCCCGATGTCCGTGGTCCCCCGGTAGTGCCGCACCTTGGTGCCCGCCACCTCGGTCTCCCCGACGTACGTCACCTCCTGCGCGCCCCGCAGCAGCTCGGCCGCGGCCAGCGGGTCGGTGGCGCCGCCCGTCACCAGGTTTCCGTCGGCGAGCGTCGTCGTGTCGATCCGCACCCACTTGTCGGCGGGGACGCCCGCGCCCCGGTTCTTCATGTAGAGCGCACCGGGGGCGAGCAGTTCGGTGATCGGCCGGTGCCCCGGCTTGCCGGTCACATCGGCGGGGAGCATCACCAGCAGCTGGCCCAGCCGGTTCTTGAAGTCGACCCCGCCTTCGCCGCGGATCGTGACCCTGGTCCCGCCCGCGGCCATCTCCATGGACGTACGGGCCTGGGCGCTGCCCGTCGTGACCAGTGCGTCGGCGGCTCCGCGGACCGCCGCCGCCGCGTCCGCCGGGGGCCGGTCGTCGCTGCCGCCGGCGCCTGAGCACCCGCTCATCGCCGCCAGCGTCAGGGTGACGCCGACGGCGAGCACCGCCTCGCCCGCACGCCCGCGCCGCCGCCTGAGCTGGTGCACCACCATCGCCTGCCAACCCCCAACGCATAACCGCTGCTTGCCCGAGGCCCCCACCCGCTCCGGTTAACGAGGTCCGAGGTCTCCCGTCACGGGCCCCGGCCTTCCCCGCCCCGTGCCCGACCCGGGTACCGTGAAGGAGTGGAACCGCACACCGAAGCGACCCTGGTCCCTCCGCTTGCCTCTCTGCCGCTCCCGCGGCCCGTCTCGGGGCCCGTGGAACCGCCGCAGCCACCCGATGGCCACACCACCACCACCGCCGACCGCGGATCGTTCTGCCTGGCCGTCTGCACCTGTGGCTGGGCCGGCCCGGCCCGCCGCTCCCGCGACCTCGCCCGCAGGGACGCCACCCGGCACTCCACGGCGTAGCCCGGGGACAGCGGCAGGCGTGGATCCGCCGGATCCCGTCGAAGCGAGGCAGGTTCGGCGGACGGCCGTGGCGCCCGCGGCGCCGAGCGCGGTGAACCGTGACGCCCCGGTCCCGCCCGGCGGCGGTGCGCCTCTGCTTCGGGGCGGCGGGCCTGTGCCTGATGGCGGCCGCGCTGCTCGCCGTATGGGAGTCGTACGCGCATGCGTGAGCCCGCGTACGGACGCGTACGCGGGCTCAGGTGCGGGGCCGTGGAGACGGCGGGCCGCCCGCAGGACTCGCGCCAGGCGCTCACCGGGCGGGTGCGGGACTCAGGCGGCGAGGTCGCTCTCGGGCGTACGCCGCCCGGCCGGCGGGGTGTTGGCCTGCGCCAGGCCGACCGGCACGGCCAGGCGCCGGCTCTTGGCGCGGACGAGCCGCCCGAGCCGCGGCGAGCCGGCCACCGCCCGGACCAGCGGGGTCAGCAGCGCCATCGCGAGCGGCGCGAGGACCAGGACGACGGCGGTTCCGAGCGCGAGACCGCCGACGACGTCCGTGGGGTAGTGGACGCCCATGTACACGCGGCAGGCGCCCTCGGCGAGGGCGAGCGCGATCCCGGCGAGCCCGAACTTCCGGTTGGCGATGAACAGGCCGACGCCCAGGGCCATCGCGAGGGTGGCGTGGTCGCTGACGAAGGAGAAGTCGCTCTTCGCGAAGCCCGTACCGAGGCCGGTGTCGAGGACTTGCAATCCCTCGTGCTGCCGGAACGGGCGCGGCCGCCCGACGAGTTCACGCAGCGGCACGTTCACGAGGAGGGCCAGGCCGGCCGCGAGCGGGGCCCACGCCAGCGCGGCGAACGCCTCGACGGCCGTGTCCTCGTCCTGGCGGCGGGCGCTGCGCCAGCACCAGAGGACCAGGAGCACCAGGGCCAGCAGGATCCCGTACTCACCGGCCAGGGTCACGGCCCGGTCGAACCAGCCCGGGGCCTGCCGGGCCAGTCCGTTGATCTCGTACAGCAGGCCGACATCCACATTCGGCCCACCGGTCGTGAGTCCAGCCATGGCGATGCGGCCCCTTGCTCTTGCCGTGGTTCCCCTGCGGACGCACGACGATGTGCGTCCCTTGGCCCCCCACTTGATCAAGCTCCGTATCCATGGAACGCCCGTTCTGGCAAGTACGTTCCACTCTCCACCGAATGATCACTCCAACGTTATCGAAGAGTGACTCGTCGTCGCAGCTCAGGGCCTTGGCTTCACGGAGAGTTGCTACGGGGTCCGACCAGGCGCCGACCGCTCCGGAAGAGCCTCCGCGCCATCCTTGGTCACGCGCGTCGCACCGAAGTAGTCGGGTGTGTCGATCTTGTCGAATCGAATCACGGCTCCCGTGTACGGAGCGTTGATCATGTAGCCGCCGCCGACGTAGAGACCGACGTGCCGGATCTCCCGAGAGTTCGTCAGATCGTCGGAGAAGAAGACGAGATCACCCGGGAGCAGCTGATCCCGCGAAGGATGGGAACCGGCGTTGTACTGGTCGTTCGCCACGCGCGGCAGCTGGATCCCCACCGTCTCGTACGCGGCCTTGGTCAGCCCCGAGCAGTCGAACCGCCCGTCCTGGTCGGGCGTTCCGTTGCCACCCCACAGGTACGGCGTGCCCAGCTGCTTCTGCGCGAAGTAGATGGCCCCGGCGGCCTGTTGTGAGGGCGCGACCCGCCCGACCGGCCGGGCGAAGCTCTTGGCCAGCGTCGTGATCGTCTTCACATAGCCCTGGGTCTCCTTGTACGGCGGCACCCCGCCGTACTTGATGACCGCGTAAGCCCCCGCGTTGTAGGCGGCCAGCATGTTGTGCGTCGCGTCCCCGGGCACGCTCGCCACGTCCTGGGCCAGCTCGCAGTCGTACGAGGCCGCCGAGGGGATCGCGTCGTTGGGGTCCCAGATGTCCCGGTCCCCGTCCCGGTCCCCGTCGATGCCGTGGCCGGCCCAGGTACCCGGAATGAACTGCGCGATACCGCGCGCGTCGGCCGGACTGACGGCGCTCGGGTTCCAGCCGCTCTCCGAATACAACTGGGCGGCGAGCAGAGCCGGGTTGATGGCCGGGCAGAGGTTCCCCCACTTCTCCACCAGCGCCTGGTACTTCGCGGGCACCGCGCCCTTCACGAGCCCCACCGCGCCCCCGCCCGCCCCCGTACCGGCCCCCACGAGGCCCGCCGCGGCGGAGTACGTCCCCACGACGAGCAGCACCAGGAAGCTCAAGCACAACCCGATCCCGATCCCGCCGGCCATCCAGAATCTGCGCACCCGCCAACCCTCCCCCATCGCCGTCGCTTTCCGCCGCGATTCGCCCGTGTCGCCTGTCGTACTAGCCCACTTGCTACCCCACGGCCCCCCGCGGCCCGCTACACCACCCCGTGACCGGCACGGGCGATGCCCGCGTACGTCCTCCCGGACTATCCTCGACGCGAGGGAAGACAACCGTCCAGTCCCCCCGGGCGTCGGCGCCCGGAAAGCGCGCCGGAAAGCGCGCCGGAAAGCGCGGGCGGGAAGCGCGGGCGGGAAGTCATCCGGGAAGTCGGCTCCGTGGGACTCCGTGTAGTCGCCGGAGCCTCAGCCCCCCGCCGCCGCGCCGTCCCCGTACGGCAGCGCCCGGTGCCGCGACGAGTTGCCGCCCCGGCGCGCCGAGAAGGACGTTCCGCGGCGTGAGGTCCCGTTGCGTCACCCCGTACGCCCGCCCGCACGCTTCCCGCGCCCCTCCGCGGCGGCGCGCGCCCGTACCCGCGCGTCCGTGAGCGGTTGCGTCGGCCCGAGCCGGCCGTACGACTCGCCCCGCGCAGGCCGGGGTTGGCGACGGGCCGGGCCGGGGGAGGGGCGGCTACCTCGGGGCGACGAAGAGGCTCTGCGCGCTCCGCCCGATGGGCCCCTTCTCGTCGTGCAGCCGCGCGTCGGCGAGCCCGATGCCGGCGGCGTCCACGCTCGTACGGGCTTCCACGCAGACCCACTCACCCACCGGGTGGCGGTGCAGGTGGACCGTGAGGTCACCGTTGATGAAGACGAAGCGGCCGAAGTCCATCACCGAGCTGATCCCGTTGCCCGAATCGGCGGCGATCAGCGCCCGGTCCAGCGGCACGGTGTCCTCACCCACGATGAGCGGGACCTTCATCCGCATCCAGCAGGCGCCCGGACCCAGCTCGACGAACGCGCCCTCGGTGAACCGGGTTTCCATGGCCGAGTGGTATCCGGTCTCCCACGGCACCGGGAAGAACGGCGTCACGCCCACCTCCCCCGGCGGCGGCAGCTGCGGCCCCGGGACCACGCCCGGCACCGGCTCTTCGGCCACCCGGATCCGCAGGGCCCGCGCCAGCATCACCGGAGCGCCCGCGCTCCCGCCGGGGCCCGCGCCGACCGGGGCGAGGGCGGCCTCGACCAGCTCGGTGCCGCGGCCGGCCCGGAGCACGCTCGTGGTGATCTCCAGCGCGCCGATCGGCACCGGGCGCAGGATCTCGTAGGTGATCCGGGCGATCCGCATGTCCGCCCGCGCCCCCGGCCGTTCCTCGACGGCGCGACCGAGCAGCGCGGCCGGCGGCCCGGCGTGCTGCGAGGCCGGGTCCCACGGCCCACGCGTGTACTCCGTGGCGAGGAACCGCCCAGCATCGACCCGCTCGAAGAACCCCTCGGCAGCACCCATGCCCAGCACGCTACCGAGAGGTAACCGCGCGGGCCAGCCCCGGACCCGCTCTGCCCGACCGGCCAAAGGACCTCTCAACGGCCACATCACCAGCCGGAGCAACGGCTGATCAACAGCAGTCAACGGCCATCAGCGGGCATCAATAGCTGCCATGGACACCAACGGGTATCAGCGGGTATCAGCGGGTATCAACGGGCGAACCCCAACCCCACCCCCAACCCCACCAGCACCGACCCGATGGCCCGGTTCAGCGCCTTCTGCGCCTTCAGCATCCGGTCGCGCAGCCGGGGAGTGGAGAAGAACAGCGCCACCGCCCCGAACCAGCCCAGGTGCGCCACCGACATGAACAGCCCGTACCCCGCCTGCTGCCACACCGGGGTCTCCGGCCCGACCACCTGTGTAAAGGTCGACACGACGAACAACGTGGTCTTCGGGTTGAGCACATTGGTCAGGAACCCGGAGCGCATCGCCCCGAGCCGGGTCAGCTGCGGCTTCGACTCCAGATCCACGACGACCTCGGTCCGCGCCCGGAAGGTACGGATCCCGATCCACACCAGGTACGCCGCACCCGCCAGCTTGATCACCGTGAACAGAGTGGTGGACGAGGCGATCAGCAAGCCCACGCCGAGCATCGTGTACGAGACGTGGACCAGCACACCGGCCGCGACCCCGGCGGCGGCGAACATCCCCGTCGGCCGCCCGTAGAGATAGCTGTTGCGGACCACCATGGCGAAATCGGCGCCGGGACTGATCACGGCGAGAAGGGTGATGACGGCGACTGCGATCACTTCTGTCATACGGAGATGCTCACTGCCCCTGCCGCTCGGATCAACTCCGCTCAGGCGCCGGATACTTGACAGATGACCCCACTCTCCACCTCCTCCACCCCCTCCGTCCCCTCCCCGCTCTCCCTGCGCCCCTTCCGCCCGGCGGACGACGCGCCCCTCCTGCGTGAGTGGGTGACCACCCCCGCCGACGTGATCACCTGGGGCGGCTCCGCCTTCTCCTGGCCGCTGGACGACGAGCAGCTCGCCGCCTACGCCGCCGAACCCGGCCGCCACATCTGGACCGCCCTGTCCCCCGACGAACGCCCCGTCGGGCACGTATCGCTCCGCGGCACCCGCCTCGGCCGGGTGCTGATCGCTCCGGAGGCCCGCGGCCGGGGCCTCGGCGGAGCGCTGGTCTCCCTGGTGGTCGAGCGCGCCTTCGGCGAGCTGGGCCTGCGGGAGATCGACCTCGTCGTCTGGGCCCACAACACCGCGGCGCTCCGGGTCTACGAGAAGCTCGGCTTCCGCACGGAACAGGTCCTCGAGGACGTCGAGGTCGACGGCGCCCCCTGGTCCGCCCTGCAGATGCGGCTCGTCTCCCCCGAGGGGTGACAATGGACGACGTGTCCAACCCGTCTGCCGCCCTTCCCGTCCTCCGAGCCGACTGCGCGAACTGCTTCGCGCTCTGCTGTGTCGCCCTGCCCTTCGCCAAGTCCAGCGACTTCGCCGTGAACAAGCCCGCCGGAACCCCCTGCAAGAACCTCCAGCAGGACTTCCGCTGCGGCATCCACACCCGGCTGCGCGACAAGGGATTCCAGGGCTGCACCGTCTTCGACTGCTTCGGCGCGGGCCAGCAGGTGTCCCAGGTCACCTTCGGCGGCCGCGACTGGCGCACCCACTCCGGCACGGCCCGGCGGATGTTCGACGTCTTCCCGGTGATGCGGCAACTGCACGAACTGCTCTTCTACGTCACCCAGGCACTGGCGCTCCCGGACGCCGCCCCGGTCCACGCGGAGCTGCGGCGCGCTCTCGCGCAGACCGAGGAGTGGACCCGCGCGGACGCGCAGTCCCTCGCCGACCTGGACGTCGGAGCGCTCCGCCAGGAGGTCAACACCCTGCTCATGAAGACCAGCGAGCTCGTACGAGCCAAGGTGCCCGGCCGCAAGAAGAACCACCGCGGCGCCGACCTCATGGGGGCCCGCCTCTCGGGCGCGAACCTGCGCGGCGCGAACCTCCGCGGCGCCTACCTGATCGCCGCCGACCTCACCGGCGCCGACCTCCGCACGGCCGACCTGATCGGCGCGGACCTCCGCGACGCCAACCTCCGCGACGCGGACCTGCGCGACGCCGTCTTCCTCACCCAGCCCCAACTGAACGCGGCCCGCGGCAACCCCTCCACCCGCATCCCCCCAACCCTCACCCACCCCACCCACTGGTCCTGACCCACCCACCCCGACCCCACCTGCCCCGCCAGGGGCACCTCCCGGCGGCAGCGAGGGAAGTCCGAGGCCGCCCCCAGCCCCGGCCACCTCCAGCCTCGCCAGGGGGCACCTCCCAGCGGTAGCTGGGGGAGTTTGAGGCGCGTGGGCGCGGGGCGGAGCCCCGGAACTCCCAGCCCCGCCAGGGGACAGCCCCAGCGACCGCCGGCGAAGTCCGAGGCACACCCCCCAGCCCCGCCACCTCCAGCCCCGCGAGGGGGCACCTCCCGGCGGTAGCTGGGGGAGCTTGAGGCGCGGGGTCTGGGGCGGAGCCCCAGGCAGCCCGGGCGCAGCCCGGGGCCGCTCGCGCAGCGGCGCCGCACCGGCCCGCCCGCGGCAGCGGCGCCGCACCGGCCCGCCCGCGGCCGGGATCACACCCGCGCCAAAAACCCCCGCACGGCGGCGACAAACCCCTCCGGGTCCCCCACCCGCACCGCATGCCCCGCCGGCAGCTCGACCAACCGCACCCCCGCCCTCCGCACCGTCATCTCCCGCGCCTGCTCCGCCGACAGAACCCGGCTCCGGTCCCCCCGCACCAGCAGCGTCGGCCTCCGCACCGCCAGCCAGTCCCCCCAGTGGTCCCCGTTCAGCCCCCGCTGGGACTCCACCATGTCCTCGGCCTGGAACTCGGTCCCCCACCCGTCCGGATACTCCCGCAGGGAACCCGCCACGAACGGCGCCGAGCTGCCCACTCCCGCCAGGAACCCGGCCCGGGTGGCGGCCCGCCGCGGCCACTCCCGCGCGAACGACAGGTCGTCGTCGACCACCGCCCCGATGTCTTCGACGACCACCGCCCGCACCAGATCCGGCCGCCGCGCCGCGAGCTGATACGCATTGACCCCGCCCAGCGCATGCCCCAGCACCACCGCGGGTCCAAGCCCCAGGTGCTCCAGGAGGCCCGCCGCATCCGCCACGTACCCGTCCCGCGTGTACTCCCCGGCCCGGTCGGACTCCCCGTGCCCGCGCTGGTCGAGGGCGATCACCCGCCACGCCGGTCCCACCTCCCGGGCCAGCCGCTCGAAGCTCCGACCGTTCTGGAAGTGCCCGTGCAGGGCGAGCAGCGGCGCGCCCGGTCCGCCGAAGTCCGTATACGCGAGCCGCCGCCCGTCCGGCGCCCGGAACACCCCTGGAAGCGGCCCCAGCTTGTCGATGACCCGCTGGCGCAGCAGCTGGTACTCCTCCCAGCGCCTCGGCAGCCGCCCGCCCGGCCGCTTGCCCATCCTCCGGCCCGGTGTGACCGTCTGGCCGCGCCGGAACTGCTCCCGGGTCAGGTCGATCCGTATGCCCCCGGGCAGCACGTTCCAGCAGTGGAAGCCCTGCTGCTCCCCGTCCAGCCAGACCTCGCCGACCATCAGCTCGCCGCCCGCTATGTCCTGGACGACCAAGGACGTGATGTCACAGTGCCCCCAGGCCGGATTGTCGGCCGTCCAGGGCGCCCGCTCGACGTCGTCGGGCGAGCAGGTCTCGGCCGACCATCCTGCCCGGATGGCCGCCTCGATGTCGGCGAGAGTCCACGGAGTCGTCATACCGCAAGCCTGCCGCAGCCCACTGACAACGCAGCGGCCGAGCGGCCGGTGCGGGCTGAGCCCCTTCCCCACCCCCGCGAGTCGCGCAGACCGCGCAGACCGCGCAGACCGCACCCAGCCAGGCCAGGCCCTATGCCTAATACCGGTCCAGGACGTGCGCGTGCGGCAGTGCCAGCCCCAGCGTCCCGCCCCCCGGAAACCAGCGCCCGAACAACCCCTCGTACCCCTCCGCCACCACCAGTCCCTGGACCACCGCGTCCGCCACCGACCAGTGCCCGAGCAGCAGCCGTACGAGCATGCCGTCATCCGGCACCAGCGCCCCGCCCGCCAGCTCCCCCAACGCCTCGGGCCCGTACGCATACCCGTCCGCCCTGCGCCGCAGCTCCGGCTCCAGCTCCCGTACGAGCTCCTTCCGCCGCAGGATCCGCGCCATCATCCCGCCGCCCACCGGGAACCGCTGCCGGTACCCGCACCCCCACGCCCGCGCGATCCGCCCGACGAGGCTGTCGGCAGGCTCCCGTACGGTGAACTCCGCCACCCGCAGTTCCCAGCACCGCGCCGCCAGCTCGGCCAGCAGCCGACGTACGCCTGCCGCGTCGCGCGCCCCCATCTCGTGGACCACCAGCGTGCGCACGCTGTCTCCGAAGGACCGCCCCTTCAGCAGGGCGTAGCCGATCACGTCCCCCGCCGCACCCTCCAGGACCAGCAGCTGCGACCCGGGCTTCCACATCTCCTGCGGCACCCGCCCGTCCCAGTCCGCCTCCCGCACCCGGCTCCAGGGCCGCTGCGCGTGCACGGCATTGAAGATGCGCACGACCTCGGGCAGATCCCCGTCCGTCCCGGCCCGCACCCGCCCCGGTCCCGGCGGGAAAGCGCCGGCCCCTTCCGCTTCCCTCCCCGTTTCCTGCCCGGCTTCTCGCTCCATCCCCCGCTCGACCGCCCGTACGGGCACCACCAGCTCGCCCTCCCCCAGCGCGGTCACGAAGCCCCGTTGCTCGTACGCCCCCTCGATGGCCTCCGACACGAAGCAGACCGCCACCCGCTCGCGCATCCCGGCCACGGCAGCCTCCAGCAGCTGCCGCATGTGGCCGTGGCGTCGGAAGTCCGGCCGGGTCTCCACCCCGCCGATGCCCTCCGCGGCCACGGCGACCGCCCCGAACCGCTGCCGGAAGGCGGTGACTTCGAGCGAGCACACCGGCTCCGGATCACCCGGCCGCCGCATCAGGCAGTGCCGGACACCGCCGACGACCCGCTCCTCGTACGCCAGTCCCTGTGTCATGCGCGCCAGTGTGAGGGCGCCGGACGGGCGCCCGCCAGACGCCTGTGCGCCCCTCACGCAACGATGCGCCCCGGCCATTGCGTCTTCGTCACGAGCGGCCGCCGTGCACCGGGTGCCTGGTCGCCGACGTCGTCACCCCGGCCGGATCCGCTCCCCCCCCCGCTCACGCACGCCATCCACGTCCCGCGGCGCCGCCTTCCCCTCCGGCGCCGCCGTTCCGTCCGGCGCCGCCGTTCCGTCCGGCGCCGCGACCGGCTTGCGCTCCGGTCCCGGCGCCGGCGGGAACGGGACGGCCGTCACGGCTTGACGACAGCCGCCCAGCCCAGAGTGCAGCTCAGCGTCAGCGTGCACGAGTTCTCGTAGATCTCGCCCGCCGGTGTGAGCACCTTGATGTAGACGCGGTCGGTGACCTTGATGGACACTCCGCACCCGTACTTCGGATAGCCCGGCGTCCCGTACCGGGTCAGGTCCACCCAGCGGTAGCCACCGGTCGGCGTGGTCCGGACACCGACGTACGTCCTGCCCTTCCTCAGCGCCGCGCTGTACTCGGCGAGCAGCGCCGCGGGCCCGGGCGCCGGGGCCGTGTCGATGTCCACGCACGGCCCGGGGGGGCCGGCCGGACCCCGGGCGCCCTTGGAACCCTTCGAGCCGCGGCCCCCCAGGCACGCGGCGGCGGGTGCCGACTTCATCGTCTTCGGCGTGGCCTTCATCGACTTCGGCGTGGCCTTCATCGACTTCTTGTCGACCGCCCTGCTCGTCACACAGTCGCTGCCCGTCGCGGGCGCCGCCACCACCGTGTCCGCCCCCGGGGCCGCCGCCGTCGCCGGGGCCGACATACCCATGAGCGCGAGCGCCAGCGGCACTGCGAGACCACTGGCCAGCCACGCGCGCCGACCCGCCATCATTGCGGAACCCATCCGTCCACTCCTTGCGTCGTCGTACCGAACGACGTGGAGCATCACCCGCAACCCGGCGCACTGATGGAACGACTGACGGAATGTCGGACAAATGTCAGCGGGTCGGCCCAACGACACGCGGCCCCACTGCGCCGAACGGCGGCCCCGCGCCCCACCCCCCGTACGCCGAGACAGCAGTCATTGCCCGGCGTCACCCGCCGTGATACACAGAGTGACCATACGTTCGTTCGCATCCACACCGCCCGGGCCCAGGCCAGGGCGCGCGAACCGGGCGCGGGCCGGGATATCGGGTAAAGAGAGCCGTCAAGTCGACGACGGCGGCGGTTTCATCAGCGAAGATAGTGCGTGACCCCTGCCGTCGGGCACGGGCTACCGGAACTACCCATACAGGGGCGGTGAGTTACATGATCCTGGCAGCCGAAAAGGGCGATATCACCACCATCATCGGCGGAATCGCCCCGAACTGGGGCCCGTTCGGCAGTCTCGGCAATGAAGCGAAGGTCATGATCGAAGTGGTCATGGCCGTGGCCATCCTCCTCTGCCTCGGCATCGCCATCTGGGGCGCGGCCAAGCAGCGCATCGGCGCGACGGCCCTGCGCGACACGTTCAGCGCGGAACAGGGCAAGGGCCTGATCGTGGCCGGACTGACCGGCGTCTTCATCATCGGCTCCCTCGGCACGCTGTTCACGATCGTCTACGGAATGGCCGTCTAGCCGATCCCCCGCAGCCGCATCTGATGAGGACTCACCACACCGCACCAACGCGGGAACCAGCGCTACCGTCGGACGACGCGGAGGGGGCGGACACGGAATGAGCAACGACGACCAGTACGGCGGCAGCGCCGGCGGCGGCTACGGCGAGGTCGGCGGCACGGGCCAGACCCGTACCCGCCTCCCCGACACCGCCGCCGACCCGTACGGCCCCACCCGCCGCACCCCCCGCGCCTCCCGCGGCCTGGTCACGGTGGTCGGCGTGGTGGTCCTCCTGGTCGCCGCGATCGCCTTCGCCAACCAGGGCCCCGACACCCCCTCGGACCCCACCTCGGACAAACCCCCGGCGGCCTCCTCCACCGCGGCGTCGGGCGTCGCCCCGGTGGACGCCAAAAACGGCACCATCCCCAAGGGCTTCGCCCACGACGAACAGGGCGCCCAATCGGCGGCCGCCAACTACGCGGTGATCCTCGGCTCCGACGGCATGTTCAAGAAGAACTCCCGGCACGCCATCGTGGACGGGGTGTACACGCCCGAGGCGGCGGCCCGGTTGAAGGGCCCGCAGGACGCGGCGTACTCCACGGCCTTCCTCGCCAAGCTCGGCCTGGACGCGAACGGCAATCCTCCGCAGGGCAGCACCTTCGTCACCCGCACCATCCCGGTCGGCACGCGAGTCGAGAGCTACACTCCCGCCGGCGCGAAGATCGCCGTCTGGTCCACGGGCCTGATCGGCATGTCCGGCGAGAAGTCCACCGACCCCGTACGGACCACCTGGAAAACCTGGATCTTCGAGCTGGCCTGGTCCGGCGAGGACTGGAGAGTCACCGCGGACACCCAGCAGGACGGCCCCGCTCCGGTACCCGGCGACGCCGCCGTGTCGTCCGCGGACGACATCAGCAAGGCCACCAAGGAGTTCGGAGGGTTCACCTATGCCCGCTAGCCTCCGGCTGCGGACGGGCGTCGTCGTCTCCGTCCAGCTGGCCGTCCTGGCACTGGCGTCCCGCGCCTACGCCGCGCCCACGCCGACCCCCACACCCACCCCGGCGGCAACCCCCTCGGCCCCGGCCGACAACAAGGAATGCGACCTCCTCATCGGGTCGGCCAAGGACTACTGCCTCAAGGGTGAAGGCGCCACCACCGGCGGAGCCTCCCGCCCCGGCCTCTCCCCCACCGACCCCGCCGACGCCCTCAACCCCCTCGCCTCCCTCGCCCGCGGCTGCGCCGACGCCGCCGCCTGGATCGTCGGCAAGCTCAGCGAAGCGGTCAACGGCAGCGCCAACGTCGACTTCACCAACCCCGCCTTCCTCAAGCAGTACTCCGTCGTCTTCGCCGCCTCCACCATCCTCACCCTCGTCCTCTGGCTCTTCGCCGTCGCCAAGCGAGCCGTCCGCGGCGTCCCCCTCACCACCGCCATGTCCGAAGCCATCGGCTTCCTCTGGCTCACCGTCCTCGCCTCCGCCTTCACCCCCCTCATCCTCTACACCGTCGTCTCCGCCACCGACGGCGTCACCGAGGTCATCGCCTCCGCCACCGGCGGCCAGACCGACGTCTTCTTCGGCTCCTTCTCCGAAGCCCTCAAGAAGGGCGACGAGATCGGCGGCGGCCCGATCATGCTGATCGTCGTCGCCCTCGTCACCGTCCTCGCCGCCGGCGTGCTCTACCTGGAGCTCTTCATCCGAGCCGCCCTCCTCTACGTCGGCGCCCTCCTCGGCGTCGTCGTCTACGCGGGGCTCGTCGACCGGAACCTCTGGGGCCACGTCCGCCGCTGGGCGGGCATCATGATCGCCGTCATCCTCGTGAAGCCGGTCATCGTCATCGTCCTCGGCCTCGCCGGAGCCCTGGCCGGCGAGAAGGGCCCCAACGCCTTCTCCGCCGTCGTCACCGGCCTCGCCATCATCCTCCTGGCGATCTTCGCGTCCGCGATGATCTACCGTTTCGTCCCCGGCTTCGGCGACGAGATCGTCTCCGCCCGCTCCAACCGCAGCAAGGCCACCGACGGCGCCCAGGCAGCCGCCGTCATCAGCTCCCCGGCCTCCCTCGTCTCGCAGGGCATCAAGACCCACAGCAGCCGCGGCGCCCACCGCGGAGGCGGTGACGGCGGCACCAGCGCGCCCCGCCCCGCCAATCCCCTCTCCGGAGGCGTGGCCGCCCACAGCAGCCGCTCCACCTCCGGCGGCGGGGCCGGCGGCGGATCTGTCCCCTCCGCCGCACCCCCGCCCCGCACGAGTTCGAGTACGAGGAACACAGGAGGTGACGGGCGTTGACGACCCAGTCCCACCAGCTCCACCCGGTCGCGCCCCGCCGCACGTATCTCATCGGCCGGGCCCGGCCGAACGCGATCGTCGGCAAGAACCGGGAGACCGGCGAAATCGCCCTGATCATCGCCGGGGCGTTCTTCGGCATGATGAGCGGACTGCTCGTCCCCGACCTCACCCTGCGCATCGTCAGCCTCGCCGGCTTCCCCATGCTCGCCCTCGCCGCCGTGTACGTCCCGTACCGGGGCCGCACCTTCTACCGGTGGTTCGAGATCAACCGCAGCTACAAGCGGACCCTGCGGCGCGGTACGACGTACCGCTCGGGAGCCATGGAAGCCGGCGTCCGCGCCTCTGACGGCCGCGAGGTCGAGGTCGGCCCGCCCCCGGGAATCGGCCGCATCAACTGGCTCGCCGCCCCCTTCGGCCCCGACGAGATCGCCGTACTGCTCCACGCGGACCGCAGGACCGTCACCGCCGCCATCGAGATCGAGGGCCCCGGCGTCGGCCTGCGCGACAGCGAGGACCAGGAGGCCCTCGTCGACCGCTTCGGCACCCTGCTCAAGCACGTGGCCAACGGCGACGGCTTCGTCACCCGCCTCCAGATGCTCGCCCGCACCCTCCCCGCCGACCCCGACGCGCACGCCAAGGACGTGGCCGTACGCGGCGACACCCAGGCCCCCGGCTGGCTGCGCGAGTCCTACGACCAGCTCCAGTCGATGGTGTCCACCTCCTCCGAGCAGCACCGCGCGTACCTCGTCGCCTGTATGCACTTCACGCGCGAACTCGCCGCCGAGGCCCACACCATCGCCCGCGCGAGCACCCCCCACAAGGGACGCAGACTCGACCGCGACACCGGCCTCGCCATCGTCATGGCCCGCGAACTCACCGACATCTGCGCCCGCCTCGCCGAGGCCGACATCCGCGTCCGCCAGCCGCTCGGCCAAGGCCGCCTCGCCTCCCTCGTGCACTCCATGTACGACCCCGACCACCCCATCGACCACATCCAGGCCATGACCAAGCGCAACGCCTGGCCGGCCGAGCTCGACGCGGTGGAGCCCACGTACCTCCAGGCCAAGACCCGCGAATCCTCCACCCGTGCCCCCTGGTGCCACGCCACCGCGTGGGTCAAGGAGTGGCCGATGACGCCCGTCGGCGTCAACTTCCTCGCCCCCTTGCTCGTTCACACTCCGGACGTGATCCGGACGGTCGCCGTCACCATGGATCTGGAGCCCACCGAGGTGGCCATCGAGCGGATGCTCACGGAGAAGACCAACGACGAGGCTGACGCCAGCCGCGCCGCCAAGATGAACCGGACCATCGACCCCCGGGACATCGCCGCCCACGGCCGACTCGACCAGAGGGGTGAAGATCTCGCGAGCGGTGCGGCGGGAGTCAACCTGGTCGGGTACATCACGGTGTCCTCGCGTTCACCGGAATCCCTCGCCCGCGACAAGCGGACGATCCGCGCCTCGGCCGGCAAGTCCTACCTGAAGCTGGAGTGGTGCGACCGCGAGCACCACCGCGCCTTCGTCAACACCTTGCCGTTCGCCACCGGCATCCGACGCTAGCTGGAGGGAAGTGCCGCCCATGCGAGATCCCATGACCGCGCTGACGGACGCCTTCACCAGCTTCCTCTTCGGTAAAGTCGAGACCACCCGACTGCCCGTCCGCACCTCCACCGGCCAAGCCCAGGCCGTGTACCTGCCCACCGCCGCCCCCGGACTCGGCGACTCCGGTGTGATCATCGGCCGTGAGGTCTACAGCGGCAAGGGCTACATCTACGATCCCTTCCAGCTGTACGGGCAGCAGCTCCCGGCACCTCACTGGCTGGTCCTCGGCGAGTCCGGCAACGGCAAGTCCGCCCTGGAGAAGACGTACGTACTACGCCAGCTCCGCTTCAAGGACCGCCAGGTCGTCGTCCTCGACGCCCAGGGCGAGGACGGCGTCGGCGAGTGGAACCTGATCGCCCAGCAGCTGGGAATAACCCCCATCCGCCTGGACCCGATCGCCGCCAACGACGACGGGATCCGCCTCAACCCGCTCGACCCGGCGATCACGACGACCGGGCAGCTCGCGCTGCTCCGGACCATCATCGAGGTCGCGATGGGCCACGGCCTCGACGAGCGCGCCGGCTTCGCCCTCAAGGTCGCCCACGCGTACGTGGTCGACACCATCCGCGACCGCCAGCCCGTCCTCACCGACATCGTCGAGCAACTGCGGCACCCGGAACCCCAGTCCGCCGAAGCGATGAATGTCGACATAGACGATGTACGGGCCTGGGGCCTCGACGTGGCCCTGGTCCTCGACCGCCTCGTCGACGGCGACCTGCGCGGCATGTTCGACGGCCCGACCACCGTCGGCATCGACCTCGACGCCCCGCTGATCGTCTTCGACCTCTCCCACATCGACCGCAACTCCATCGCCATGCCCATCCTCATGGCGATCGTCGGCGTCTGGCTGGAACACACCTGGATCCGGCCGGACCGCAAGAAGCGGATCTTCCTGGTCGAAGAGGCCTGGCACATCATCAACAGTCCCTTCGTCGCCCAGCTGTTCCAGCGCCTGCTGAAGTTCGGCCGCCGCCTCGGCCTGTCCTTCGTCGCCGTCGTCCACCACCTCTCCGACGTCGTCGACGGCGCGGCCGCGCGCGAAGCCGCCGCCATCCTCAAAATGGCCTCCACCCGCACCATCTACGCCCAGAAGGCCGACGAGGCCCGAGCCACGGGCCTCGTCCTCGGCCTCCCGCGATGGGCCGTCGAAATCATCCCCACCCTCACACCGGGCATCGCGGTCTGGGACGTCAACGGCAACGTCCAGGTGGTCAAACACCTGATCACCGAAGCCGAACGCCCCCTCGTCTACACCGACCGCGCCATGACCGAGGCCTCCGCCCCCGACCGCCTCCCCGACGACATGCTCGCCGCCGAACTGGAGGCCGAGGAACGCGCCCTGTCCATCGAACGCCGCCGCAACACCAGCGGTCCGGGTTCCGCGACCACGGTGGCCTGACCATGCACGACGCACGGCGTACGCAGAACACCTCGCGCGGGGGCATCCCGGACGGCCTGCTGGTCGCCCTGCTCGCCTTCCTGCTGGGCCTGGCCGTCCTGGTCTGGTCCGCGACGGGCCTCGCGGCCTGGTTCTCGAAGGGCGCCTGGCCCGGAACCGTGACCTTCACCCGGACCCCGGAGGCCGTCCGAGCCCTGATAGCGCAGCCGCGCGACGTCGCGGGCGCCTGGCCCGACACCGATCCCACGGCGCTGCCCGGGTGGGGCCTGTTCTGGGGCCTGTTCATCAGTCAGCTGCTGGTGATGTTCGTCCTGACGGTCTTCGCCATCGGCGTGATCGCCCGCACCAAGTCCCGCCGCGCCCTCGCCAGACAAGCCGCCCTGCAAGCCGTGGAGCATCCCCCGGCTCCCACCCCCACCCAGCCGCAGCCGCAGCCGCAGTCCCAGCCGCACTCCCCCTCCCACGCGTACGAGACCCCTCACTCGGCAGCGCCCACACCGGCCCAGCCGCACGTCCCCGCACCGGGAACCCCACCTATGCCGGCCCCCGTGTCCACCCCTGCGCCCGCCGCCGGGTTCGCCACCCACACGGCCGGCCCGGCCCAGGCCCCGGGCCCCACTCCCCCGACGGACGAGGCCTACCGCTACGGCTTCGGCTACGCACCGCCCGCAGCCCGCCGCCTCGTCTACGGCGGCCCGAACGACCGCTTGCGCGCCGCGGCACAACGCATCGGCGAGTCGGAGGGGCCGGCACTGATCCTGACCTCCTCGCCCACCCTCTGGGCCGAGACCAAGGACGCCCGCGCCAAACTCGGCCCGGTCCTCCTCTACGACCCCTCCCACCTCTGCGACACCCCGGCCCGCCTGCACTGGAACCCAGCCGAGGGCTGCGCCGACCGGGACACCGCCGCCGCCCGCGCGATCGCCCTGCTGGCCCCCGTACGCCCCCAGGCCCGCATGGACGCGGCCGTCGCCGACACCGCGGAAACGCTCCTGCGCAGCTGGCTCCAAGCCGCCGCCCTGGACGACCGCCCGTTCAAACAGCTCCACCGGTGGACCCAGGGAAACAACGCCCAGGACCCGGTGCGCGTCCTGCGCACCCACCCCCAGGCCGCCGCCGGCGCCGCCGGCGAACTGGAGAGCGCGCTCACCGCCCACCCCGAGCGCCGCGAACTCGCCCAGAACCTGACCGCCCGCGCCCTCTCCTGCCTCACCTCCATCCACATCCGCGAAGCCTGCAACCCGAACCGCGCGGATTCCCTCACCCTGGCTTCGTTCGTGGCGGAAGGGGGCAGCCTCTACGTAGTGGGCGAGCCCCTGGAAGATCCCCGTACCCACCCGGGTGCGATGCCGTTGCTGACCGCGCTCGCCTCGCACGTGGTCGAGCACGGCCGCCGCATGGCCGCACGGTCATCCCACGGCCGGCTCGACCCACCACTCTCGCTGATCCTGGACGACGTGGCCGCGGTCGCCCCGCTCCCCCAGCTCCCGGAGCTCCTGACCGACGAGACGCTCCCGCTCCTCGCCCTGTGCCGCAGCCGCGAACAGGCCCGCGCGCACTGGCCGCAGGCCGACCTCCCCTGACCGCTGCCCTCAGACGGGCCGCGGAAAGACGTACTCGATGTCCTTGGCCGAAGGATCCCCGGGCGTCGGCACGATCCGCCCGGTCGCCTCGAACCCGAACCGCCGGTAGAACGCGCCGGCCCGCGCGTTCTCCTCGTGCACGAAGAGCCGTACGCACTCCAGCGCCGGCTCCTCCACCGACCAGGCCCACTCCAACGCGGCCTCGAACAACGCCTCCGTCACCCCGGTCCCGCGCTGCCCGGGCCGCACGTACACCCCGACGGCATGGCCCTGGGCCCGCTCGATCAACTGGCCGAAGATGTCGGTGGTCCCACTCTCCTCGACCAGCACCATCACCGACCCGTCCCACCGCCCGTCGGACGCCTCCGCGACGAACTGCCGCGCCAGCCGGCCGTGCGAAGCGCCGGCCGCACGCCGCTGCCAGAACTCATCGGGATGCGCCTCGGCCTGCGCCACGCTCTCCAGGAAGGCGAGGGGCGCCGCCGGATCGTTCAGCGCGGCGATCCGCAGCTCCTTGACCTTCTCCCACTCGTCTCCCCGCACGGCCCGTATCACGTACTGGTTCATGGTCGAAGATCTTAGCCACGCGGGTGACCGGGCGAGTGCCCGGCGAGCGCCGGACTCCCGCCTACCGCTGACTCTGGTCCGGAACGCAGAAAAGCCCCGCACCATAAGGTGCGGGGCTTTCCCACAATAATCGTTCGGCGGCGTCCTACTCTCCCACAGGGTCCCCCCTGCAGTA